>NZ_CP049250.1:2419118-2737990 GCF_011046895.1 Rhizobium rhizoryzae | reverse complement strand
CGCTGCCGACAGCCACGAACGTCTTTGTCATCAGTCAGCACTACAATGTCTGGCAGGAAAGGGCGTCGGCAACAGTCCTGATCACGACGCTATTGTCGGTCCTGACTTTGCCGGTCGTGCTCTACCTTATTTCATCCGGCTTTTTGACGGTTGAATGGACGCCTTAAACTCTCAGCCAGATCCTTGAAGCTCCGCCCGGGCTCAATTCCTTCGCGCATCAGAATATTGCGCAGGGGACCGGAAGCCGTCAAAAGATGCAGACCAGCGGCACGGGCCACCTGCATTGGCAGGAAATCCGACAGCAGGGAGCGGTTCAGGAGATCGACGCCGAACGTGCGTGTCATGACATCGGCGCGGCGCTGGCGGTTGAAACGATCCCCGGCATCAGCGGTAATCGCAGCCTTCGTCGGAGAACTCAGAAGCTTCACCAGTTCCATGACATCGCGCAGTGAAAGGTTGAGGCCCTGCGCGCCAATCGGGGGAAATGCATGTGCGGCTTCGCCAATGAGTGCGACACGGCCTTTACCAAAACGTTCCGCCATGAGGCTGGAAAGCGGCCAGGCTTCTGGCGCTCCTTCAACGGAAACCTGTCCAAGCATGGATTGCATGCGCGTCTCGACAGCCAGAGAGAGTTCTGCCAGCGGCAACGCAAGAAGTCTCTCCGCCTCTTGCGGCTTGACGACCCAGACGAGGCTGGAACGCTTGCCTGGCAGAGGAACCTGTGTGAATGGCCCGGTCTCGGTATGAAACTCCGTGGAAACATTGTTGTGAGGCTGTTCGTGGGAGAAGTTGAGCACGACTGCCGTCTGGGGATAGGCCCACCGTCGGGTCGAAATCCCGGCGAGTTCGCGTACGCGCGATCCCCGACCGTCTGCTGCCACGACGAACTCGGCGGAGAGATTGCTCCCATTATTCAGTGAAAGCGCGACCGAGTCGTTTCCAATACTCAGGGTGTCGAGGCTCGCGTCGATGCGTTGCAGATTGGGCTCAGAAGCGATAGCAGATCTCAGTACCGTCATAAGGTCCTGATTAGGGATATTGTAGCCAAAGGCGTAGAGACCTACATCAGCCGCCCGGAACTGGGCCGGCGGCGCACGCAGTAGCCGCTTGGTGCCGTCCAGGATCTGCATCGTGCTGAGAGCCGCAGCGCTGTCCTGAAGTGTCTCCCAAATGCCTAGACCGTCGATGAAGCGAATGGACTGATCCATCAGCGCAGTCGTTCGATGATCCTGTCGTTCAAAGACAGGCGCGATCAGCGCCACTTTGCGTCCGGCGCGGGCAAGCGCCAATGCCGCTATAGAACCAGCCAGACCTTCACCTACAACTGCGATCTCGAAGTCCTGCATGTCACGTCTTCTTTTCGTTTTGACCTGCGTGCTATTTAAGCAAACTCCGCAAACTTATCCATGGGCTGCCCGGGATAAGGTTGCAAAGCGCGCCGATTGGCCGCATATCGTCAAATCGCGAAATATGTTGGTCGGAGTGGGGCGTGATCAGGCGAATTTTCAACTACCGCAAAGTGCCCTATGCCGAGATCCGTGCCTTCTCCGTGCATGTGTTGACGGCCTCCGGCTCATTTCTGGCGTTCCTCGGCGTTGTCGCTGCCGCAGAGCATCGGTTTGTTGATATGTGGTGGTGGCTGGGCCTTGCCCTTCTGATTGACGGGATCGACGGCCCCATTGCCCGGAAGGTCCGCGTGAAAGAAGTCCTGCCAAACTGGTCCGGTGACACGCTCGACAACATCATCGATTACGTGACCTATGTGCTTCTGCCTGCATTTGCGCTGTATCAAAGTGGTATGATCGGCGAAACCTGGTCCTTCGTCGCCGCAGGAATGATTGTCGTATCGAGCGCCATTTATTACGCCGACATGGGCATGAAGACGGATGAGTATTTCTTCTCCGGATTCCCGGTGGTCTGGAACATGGTCATCCTCACGCTCTTCGTCATTAAGCCGTCGGAGACTGCGGCTCTTCTGGTCGTCATGGCGGCCGTGATCCTGACCTTCCTTCCAATCAACTTCCTGCATCCCGTGCGCGTGAAGAGACTGAGGCCGCTAAACCTCGGGATTTTTCTGCTCTGGTGCGCGCTGAGCGGCTATTCGCTGCTTCTGCAATTCGAGTCGCCCCCATGGCTTGTCTGGAGCGTGGTGCTGACCGGGATCTATCTCTTCTGCATTGGCGGCATCCTGCAGCTTTTCCCCAGCCTCGGGAAAAGCAGTTAAGTGTTCGCTTAAGCACGTCTTTTCTGTTGTGCGCAGCAACAAAACTTGTATCAATTGAGGGCCGTCCAGCATCGCTGGAAAACTTGCGGCACGTCGCTGTGATAATCGCCTCGGAAGAAGGCGGCATGGCTGAACGTGTGAGGGGATACGAGTGACTGAAACAATCGACAAGGAAGCGGTGCCGCTTCTTCAGGTTCGAGGCTTGACGAAATATTTCGGCAGCTTCGCCGCAAACAACGGCATTGATCTGACGATAGCGCCCGGCGAAATTCATGCGCTTCTTGGTGAGAACGGCGCGGGCAAATCCACGCTCGTCAAAATGCTCTTCGGCGTTTTGCAGCCAAGCGCAGGCGAGATCGTCTGGACCGGCAAGCCACAAACAGTCACATCACCCGGCCATGCGCGTTCGCTTGGTATCGGCATGGTGTTCCAGCATTTTTCGCTGTTTGAAGCACTGACGGTTGCCGAGAATATTGCGCTATCGCTCGATCCAAAGATTCCCCTTGCCAAAATTGCGGAAGAAGCTGCGGCGCTTTCCCGCGCCTACGGCCTGCCGCTGGATCCGAGCTCGCATGTCGCCGATCTTTCCGTTGGCGAGCGCCAGCGTATCGAGATCGTTCGCGCGCTTCTGCAAAATCCCAAGCTTATCATTCTGGATGAGCCAACCTCGGTCCTGACGCCGCAGGAGGCGGACAAGCTTTTCGAGACACTCTTCAAGTTGAAGGCTGAAGGACGGTCCGTACTCTACATCAGCCACCGCCTTGAGGAGGTTCAGCGCATCTGCGATCGCGCAACCGTTCTGCGCCATGGCAAGGTTACGGGTGCCTGCGATCCGCGTCAGGAAACGCCGGCATCGCTCGCCCGCATGATGGTGGGGTCGGAGGTTGCCGCTGTTCATCGCGCCGATGCAAATGCTCTCGGAGCCACGCTGGTCGATGTTCGCCGCCTGAATGTGCCTGCACGAACGCCGTTTGCCGTGACGCTGAAGGATGTTTCCCTTCGTGTTCGCGCAGGTGAGGTTCTGGCGATTGCCGGCGTTGCTGGTAACGGCCAAGGCGAGTTGTTTGATGCGCTTTCGGGCGAATATCCGGTTGCCGACGCGGAGACGATCCGCATGCGTGACAAGCCGGTGGGGCGCCTTGGCATCAATGGCCGCCGTATGCTTGGGGCAGGCTTCGTTCCTGAAGAACGCCATGGCCATGCAGCCGTTTCGGATATGTCCCTGTCCGACAATCTTCTACTGTCGCGAAGCCAGTCCGACCGGACGGCATTTCTTGCTGGCGGCTTTGCCTCGGTCATCCGGCATGAGACAATTCGTTCCGCTGCAAAGCGCATCTGCGATATGATGGATGTGCGCAAAAGCGGCGACGACCCGGCGGCAGCTTCCTTGTCTGGTGGCAATCTCCAGAAATTCATCATCGGTCGTGAGCTGGATCGCCAGCCGTCGATCCTCATCGTCAATCAACCCACCTGGGGCGTCGATGCCGGTGCGGCAAGCCGTATCCGCCAAGCCTTAATCGATCTCGCGCGGTCTGGTTCTGCCGTCGTGGTCATCAGTCAGGATCTGGACGAAATCTTTGAAGTTGCGAACAATATTGCGGTTATCTCCGAAGGTCGGCTTTCGCAGCCTTTCCCTGCGGGCGAGCTGACTCTGGAAAAGATCGGCCTCCTCATGGGCGGTATCCATGATTCGACACATGGCGGGGAGACTGCCCATGCGCATTGAGCTTGAAAAGCGCGCCAGCGCTTCCGCCCTGTTCCAGATCGTCTCTCCACTGCTGGCGCTGGCTCTTACGCTTCTGTTCGGCGCACTGATGTTCTGGATGCTGGGCAAGAATCCGGGTCATGCACTGTATGCGTTTTTCATCGAGCCGCTGCTGGAAGTCTGGTCCTTGCATGAACTGGCCATCAAGGCAGCACCTCTCATCCTGATCGCCGTCGGATTGTCGGTCTGCTACCGGTCCAATAACTGGAATATCGGCGCGGAAGGCCAGTTCACCATCGGTGCAATTGTCGGTTCCATCCTGCCGGTTCTTGTGCCGCAGTGGCATTCGCCGCTAGTTTTGCCTTTGATGCTGATCATGGGAGCGATCGGCGGCGCATTGTTCGCTGCAATTCCCGCTCTTCTCAAGACGCGTTTCAACACGAATGAAATCCTGGTCAGCCTCATGCTGGTCTACATCGCCCAGCTGTTTCTGGACTGGCTGGTGCGCGGTCCGTGGCGTGATCCGAAAGGCTTCAACTTTCCGCAGACAATCAGCTTCGCCAAGGAAGCCGTATTGCCGGAACTGCTCGAAAGTGGTCGCGCTCATTGGGCCATCGTCTTCGCGCTTATCGCTGCAGTCGGCGTCTGGTTCATGATGCGTTACATGCTGAAGGGCTTTGAAGTAACCGTGCTGGGACGCTCCGAACGGGCAGGGCGCTTTGCGGGCTTTTCGTCCCGTCGAATGGTGTGGTTCTCGATGATGCTCTCCGGTGCCTTCGCCGGACTTGCCGGAATCTCGGAAGTCTCCGGATCGATCAATCACCTCCAGCCAAGCATTTCTCCGGGCTATGGCTTTACGGCCATCATCGTTGCATTCCTGGGGCGCTTGAACCCGCTTGGCATCATCGTGTCCGGCTTCATTCTTGCGCTTACCTATCTCGGCGGTGAGGCGGCACAGCTATCCATCGGCGTGTCCGACAAGGTAACACGCGTCTTCCAGGGGCTGCTGCTGTTCTTTGTCCTGTCCTGCGATACGCTGATTCTGTATCGCATCCGCATCATTTTTAGCTCGGATCGGGCTGCCGCTGAGGGGAGGTCGTGATCCATGATTGAGGCTATCCTTCTCACCATCATCACCGCTGCAACACCACTGGTCATTGCCGCGATCGGCGAACTCGTGACGGAACGCGCCGGCGTACTCAATCTCGGCGTCGAGGGCATGATGATCATGGGCGCGGTCTGCGCCTTTGCCGGATCCTATCTCACAGGTTCCCCGCTGCTCGGCGTGTTGTGCGGGATTCTTGGCGGTGCTCTGTTTTCGCTGCTCTTCGGCTTCCTCACGCTCACGCTCGTGACCAATCAGGTCGCTACAGGTCTCGCCCTGACGATTCTCGGTCTTGGGCTCTCTGGCCAGATCGGCGAATCCTTCGTGGGGATACCGGGCGTGAAATTGCAGCCAATCGTGTTCCCGGTTCTGTCGGATATTCCCTTCGTCGGGCCGCTGCTGTTCAAGCAGGACATTACCTTCTACCTCAGCATCGCTCTCATTATCGGTGTGAACTGGTTTCTGTTCAAAAGCCGCACCGGCCTCAAGATGCGTGCGATTGGCGATAACCATGGTTCCGCTCATGCGCTTGGCATCAACGTCATTCGCACACGCTACCTCGCGGTCATGTTCGGTGGCGCCTGCGCGGGTCTCGCCGGTGCGCAGCTTTCTCTCGTCTATACGCCGCAATGGGTGGAGAATATGTCCGCCGGTCGCGGTTGGATTGCTCTGGCGCTCGTGGTCTTCGCCTCATGGCGGCCGTGGCGCGTCTTTGCAGGCGGCTATATTTTCGGCGCTGTCGGCATCCTTCAGTTGCATGCACAGGCGTTCGGCATTGGCGTGCCGTCGCAGTTTTTGTCCATGCTGCCTTACGCAGTCACTATTGTCGTGCTGATCATCATCTCGCATAATCGCCGCACGACGCTCATCAATACGCCAGCATCGCTTGGGAAACCTTTCGTTCCCGATCGGTGAAACGGTAACCGTACAACGAAGCTTCATGCCAAACAGGGGTTGAATATGAAGAAGCTCATTATCGCACTTGCCGCAACGGCAGCCGCACTCGGCGGTCTGTCCAGTGGCGCCCAGGCTCAGGAAAAGACCAAGGTCTGCTTCGTCTATGTCGGCACCAAGACAGATGGCGGCTGGACCCAGGCGCATGACATCGGCCGTCAGCAATTGCAGAAGTCCTTTGGCGACAAGATCGAAACGCCATACCTGGAAAGCGTTCCGGAAGGTCCGGATGCCGAGCGCGCGATCGAACGTATGGCCCGTTCCGGCTGTGCGATGATCTTCACGACGTCTTTCGGCTTCATGGACGCGACCGTGAAGGTTGCCGAGAAGTTTCCGAAGGTAAAGTTCGAGCATGCGACCGGCTTCAAGGCTGCACCGAACCTCGCAACCTATAACTCGCGCTTCTACGAAGGCCGTTATATTCAGGGCCAGATCGCTGCCAAGATGTCCAAGAAGGGCGTCGCAGGCTACATCGCTTCCTTCCCGATCCCGGAAGTGGTGATGGGCATCAACGCTTTCGAGCTTGGCGCGAAGTCGGTCAACCCGAACTTCAAGCTGAAGGTCGTCTGGGCCAACACCTGGTTCGATCCAGGCAAGGAAGCCGATGCCGCAAAGGCTCTGATCGATCAGGGCGTTGATATTCTGACGCAGCACACGGATACGACTGCTCCCATGCAGGTTGCTGCCGAACGCGGCATCATGGCATTCGGTCAGGCGTCTGACATGATCGCTGCCGGTCCGAAGACACAGCTAACTGCAATCGTCGACACCTGGGGCGCCTACTACATCAAGCGCACCAAGGCTCTTCTGGATGGAACCTGGAAGTCGGAGCAGATCTGGGATGGCCTGAAAGACGGCATCTTGACCATGGCGCCCTACACCAACATGCCGGACGATGTGAAGGCAATGGCGGAAGAGACGGAAGCCAAGATCAAGTCTGGCGAACTGCATCCCTTCACCGGCCCGATCAACAAGCAGGACGGCTCTGCCTGGCTGAAGGCTGGCGAAAAGGCTGATGACGGCACGCTGCTGGGCATGAACTTCTACATCGAAGGCGTTGACGACAAGCTTCCGAAGTAAGCTTTGTCAGAACGTTGATTTGATGAGCCGCTTGCCTTCATGGCAGGCGGCTTTTTCGTTTCGACATATTTCGAAACAGAACTTGAAGCAGCCCAACACTGACGTTCTTGGCCTGTTAATCGAAACGCTGCTAAAAGCGGCTCGAATTTACATGGAGAGTCGTATGGCCCGCACCTGTCTCGCTGTCATTCTCGCCGCTGGCGATAGCACGCGCATGAAGTCATCAATGTCCAAGGTGCTGCATCCGATCGCCGGATTACCGATGATCTCGCATGTCATGCGAGCGGTAAGGGATGCGGAGATCAAGGATGCCGTGCTGGTGCTGGGCCGCGATGCGGATGCGGTGGCAAAAGCTGGGGCAGTCGAGGGAATGGCGGTCTCCACCGTCCTGCAGACAGAGCGCAAGGGCACAGGTCATGCCGTCCTGATGGCGCGGGATGCCATCGCCAAGGGTTTCGACGAAGTACTTGTGACCTATGGTGATGTTCCGCTGGTTCGATCGGAAACTTTCCAGAACGCACGGTCACTTCTGAGCTCAGGCGCCGATCTTGTCGTGATCGGCTTTGAGGCTGCCGATCCCACAGGATATGGTCGGCTTCTTGTCGAAGATGGTCAGCTTGTCGCGATTCGCGAACATAAAGACGCGACGGAGGAGGAGCGTAAAGTCACCCGTTGCAACAGCGGCCTGATGGTCATTAACGGGGCCAGGGCGCTTGGCTGGCTGGAGAAGATCGACAACAAGAATGCCAAAGGCGAGTATTATCTGACGGATCTTGTTGAGATCGCCCGAGCCGACGGAGCGAAGGTCGTGGCAGTGGATGCGCCGGAAGCAGAACTGGCCGGCTGCAACACGAGGGCGGAACTGGCGTTGCTGGAAGCCAGCTGGCAGAACCGCCGCCGTCACGAAATTATGCTGTCGGGCGTCTCGATGATTGCGCCGGAAACCGTCTTCCTCGCCTTCGATACGGTGCTCCAACAGGACGTTCTGGTAGAGCCGAATGTCGTTTTCGGTCCCGGCGTTACCGTGGAAAGCGGCGCTGTCATCCACGCCTTCTCGCATCTGGAGGGAGCTCACGTAGCGTCAGGTGCGACGGTCGGTCCTTTTGCACGCCTGCGACCCGGTGCAGATCTTGGACCGGATTCGAAGGTTGGCAATTTCTGCGAAGTGAAGAAGGCGACAATCGGCGAGGGTGCGAAGGTTAACCACCTGACCTACATCGGTGACGCATCTATCGGCGCTGGTTCGAACATCGGCGCGGGAACGATTACCTGCAATTACGATGGCATAAACAAGCACGAGACACGCATTGGCGAGAACGCGTTTATTGGCTCGAATTCGGCACTCGTCGCGCCGGTCTCGATCGGCAATGGCGCCTATGTGGCATCTGGCAGCGTCATCACTGAAAACGTGCCGGATGATGCGCTTGCCTTCGGACGCGCAAGGCAGGAAGTGAAGCCTGACCGCGCAAAGCAGGTGCGCGAGCGCGCGCTTGCGTTCAAGGCCGCGAAGAAGGCAGGTCAGTAACACTTTGTCGGTTACTGTAAGAAATTGAATTTGACCGGCGCTCTCATTGCGCCTTGCGTGCAGTGCGATAGAGATTGCGCGCTCGCAGTTATCGGAAGAGGTTTTCATGTGCGGAATTGTTGGCATCGTTGGCAAGGAGCCCGTTGCAGAGCGTTTGGTTGATGCGCTGCGGCGGCTGGAATATCGCGGCTATGATTCCGCAGGTGTTGCCACGATCCACGATGGCGCGATGGATCGCCGCCGCGCAGAAGGCAAGCTTTTCAATCTTGAGAAGAAACTTGCCGGGGAACCGCTGCCCGGCACCATCGGTATTGCCCACACGCGCTGGGCGACGCATGGCGTTCCAAACGAAACCAATGCCCATCCGCATTTCGTTGAAGGCGTGGCGGTCGTCCACAACGGCATCATCGAGAACTTTTCAGAACTGCGCGATGAACTGACGGCAGAAGGTGCCGTTTTCACCAGCCAGACGGATACCGAGGTTGTCGCGCATCTTCTGGCAAAGTTCACACGTGAGGGGATGGGGCATCGCGATGCGATGCTGGCCATGTTGAACCGCGTTACCGGCGCTTATGCGCTGGTTGTGATGTTTCAGGATGATCCGGGTACGATCCTCTCGGCGCGCTTTGGCCCTCCGCTTGCGGTTGGCCATGGTCGCGGCGAAATGTTCCTGGGCTCGGATGCCATCGCGCTCGCACCATTCACAAACCAGATCACCTATCTGGTCGATGGCGATTGTGCGGTTCTGACCGCCAATGGCGTGACGATCACCGATTTTGCGGGCAAGCCGGTCGAGCGCCCGATCCAGATCTCGCAAGCGGCTGCCCTGATGGTGGACAAGGGTAACCACCGCCACTTCATGGAAAAGGAAATCTACGAGCAGCCGGAGATCATTTCTCACGCGCTCAGCCACTATGTCGATTTCGCCTCCGGCTCCATCAAACAGAAGGCCGAGGCGATCGACTTTGCAAAGCTCCGCAGCCTTGCCATCTCTGCCTGCGGCACCGCCTATCTGTCCGGTCTCGTCGGCAAGTACTGGTTCGAACGCTATGCGCGCTTGCCGGTGGAAATCGATGTGGCATCGGAATTCCGCTATCGCGATATTCCGCTGTCGAAAGATCAGGCCGCGCTCTTCATCTCCCAATCGGGGGAAACCGCCGACACGCTTGCCTCTCTGCGCTACTGCAAGGAAGAAGGCCTGCCGATTGGCGCCGTCGTCAATGTGAAGGAATCGACGATTGCGCGTGAAGCAGACGCAATTTTCCCGATTCTCGCCGGGCCGGAAATCGGCGTGGCTTCGACGAAAGCCTTCACCTGCCAGCTCGCCGTACTGGCCGCGCTTTCAATTCAGGCGGGCCGCGCAAGAGGCATCTTGACCGAGGCGCAGGAAAAGGAGCTTGTTCGCCATCTCATCGAGATGCCGCGCATCATGAGCAAGGTGCTGAACCTCATCCAGCCACAAATCGAGCAGCTTTCGCGGGATCTCTCGCGCTTCAAGGATGTGCTCTATCTGGGCCGCGGCACCAGCTATCCGCTGGCGATGGAAGGCGCTCTGAAGCTCAAGGAAATCTCCTATATCCATGCGGAAGGTTATGCCGCTGGAGAGTTGAAGCACGGCCCGATCGCCCTGATCGACGAGCACATGCCGGTGATCGTTATCGCTCCACATGACCGCTTCTTCGAAAAGACGGTTTCAAACATGCAGGAGGTCGCAGCACGCGGCGGCAAGATCATCTTCATCACCGATGAAAAGGGCGCTGCTGCATCAAAACTCGCCACCATGGCAACGATCGTGCTGCCGAACGTGGATGAAGTCATCGCCCCGATGATATTCGCCCTGCCTATCCAGTTGCTCGCCTATCACACGGCCGTCTTCATGGGCACCGATGTCGACCAGCCCCGCAATCTGGCAAAATCGGTCACCGTCGAGTGACCGGGAGCAAGGTTTCAGCCTTGCCAAATATTAATCGATACGCACTTGCGAGGCGGGGAGAGGTCCGGCATTGTCCGGGTTCACCCGCCTTCAACGGCAGTGCAGCATGATTCTTGGAAGTAGTGGATGGAAAGCCCGGAACGCATAACGCTCGCCGGTCGGCTTCGGAATAACTTCCTGACCGGTCTGATCATTTGTGCGCCATTGGCCATCACGATCTGGCTGACCTTTGCTTTCATCGATTGGGCAGACAGCTGGGTAACACCCTACATTCCACAGCGTTACAATCCTCAGTACTATTTCGACATCACCATTCCGGGCCTTGGCCTGCTCATCGCGATGATTCTGATCACCGTGATCGGGTTTCTGGTCAAAAACCTCATTGGTCGGTCGATCGTCAATTTTGGCGAGTCGATCCTGAACCGCACGCCCTTGGTGCGTACGCTCTATAAGAGCCTGAAGCAGATTTTCGAAACTGTGCTCAAGGATCAGTCGACCTCGTTCAAGAAGGTCGGTCTTGTTGAGTTCCCTTCACCTGGAACCTGGGCGCTGGTCTTCATCGCGACGGAAGCGCAAGGCGAACTGGCACATCGCTTTAACGAAATGGGACAGGAAATGATTGCTGTGTTCCTGCCACCGACGCCTGTACCAACCGCGGGTTTCCTGATGTTCGTGCCGAAGGAAAAGTTGATCATTCTGGACATGTCGCCTGAAGATGCGGCCAAGCTGCTGATTTCCGGGGGGCTTATCGCGCCGGAGTGGACGCCAAGGCCAGTCGTGAACTGAGCGTAAGCTTCATCGGACTGTCATCAATCGCTCATAGATACAATCGGCGATCACACCATGTTCAACTTTGCGCCAGATCGACAGGCGCAGCGCAGGGCAGACATGGGTTCTCCACCTCAAAGGATTGTTCTCATGAAGTCTCCATCCACGTTTGCACGCCGTTGCGCCAGCCTTGCACTGGCAGCCTCTGTATTTGCGATGCCATTCGCAGTCCATGCTGAAGGCTCGGTATCAGCAGCCGGTATCACCATTTCCACCAAGGGTCTCGTCGCCGTTGGTCGTATCCCCGCGAACCAGAAAGACAAGTTCAACGAAACCTTCGGGTCGGGTTCGGGTATGGCGATTGATCCGACCGCATGGAAGAAGGACGGAGATGCTTATACCGGAGCGCTCTGGCTGCTTCCGGATCGTGGCTACAACGTCGAAGGGACCACGGATTACAATGACCGCCTGAACCGGATCGAATTCCGCCTGACCCCCGCAGCCGGCGCCGTACCTGCCGAGAAGCAGCAGAAGGGTCTGGAGGCAAAACTCGCTGATACAATCCTTCTGACGGACGATCAGGGGAAGAACATGACGGGGCTTGATCCTGAATCCGGAACGCGCCCGGCATCCGGCAAGCTACCGCTTCTCCCGCAGGCGCGCATGGGCAAGATTGCACTCGATCCTGAAGCGATTGTTCGTCTGAAGGATGGCTCATTCCTGATCAGTGATGAATATGGTCCCTACATCTACCACTTCACCGCAGATGGTAAGATGGTCTCGGCTATGCAGCCGCCGAAAGCACTGTTGCCGATGCGCAAGGGCGAGGTGAACTTCTCTTCCAATAACGTCGATGCAGACGGCAAGAAGCCTGATCCCAAGGATCCGGACACCGGGCGCCAGAACAACCAGGGCCTCGAAGGCATGTCGATGACTCCGGACGGTAAGTTCGTGATTGCTGTTCTTCAGTCTGCGGCACGTCAGGATGGTGGCGATTCCGGCCAGACCCGCATGAATACGCGTGCGTTGGTGTATGATGCCGCTGACATCGACAATCTAAAACTGCTGCACGAATACGTCGTGCCGCTACCCACCTTTGATAACAAGGGTAAAGTGGCCGTTGCCGCGCAGAGTGAAATCGTCGCCCTGTCCGACAAGGCCTTCCTCATGCTGGCCCGTGACAGCAATAACGGTCAGGGACTGAAGGGCGATACGTCGGTGTACCGCAAGATCGTTGCCGTCGATCTGTCTAACGCAACGGACATTGCCAACACCAGTTTTGATGCTGACAAGCCGGTGGCTCCCAAGGGCGTTGTCGATGCTTCGGTCAAGCCTGCCACGCTCACGCCTTTCATCGATCTGAACGACAGTGCTGAGCTCGATCGCTTCGGGCTGCACAATGGCGCCCCGAACGATAAGAACAATCTTTCGGAAAAATGGGAAGCGATGAGCATCGCAAGCGCGCTCGATGCCAATGCGCCGGATGATTACTTCCTGTTCGTTGCCAACGACAACGACTTCCTGACACAGGACGGTTATCAGGTCGGTGCCGCCTACAAGGCTGCAGATGGCGCGGACGTCGATACCATGTTCCAGGTCTTCCGCGTCACACTTCCGGGCGTGAAGCATTAATATCAACTGAGACAGGAGGGGATTGCCCGTCCTGTCTCTTGCTCTCGCAACAGTTACGGATCTCAGGAGCTGACGGAAACAACCACGGTTCCCATCGGGAAACTGATTGCTCCGAAAGTGCCAACTGCCTTATCGACGCCGGATGGGACGGAGAGAGTGTTTCCGGGTGGATTGGACGCATCGATAGTGAGGGTTTCTTGTCCTGCGACTTTGTCGCCCTTCCAGAACTGAATGTTCAGCGTTGCTACCCCTCCACTTACATTCTCTACAAGTAACCGATAGGCGCTGATAACCGAAGTTGGGGTGACAGGCACCTCGAATGAAGAGGCGCCTGCCTGAAAGTCGGAAACGGAAAAATTAACCTGAAAGCCATTTGACATAATTCAATCCTCAAGTTTGACGACTTAAGGTACTTCTTGAGGTTGAATTTATTATGAACAACACGCCATGATAATTGCCGCTATCCAGCCCGCAGATATCGGATCGCCTCATCGCGCCGATGCAGGTAGAGCAGAACGCGAAGCGCTTGCCCGCGCTCACTCGTCAGTTCCGGATCTCGTTCCAGGATGTAGGTCGCATCCTTGCGGGCGATTTCCAGCAGGTCGCCATGGGCCTCAAGGCTTGCGATACGAAAGCCGGGTGTGCCGGATTGCCGCGTTCCCAGCAATTCGCCTTCGCCACGAAGTTTTAGATCCTCCTCCGCGATCAAGAACCCATCTTCGCTGTCTCGCAAAATGGAAAGGCGCGCCCGACCAGTTTCGCTAAGCGGTCCCTTGTAGAGCAAAATACAGGTTGAAGCCTCGTCGCCACGACCAACGCGCCCGCGCAACTGATGCAGTTGCGCAAGGCCGAACCGTTCCGCATGCTCGATGACCATGATCGTTGCATCGGGAACGTCGACGCCAACTTCGACAACGGTCGTTGCGACAAGCATTCGCAGTTCCCCGGCCTTGAAGGCCGCCATAACCGCATCCTTTTCCGGACCGGTCATCCGCCCATGAACAAGACCCACCTTGGGACCCAGTGCCTTTGCAAGAACCGCGTGTCGCTCTTCTGCCGACATCAGTTCGGAAAGATCCGATTCCTCAACGAGAGGGCAGATCCAATACGCTTTCTTGCCGTCGGCGATGGCGGCGCGCAAACGTGCTACGATCTCGTCTGTCCGCTCCGTCGGCACCGTCACGGTCTGGATCGGCTTGCGACCCGCTGGCTTCTCCGTCAGTTTGGAGACATCCATGTCGCCGAAGGCTGCGAGTACCAGTGTGCGCGGGATTGGTGTTGCTGTCATGACGAGAAGATGCGGGTTGGCGCCTTTGGCCGTTAGCCGCAAACGCTGGTGAACACCAAAGCGGTGCTGCTCGTCCACCACTGCCAGCATGAGGTCGTGATAGATAATGGCGTCCTGAAACAGCGCATGGGTGCCGATGATGATCTGCGCCTCCCCGGAGGCAATCCGGCTCAGAACCTCGTCGCGCTCCTTGCCCTTTACCCGTCCAGTCAGAACCTCCACCTTCAGCCCGACCGCCGCACCGAAGCGGGAAATCGTCGCATGGTGTTGCCGGGCAAGAATTTCGGTCGGCGCCATCAGCACAGCCTGTCCGCCTGCCTCGACGACGTCAGCCATGGCCATAAGCGCCACAAGCGTCTTGCCCGCGCCGACATCGCCCTGCACCAGCCGCAACATGCGCTCCGGCTTTTCCATGTCCTGCAGAATTTCGGAGATTGCCGTCTGCTGGCTGTTCGTCAGCGAAAAGGGCAGGGTCTTGCGGATGGCTTCCCGCAAACTACCCTGTACCTTGATCGGTCGGCCCGCCGCCTTGCGCATGCGCTGACGAACAAGCGCCAGAGAAACCTGGCCCGCCAGAAATTCATCATAGGCCAGACGGCGGCGCGCAGGCGTCTGAGGGTCGAGATCGGCTGCATCCCGAGGATCGTGCAGGCGGCGGAAGGCATCCGCGGTCGAGGGCAAGCCCTGTTTCTGCTGAAGCGGAATATCCATCCATTCCGGCAGGTTGGGCAGACGTGCAAGCGACCCCTCTACGGCCCTGCGAATGACTTTTGGAACCAGACCGGCCGTCATGGGATAGACCGGCTCTACCAGGGGCATATCGGCCGCTTCGGATGCCTTCACCATCAGGTCCGGATGCACCATGGAGGCACGGCCATTGAACCAGTCCACCTTGCCGCTGACGAGGATCTCTTCGTCGATGGGGAGGGCTTTTTCGAGCCAGTTGCCTTTCACCTTAAAGAAGGTCAGCGCCAATTCGCCGGTCTCATCGCGCAGGAACACGCGATACGGCATGTTGCTCTTGCCCGGTGGAGGCGGCTGATGCCGGTCGACATGGCCCTGCACAGTCACGATCACGCCTTCCGGTGCCAACGCAATGCCCGGGCGGTTTCTGCGATCAATCAACGACGAGGGGGCGTGGAAGAGGATATCCACCACGCGGCAGTCATCCGCATCCTCGCGGTTGGTGACGCGGGCAAGCAGTTCTGCCAGTTTTGGGCCGATGCCGGGCAGGCTTGAGACGGACGCAAAGAGCGGATCGAGAAGGGCTGGACGCATGGCCGGGAAAATGCGCTGGAAAATGCATGTTTGGCAAGGCTGACAAGCAGAAGTTTTCGGCCTATATGACGCGTACAAACAGGGTACACGCTCATGACAGGACTGTCGCGCAGCAGCGCTGATCTCGATCCCCGCCGTCGTCGCATTCTTTATCGGTGCTGGCACCGTGGGATTCGCGAAATGGATCTCGTGTTCGGACAATTTGCCGAAAATGAAATCGCCTCTCTTTCGGATCAGGAACTCGATGAATTCGAGACGATCATGGCCGAAGAGGATCAGGATCTGAACCGTTGGATCACCGGTGCCGATCCCGTACCTGCGCATCTGCAAACGCCGATGTTCGAGCGACTTTGCAAATACCGGCCTGACTTCGATATCGTGACGATTGCCTCCCTCGCTGAGAAGCACGGTCCGCGTTCATGATTTCTGGCTTCGATGCGAAAAAACTGGCCGCTTCGGCGGCAGGGTTCACTGTTGCCAACGTGCAGGCGGGCATGGAGCCTGTCCTGCTGGCGGAAATGGCCCGGGCAGGGCAGCCGGTTGCCTATGTCATGTCGGACGGCCACCGGATGGCGGACCTCGAGCAGATGCTCGGCTTTGTTGCGCCAGACATCCCGGTGCTGACGCTACCCGCCTGGGACTGCCTGCCTTATGACCGTGTTTCGCCGAGCGCTGATACCTCGGCAAGACGTCTCGCCGCTCTCTCTGGCCTGATTGCCCACGCGCGCAAACCGCATCCGGCAATCGTGCTGGTGACCGTCAATGCGATGATGCAGAAAATTGCGCCAGCCGACGTGATTGAAAGCCTCGCCTTCTCGGCCAAGCCCGGCAATACGATCCGCATGGATGACATCGCGGCCCGGTTGGAGCGAAACGGCTTCGACCGTGTGCCGACCGTGCGCGAAGTCGGCGAGTTTGCCGTTCGCGGCGGCATCCTCGATGTCTTCGTTCCCGGAAGCGAGGAGCCGGTTCGACTGGACTTCTTCGGCGACACATTGGAAACCATTCGCACCTTCGACCCGGCCAGCCAGCGAACGACGGGTCAGGCCCGCGCGCTCGATCTGAACCCGATGAGCGAGGTGACGCTGACGCCGGAAACCATCAGCCGTTTCCGCAAGTCATATCTCTCCACATTCGGCGCGGCAACGCGTGACGATGCGCTTTATCAGGCGGTGTCTGAAGGCCGCCGCTATGCGGGCATGGAGCATTGGCTTCCCCTGTTTTATGAGAAGCTGGAAACAGCATTCGATTATCTTTCCGGTTTCCGTATCGTCACCGACCATACGGCGCGTGAAGCTGCGCTGGAGCGTTCAAAGCTCATTCTGGATTATTATGAGGCGCGCCAGTCGTCCGGCACCGGCGGCAAGGGCGGCGCCGCACAGTCGGCTCCTTACAAGCCTCTGTCGCCCGGCCAGCTTTATCTGGAGGGCAAAGGCTTCGGCGCGCTGCTGGATGCCGTCCACGCCATTCGCCTGACGCCGTTCAATGAGCACGAGGGCGAGAGCCGCAAGATCGTGACGGTCGATGCCCATGCCGGTCCGCGGTGGGCGAAGGCGCAGGCAGAAGCCGAGCAGCAGTCGCGTGACGAACGGACAAACGTGTTCGATCTCGTCGTGAAGCACATTGCCGACAAACGCGCCGAGGGCTCGAAAGTACTGATCACCGGTTGGTCCGCCGGTTCGCTGGATCGGCTTCTCCAGGTGCTGGACGAGCATGGCCTGAAGCGCATCAAGCAGATCGAGAAACTTGCCGATCTCCGCAGGCTGGACAAGGGCGAGGCGGCTTCCGCCGTCCTCAGTCTCGAAGCAGGCTTTGAAACCGGCGATCTCGTCATCATCGGCGAGCAGGATATTTTGGGCGACCGTATGGTTCGCCGTTCCAAGCGCCGCAAGCGTGGCGCGGACTTCATCTCGGAAGTCGCAGGCCTCGATGAAGGCTCTCTGGTCGTTCATGCCGAACACGGCATCGGGCGCTTTGTCGGCCTCATCACGATTGAGGCCGCGGGCGCGCCCCGTGCCTGCCTTGAGCTTCACTATGCCGATCAGGCCAAGCTCTTCCTCCCGGTCGAAAATATCGACCTCCTGTCGCGTTATGGATCTGACGCTGCGGAAGCCCAGCTCGATAAACTGGGCGGTGGTGCCTGGCAGGCTCGCAAGGCCAAGCTCAAGAAGCGCCTGCTGGACATGGCCGATGCGCTGATCAAGCTCGCAGCCACGCGCATCACGCGCCGAGCACCGGTCTTGGAAACGCCTGAAGGGCTGTACGACGAATTCGCCGCACGCTTCCCCTATGATGAGACGGAAGATCAGGCGAATGCCATCGATTCCGTGCGGGAGGATCTGGCCGCCGGTCGCCCGATGGATCGCCTCGTCTGTGGTGACGTCGGCTTCGGCAAGACGGAAGTGGCGCTCCGTGCTGCATTCTTCGCCGCCATGAATGGCGCGCAGGTGGCCGTCGTCGTGCCGACCACCTTGCTCGCCCGGCAGCATTTCAAGACGTTCCGCGAGCGCTTCCGCGGCCTGCCAATCCGGGTGGAACAGGCATCGCGCCTCGTGACCACAAAGGAGATGAACCAGACGAAGAAGGATCTGTCCGAGGGCAAGGTCGATATCGTCGTCGGCACCCATGCGCTGCTCGGCACCGGCATCAAGTTCGCCAATCTCGGTCTGCTCATCATCGACGAGGAGCAGCATTTCGGCGTCAAGCACAAGGAAAAGCTGAAGGAGCTGAAGAGCGACGTTCACGTTCTGACGCTGTCCGCGACGCCAATCCCGCGCACACTGCAACTGGCCATGACCGGCGTTCGCGAGCTCTCGCTGATCACCACACCGCCGGTGGATCGCATGGCGGTTCGCACCTTCATCTCGCCGTTTGATCCTTTGGTCATCCGCGAAACTCTGATGCGCGAGCATTATCGCGGTGGACAAAGTTTCTATGTCTGCCCGCGTCTGGCGGACTTGCCGGATATTCAGGCCTTCCTGCAATCGGATGTGCCTGAATTGAAGGTGGCGATTGCTCATGGGCAGATGCCAGCGGGCGAGTTGGAAGACATCATGAACGCGTTCTACGACGGCAAATATGATGTTCTTCTGTCGACAACCATCGTCGAATCCGGCCTGGACGTTCCGACGGCCAATACGCTGATCGTTCACCGCGCCGATATGTTTGGTCTCGCGCAGCTCTACCAGTTGCGTGGACGCGTTGGCCGTTCAAAGGTCCGCGCTTTTGCGCTGTTCACATTGCCGGTCAACAAGCAGTTGACGACCACCGCAGAGCGCCGCCTCAAGGTTCTGCAGTCGCTCGATACGCTGGGCGCGGGCTTCCAACTGGCCAGCCACGACCTCGATATTCGCGGTGCAGGAAATCTTCTGGGCGAAGAGCAGTCTGGTCACATCAAGGAAGTCGGCTTCGAGCTTTACCAGCAGATGCTGGAAGAAGCGGTGGCCGAGGTGAAGGGCGAAGACGAGATTCTGGACACAGGTTGGTCGCCACAGATCTCTGTCGGCATCACGGTCATGATCCCGGAAAACTATGTGCCGGATCTACACCTGCGCATGGGTCTTTATCGTCGTCTTGGTGAGTTGACCGAGTTGAAGGAAATCGATGGCTTCGGCGCCGAGATGGTGGACCGTTTCGGGCCCATGCCAGTCGAGGTGCAGAACCTGCTGAAGGTCGTCTTCATCAAGTCGCTCTGCCGTACGGCCAATGTCGAAAAGCTGGAAGCTGGTCCGAAGGGCGTCGTCCTGCAGTTCCGCGACAAGCAATTCCCCAATCCGGCTGGACTGGTGGGCTATATCGCGAAACAGGGCAGCATGGCGAAGATCCGGCCGGATCACAGCGTGTTCCTCAACCGCGATCTACCGACACCGGAAAAGCGCCTCAGCACGGCAGCGCAGATCATGGTTCAACTCGCGGATCTGGCAAAGCAGGCATGAATGCGTAAAGCGGTCAGGCCGGGTTGTCCGGCTTGACCGCCAGAGCCGCCTCGCTTTGTCCTGCGACCGGCGGCGGCAGGCTGGTACCTCGCTTGCGTTCACGAATGAGCGTCAAAAGCCCGGAACCGACGATGAGGGCGATACCCACCGCCATCCAGCGGTCAACCGAATCGCCAAACACAAAGTAGCCGAGCAGGATTGCCCATAGCATCTGGCTGTACTGGATCGGGGTCACGATCGCCGCCGGCGCGTAGTAGGATGCAATCATCAGAAGCACGGTACCAACAGCCGCCAGCAGTCCGAAGGCTGTCAGCAGAACAAAGTCCCAAGCCGTTGGCATCATCAGGGTAGGCAGCATCAGCACCGCGCAGATGATGAGACTGCCGAGAATTCCGGCGCCGTACATCGAGATGTTTTTCTCGCTTGGACCCAGCTTGCGGTAGATGATGACGGAGACGGCACCGGTGAAGCCTGAAGCGAGTGCCGTCAGGTGACCGAAAGACAGTTCTCGAAATCCGGGTCGCAAGACGACGAGTACGCCGATAAAGCCGATAATCACGGCTGCCCAGCGCTTTGCTCCCACCCGCTCCTTCAAGAAAATGACCGACATGATCGTCGCGAACGACGGCAGGAGGAAGATCAGACAGAATGCTTCCGCCATGGAGAGTTCGGTGAAGGCGATGATACTGCCGACAGTACCGATCGTGGCGCAGACAAAGCGTAGCAGCCAGAGCGGGCGGTTGGTGGTGCGCACCATGTCGCTCCATCGGTCGCCCTTTTTCAGCAGGAACGGGACCGCCGCAAAGCCAACCACCGTTCCAATGAAGCCTGCCTGAAAGGCCGGAACGCGTCCTTCGACGAGTTTCACGGCAGCATCGCTGAAGGAGTAGGCTGCAAAGCAAAGAAAGGCGATGAAAATGCCTTTGAGGGTCGTATCTTGACTGGACAAGGGAGCGATTCCGGCAGGTGTTGTCCTGCCGGATTAGGCTTCTCTTACAAAGGCGTCAATTCAAGTTCGCGCGGGCTTCTGCTTTTGCTTTCGCAATGTCCACGAATGCGTTGGCCAGCACATCCGGCGTTTGAGCCCCACTCACCGCGTATTGCTGCTCGATGATGAAGAAGGGAACCCCGTTGACGCCCATCTTCTGCGCGGCCTCGATCTCGCCAAGAACAGTGTCGATGTCGGCATTCGAATTCAGCAATGCTGCAACAACATCATGCTGGAGGCCGGACTGAACAGCGATGTTCAGCAGAACATGTGTATCGCCGATATTGCGGCCTTCCTCGAAGTTCGCCTTGAACAGAGCCGTCACGACACGGTCCTGCACATCGCGACCCTCCATTGAGGCCCAATGGATCAAGCGATGCGCATTCAATGTGTTGGGTCCGACTTTGATCGCTTCGAAATTGAAGTTGATTCCAACGTCACGGCCGAGTTCTGTCAGCATATCGTGAGCGCGCTTGACGGCTTCCGCACCGCCCAGCTTTTTCTCAAGCGCGGCCTTCTGGTCAACGCCCTCGGCGGGGTAGTCAGGATTCAGGCGGTAGGGACGCCAGTTGATGTCGATCTGCACCTGATCTTGCACTTCAGCAATCGCGAGTTCGAGACGCGCCTTGCCAAGATAGCACCATGGGCAAACCACATCGGATACAAGGTCAATGGTCAGCTGTTCCATAAGGGCCATCCGTCAGTTGGTTCGTTCGTTACTTACTTCTGCGCCCGCACATCCCACCAGGTAGGAAGCTGGTAGCCATAAAGCGGAAGTTTGTCGCTATGCTCTATGTACTTCCAGCGCGCAACCCATTGTTCCGGAATGTGATAGAGCGGCACAAGATAATTGCCGGCAAGCAGCAAGCGGTCGTAAGCCCGTACCGCAGTTTCAAAATCTTCGCGGGAGCGAGCGTTCAGCATGGCCTGGATGATGCGGTCGACATCTGGATCGGCCAAACCGGCAAAGTTGAAACTGCCTTGGCGGTCCTTGGAATCACTTCCCCACCGGCCAATCTGCTCGATGCCGGGCGAAAGCGAGGAGGGGTAGGATTTCATGATGATGTCGTAATCAAAGTTGCCGGAACGACTCTGATACTGCGCATCATCGACCGTGCGGATCGACAGATCGACCCCGATCATCTTCAGCGTTCTCTGGAAGGAAATGGCGACTTTTTCCTGGTCCTGATTCTGGGTCATGATCTCGAAGGCCATTGGCACGCCGGACTCATTCACCATCTTGCCACCCTTGATGGTGTAGCCGCCCTTCTTCAGGGTTTCTACCACATCACGCAGCACCTTCCGGTCGCCACCGGAGCCATCCGTTGCAGGAAACTCGGTCTTGCCATCAAGGATGTTCTTCGGGATCTTCTTCACTGCGTCGCCGAGCAGCGCCAGTTCTTTCTGATCCGCTGGTTCTCCCAGGGAGGACAGGCTGGAATTCTGCCAATAGCTCTGCGTACGCGTATAAGCGCCGTCAAACAGGTTGCGATTGGCCCATTCGAAATCAAATGCCGTCGCCAGAGCCTTTCGAACATGCTCGTTCTGGAAGGCAGGGCGCCGAAGATTGAAGACGAAGCCGAGCATGCCGGAGGGAACATTCGGCTTGAACACGTCCTTGATGACATCGCCGCTGCTCACTGCCGGAAAGTCGTAGGCACGTGACCAGTGAGTCGGATTGCCTTCCAGGTAGACGTCGATTGCACCCTTCTTGAATGCCTCGAACAGGGTGTTTTCCTGAAGGAAATATTCGACCGACAACTCATCGTAATTGTCGAACCCGACCTTGGAAGGGACGTCCTTGCCCCAGTAATTCGGATCTCTTTCATAAACGATCTTCTGGCCGGGATTGACTGTCTTCACCTTGTAGGGACCGGAACCCGTCAGAATCGTCAACGAGGATTGATCAAACGTTGCAGGGTTTATGATGTGCTTTGGCAGGATGGGAGTGCCAGAGGCGAGGATAAGCGGAAACTCCCTGTCCGCCAGCTTGTTGAACGTGAAGCGCACGCTTCGCTCGCCAATTTTTTCCATTTTCTCGACGGGATTGAGGCGGGCATTGAAAGGCGTGCGGCCCTTGTCCCGCAGGACCTCCATGCTGAAAATGACGTCTTCCGGCGTGACCGGCTGCCCATCGGACCATTTCGCCTTCGGATTCAGATTGAACTGGATATAGGTCCGCGCCTCATCCCATTCGACACTTTCCGCCAGCAACCCATAGAGCGTGAAAGGCTCATCGGACGAACGAACCATCAGGCTCTCGTAAACAAGGTTGCCGAAGATGTTGTCCCACATCCCCCGCGCGGTTGTACGGATGCTCTTCAGATTGAACGGATTGAGACTATCGTACGTGCCGACGACGCCATAAGCGATCTTGCCGCCCTTTTTGACAGATGGATTGACGTATGGGAAATTCTTGAAGTCGGCTGGTAGCGCAGGATTTCCGTGCATTGCAATGCCATGGACAGGTTCCGCACGGGCGGCCCCTGCCAAGGCAAGCAAAATAAAGGAAAGCGTGGTCAAACGGCGCATGGTCTTACGTCCTGTCAAAGTCGATTCGCTGCGAGCCTAGCCTATAGCTCGCAATGACTTCAATCGGCGGACCTAAAAGATCAATATGCCGTGTAGTTTCGCAAAACTAATGCTGGATATCCGCCGCCACGCGATGTAACAGGGGTGCAAATCGGGTGGGTCATTCAAATGCCTCATTTGAACGACAGTGGAGCGACACCGCACCCGGCATGAAGCGGCACAGCTGCTTCTCACAACCGCTTTCAGGAGACGGATCTCGGTATGATGCTTAAGGCAAACAAGGTTCTGCGGACTGCCATGTCCGCCCTCGCACTTTCATTCGGCGCAGCGCCAGTAGCAGCACTGGCGCAAGATGGTGCCGCACCGGCTGGCGCTCCGCCACTTGGCTGGTTCAAGACCTGCGACAAGCAGGACGACAGCGATGTCTGCGCCGTCCAGAACGTTCTCCTCTCGCAGAACGGCCAGCTGATCACGGCTGTCGGCCTCATCACCGTCGAGGGTAAGGTCAACCGCAAGATCCTTCAGGTCTCCGTTCCGTCCGCTCGCCTCATTCAGCCTGGCGTCGTGATGCAGATCGATGGCGGCAAGGGCCAGAAGCTCGATTACGTACTCTGCATCCCGGACCGTTGCACGGCTGAAGTGGTTCTGACCGACGCCATGATCGCGAGCCTGAAGAAGGGCAGCGAAGTCGTATTTACGTCCATCAATTTCCGTCGCGCTCCGAATCCGATCAAGGTCGCACTGAGCGGCTTTACCGGTGCATTCGATGGTGCGCCGATCTCGCAGTCGCAACTGGCAGAGAGCCAGCGCAATCTGCAGGAAAGCATGCAGAAGAAGGCAGAAGAAGCGCGTAAGAAGCTTGAGGACGCCCAGAACGCTGCCAAGACCGGCCAGTAAGGCCGGTCCATACAAGTTTATCCGAAAAAGGGGATGCCATCCGGCATCCCCTTTTTGATTCTACGCTGTGCGTATCAGTGCGCCATCATGGCCTTGGGCTTGAATTGACCGGTCGGCGCGACCTCGAATACCTGTTCGACCTGCGGATTCTTCAAGGGAACGCCGCTGTCGTCGTGGACAAGATTTTGCTCCGAGACGTAGGCCACATAGGCTGTCTCGTCGTTTTCTGCCAGCAAATGGTAGAATGGCTGATCCTTGTGCGGACGAATTTCAGCCGGGATCGCATTCCACCACTCTTCGGTATTCGCGAATTCGGGATCCACGTCGAACACAACTCCCCGGAACGGAAAGACCTTGTGACGGACGACTTCCCCGATCGTAAACTTTGCGCTGCGTTGTTTCATGGTTCAGACTTCCTTTCCCAGTAGATGTGGGAATTCATAAATCTGACATCAAGACCTGAATCTTTCTTCAACGTGTCCCGGAGGCATGAGGCCGTCGCTGAGGCAGTGTCGCAAGAACGACGCCTCCGGTGACAAGAACGATTCCAATGGCGTGATAGGTGTGGAATTCTTCGCCCAGGAAAAGCACGGCCATGATGATGGATATCGGAGGCATCAGATAAAGCGTGATACCCGCTTTTGCGGCTCCGAAGACGCGCACGGCGTGCTGGAAGCAATAGAACGCAGCCAACGAAGCGAAAGCGATGATGCCAGCAAGCTTGAGCCACGCGATCCTGGTGTGAGGCAACAGCCCGCCCGATAGATAGTCAATGATCGCGAGTGGGAACAGGCAAGCCGCACCCGACAGAGCGAGCAGGAAGAACAAGGATAATGGGCCGACTTCGGTAGCCGCGGGTTTCCGAAGCAGCAGTGAATAGAGTGCAAAGGCAATCGCTGCGACCAGAATTCCAAAATCGCCGACATTGAACGTGAGACGGAGCAGGGCTCCGAGATCGCCGTGAAGTACGATAGCGGCGACTCCGGCGAAGGCTATGATCATGCCAAGTATCTCTCGCACCATCAGCTTTCGGCTCTGAAATAGCCATTGGAACAGGATGATGAAGAGTGATGACGTCGTGTAGATCAAGGTGGCATTCGATGCGGATGTCGCTGTGAGCGCCCAGTAAACAACGCCACCGCAGATGCCCATGCCGAGAATGCCAAGCATCAACCAATAACCGGTATGCCTGCGCACAAACGCAATGCCCGCCGATCGGTCATGCCATACAAAAGGAAGGATCAGCAGAGCCGCGCCGAACCAGCGGATGAACGCGGTAATGAACGGGCCGATTTCACCCAGAATTCCGCGCCCGAAGATGATGTTGCTGGAAAAGAAAACCGGAGCAAGGAGAAAAAGGACCCAATCGGAGGTCGCGGGAGGCCGTGTCGTAGCTGTGGGGGTCATTGAATGCGCCGGGAACTGACTGTCTGGCGCTGCCCAACCGATTTAAGTGACCAAGAATGCAAGCGCTCGGAGAGGTAAAGGGTCGCTGCGGGCAGCGACCCTTCATAATCATTATGCAGAGTAGTACATGTCAAACTCGACCGGATGCGGCGTCATTTCGAAACGCATGACTTCCTGCATCTTCAGTTCGATGTAAGCGTCGATCTGGTCGTCATCGAACACGCCGCCGGCGGTCAGGAACTTGCGATCCTTGTCCAGGCTTTCGAGCGCTTCACGCAACGAACCGCAAACCGTTGGGATCTTCTTCAACTCCTTCGGCGGCAGGTCATACAGGTCCTTGTCCATGGCCTTGCCAGGATGGATCTTGTTCTTGATACCGTCGAGGCCGGCCATCAACATTGCAGCGAAGCCGAGATACGGGTTCTGAGCCGGATCCGGGAAACGAACTTCTACGCGCTTGGACTTGGGGCCTGTTCCGAATGGAATACGGCAGGAAGCAGAGCGGTTGCGAGCCGAGTAGGCCAGCAAGACCGGCGCTTCATAGCCTGGAACCAGACGCTTGTAGGAGTTGGTTGTCGGGTTGGTGAAGGCGTTGATTGCCTTGGCATGCTTGATGATGCCACCGATGTAGTACAAGCAGCTCTCGGAAAGACCGGCATACTCGTCGCCAGCAAAGGTTGGCTTGCCGTCTTTCCAGATCGACTGGTGTACGTGCATGCCCGAACCGTTATCGCCATAGATTGGCTTTGGCATGAAGGTAGCGGTCTTGCCATAAGCATTGGCGACCTGATGCACGACATACTTGTAGATCTGCATCTTGTCGGCATTGCGAACCAGCGTATCGAACTTCACGCCAAGCTCATGCTGCGCAGCCGCTACTTCGTGGTGATGCTTTTCTACGACGACGCCCATTTCGGCGAGAACCGTCAGCATTTCGGAGCGCATGTCCTGAAGGCTGTCGACCGGCGGAACCGGGAAGTAGCCGCCCTTGACGCGCGGGCGATGGCCAAGGTTGCCGGTCTCGTAATCTGTGTCGTCGTTGGATGGCAGTTCCGAGGAATCGAGCTTGAAGCCCGTATTGTATGGATCAGCCTTGTACTTCACATCATCGAAGATGAAGAATTCCGGCTCAGGTCCGACGAAAACCGTGTCGCCGATGCCAGACGCCTTGAGGTATGCCTCGGCCTTCTTGGCTGTGCCGCGTGGGTCGCGGTTATAGGCTTCGCCGGAAACCGGATCCAGAATGTCGCAGATCACGACCATGGTGGACTGGGCGAAGAAGGGGTCCATGTGTACTGTTGCCGGATCGGGCATCAGTACCATGTCGGATTCGTTGATTGCTTTCCAGCCGCCAATGGAGGAACCATCGAACATGACGCCATCGGCGAACATGTCCTCGTCGACGGCTACGACGTCCATCGTGACGTGATGCAGCTTACCCTTGGGGTCGGTAAAGCGCAGGTCCACGAACTTGACGTCATTCTCCTTGATCTGCTTCATGATGTCGCTTGCGGTCGTCATGGAATCTCCCATTAATCAATATGTTAGTCGTTTGCCCGGCTCTAGTCGGCCGGGTTTGTCAGATTGCGTCTACACCAGTTTCGCCGGTGCGGATGCGAACAACTTCTTCAACGTTGGAGACGAAGATCTTGCCATCGCCAATGCGTCCAGTTTGAGCCGCGTTGCGGATCGCATCGATCACCGCATCCACGTTTTCATCAGCCAGCACCACTTCCACCTTAACCTTCGGAAGGAAGTCAACAACATACTCAGCGCCGCGATAAAGCTCGGTATGCCCCTTCTGGCGACCGAAACCCTTCGCTTCCGTTACTGTAATGCCCTGCAGCCCGACCTCTTGAAGCGCTTCTTTGACTTCGTCCAGTTTGAAAGGCTTGATGATCGCTTCAATCTTCTTCATGAGAAAATAACTCTCCGCTTCTCCCTCGAAAACGGGTGATGCCCGTTTGCCCAACTAGATGCACGTAGCGTGCCAACCGCATGGAGCGGCAAAGAATTTTTGGTTCCGGATCTAGAACCCTCCTCCTGCTTGATTGCAGGCTATGGTTTCACGATGCACAATGCAAGGGGAAGCTGGTGAGAGAGGGTTAGTCCGAAAGTGCACACGAAAGTCGCATTTAAGCGAGTTTAAAAAATATGCAAAAGCACAAAAAATCATCTTAAATTGGGACCTCGTTTGACGTTCAAGAATGAAAACTTGGGGAAATGCTCAAAGATGCTGCGTGATGAGACAATCCTGTTCACGACCGAGGAGGCTGCAGCCGCTGATGCGGATTCGGTAGGGCGTGGAATTGAGATCGCTGCTCTTATGGAACGGGCGGGTTATGCCGTGGCTGCATCCGCACTTCGGCACTTTCCAGAGGCTCGGAAGATCGCAGTTCTTTGTGGCCCGGGTAACAATGGCGGCGATGGTTATGTCGCTGCCAAGGTTCTCGCTAGCCATGGATGCAATGTCGCCGTTTTTTCCTGGGGAAGGTCGAGCGTTGAGGGGGCGGCGAGAGATGCACGAGAGCGGTGCCCGCTGCCGATAGAACCCATTTCCGCCTACGCTCCTGAACGAGATGATCTGGTCATCGATGCCTTGTTTGGTGCTGGATTGACACGACCTTTGCCCGAGCCTGTCCAGACCCTGATCGAGGCTGTGAAGCTTGCCGATGCGTCGGTCCTGGCGGTTGATCTTCCAACCGGCATCTGCGGGAATCAAGGGCGCATGCGGGGTGCGGCGTTCGATGCCGATGTCACCGTCACATTCGAGGCTCGCAAGCCGGGACATCTGTTGATGCCGGGCCGCGCATTCTGCGGCACAGTGGAGGTCGCGTCGATCGGCATGCCAAGACGGATCGTCGAGCAACATGCCCGATCAGTCTCGGTCAACAATCCGAAAGCCTGGCAAATCGAATACCCCTTGATTGAAGCCAATACGCATAAGTACCGTCGCGGGCATCTGGCCGTATTTTCCGGGGGACGCAGCCATACCGGAGCCGCACGTCTCGCCGCTGCCGCAGGCCTTCATGCCGGGGCAGGGCTCGTCACGGTGGGCGTTCCGCCGGATGCACTCGATGTCGCTGCCGCATCGCTGACCGCGGTCATGGTCCGGTCTGTCAGTTCGCGACTGGACGTGGAGCAGTGGCTCTCCGAGGCCAAGATCCACGCCTGCGTTATCGGCCCTGGATTTGGTGTCGGAGAGACGATTCGGGACTACATCGAAGTCCTGGCTGCCAAGCCCTGCGTTATCGATGCCGACGCAATCACGTCCTTCTCGTCTAATCCCGGGCAGCTGTTCGCGACATTCAAGAACATCGGAAGTCCATATATTCTGACGCCTCATGAAGGCGAGTTCGCACGGCTGTTTCCGGATCTGGCTCGAAATGACAGCCTGGGCAAGATAGAGCGTGCCAGACTTGCTGCCGCCCGCTCAGGCGCAGTCGTCATCGACAAGGGACCGGACACGGTAATCGCCGCACCCGATGGACGTTGTCTGATCAATGAGAATGCGCCGCCCTGGCTGGCGACTGCGGGATCCGGAGATGTGCTGGCCGGTATTGCAGGCGCGCATTTGGCGCAGGGAATGCCCGCCTATGAGGCCGCCGCCGCGGCAGTCTGGCTTCATGCGCAAGCGGCGCAACACGCGAAAAGAGGCATGACGGCAGAGGACCTTGTCACGGCAATTCCATCCGCGCTCGAAAGCCTCAATCCCCTTTGAGCTTGTCGAAAAGCCGACGGGCACCGTTGGGTGCGTTGACTTTACCCCCTGTGATGAAGAAAGCGAAGACGTCCCGAGGGGTCTTCGCGGCCTTCCGGTTTGGGGCGTTCAGCGACAGATCGTCCGGCGTGCCGCCCTCGGCGTAGACCGAGATGCGGTCTGCCCATCGTTCGAGCTCAGGTTCCGGATAGCAGGTTTTCACATCATCGGAACCGCGCTGCAGGCGCAGATAGACGAAGTCCGACGTCACATCCGCAAACATCGGGTATTCCTCATGGTCAGCACACACTGCTGCTACGTCGTACTTTGCCAGAAGATCCACGAACGCCTCGCAACAGAAACTCGCGTGACGCGGTTCCACGACGTGGCGAAGAGGCAGGCCGTTGAGCGACTTTGGAAGGAGTTGCAGGAAGCCTTCGAAATCAGCGGGATCGAAAGCTTTCGTTGCCATGAATTGCCAGAGAATAGGCCCGAGATGAGGCCCAAGTTCGGCAATTCCCTGGTTCAGAAACTTGTCGATGGACGGGCCAGCCTCTGCCAACACCTTCCGGTTCGTGCAGTAGCGGCTGGCCTTCAACGAAAAGACAAAATGATCTGGAACCTCTGAGGCCCATTTTGCAAAGGTCTCCGGCTTCTGGCTTGAATAGTAGGTGCCATTCACCTCGATCGCCGTCAGTTCGCGGCTGGCGAACTCCAACTGCCGTTTCTTGGCCAGCTTTTCCGGATAAAACGTTCCTTCCCAAGGCTCAAACGTCCAGCCACCGATCCCGGTGCGGATTTTGCCGGTAGCTGCGCGTTGAGCTGTCATCTCGCCGTCCCCCTCAGTTCCGTCTGCTACTCTGCCGCTTCGGCCTTGACCTTACGCTGCGGTCTGCGCGTCAAAAGCTCCTTCAGGAATTGCCCGGTGTAGCTGCGCTTTTCCTTGACGATGTCTTCCGGAGGGCCGCAAGCCACAATTTCACCGCCACCGGTTCCGCCTTCGGGGCCGATGTCGATGATCCAGTCGGCAGTCTTGATGACTTCAAGGTTGTGCTCGATCACCACGACGGAATTGCCCTGGTTGACGAGTTCATGCAGCATTTCCAGTAGTTTGGCGACATCATGGAAGTGAAGCCCGGTCGTCGGTTCATCCAGTATGTAAAGTGTGCGGCCCGTGGAGCGCTTTGAAAGCTCTTTGGCCAGTTTTACGCGCTGCGCCTCGCCGCCCGAGAGCGTATTTGCCTGCTGACCAACCTTGATATAGCCGAGACCTACATCGAAAAGCGCCTGCAGCTTGTCACGGACCGCGGGCACGGCGGAGAAGAACTCGACGCCTTCCTCGACCGTCATGTCCAGAACGTCGGCAATCGACTTGCCCTTGAACAGCACGTCGAGTGTCTCTCGGTTGTAGCGCTTGCCATGGCAAACATCACAGGTCACGTACACATCTGGAAGGAAGTGCATTTCGATCTTGATGACGCCATCGCCCTGGCAGGCTTCGCATCGCCCGCCCTTGACGTTGAAGGAGAAGCGTCCCGGCTGATAGCCGCGCGCCTTTGCTTCCGGCAGGCCTGCGAACCAATCTCGGATCGGTGTGAAAGCACCGGTATAGGTGGCCGGGTTCGAACGCGGCGTGCGCCCGATCGGCGATTGGTCGATGTCGATGACCTTGTCGATGAACTCGAAACCATCGATGCGGTCGTGTTCCGCTGGAATCTCGCGAGCGCCCATAACTCTACGTGCAGCGGATTTGTAAAGCGTTTCGATGAGGAAGGTCGATTTGCCACCGCCGGAAACACCGGTCACGGCTGTAAACACGCCAAGCGGCACAGAAGCGGTGACGTTTTTCAGGTTGTTGCCCCGTGCGCCGACGACCTTGATCTCCTTGCCCTTCTTGGGCTTGCGTCGTTCTGCCGGAACCGCGACTCCAAGCTCGCCCGATAGATATTTGCCGGTGAGCGAGTTCGGGTTATCCATGATTTGCTGTGGCGTGCCTTCAGCAACCACCTTGCCGCCATGAATGCCGGCTGCCGGACCGATGTCGACAACGAAGTCGGCTGTCAGAATGGCGTCCTCGTCATGCTCGACAACCAGCACCGTATTGCCGATATCCCGAAGATGCTTCAGCGTTTCCAGCAATCGGGCGTTGTCGCGCTGATGCAATCCGATCGAGGGCTCGTCAAGCACGTAGAGAACACCCGTCAGGCCGGAACCGATCTGCGATGCGAGGCGGATACGCTGGCTTTCACCGCCGGAAAGCGTGCCGGAATTTCGCGAAAGGCTGAGATAGTCCAGCCCCACATCGTTGAGAAAGCGCAGCCGGTCGCGAATTTCCTTCAAGATACGAACAGCAATCTCGTTCTGTTTGGCATTGAGACGCGCGGGAAGATCCTCGAACCAGTCACGCGCTTTACGGATCGACATATCGGTCACCTGTCCGATATGCAGCTTGTCGATCTTGACCGCCAGGGCCTCCGGCTTCAGACGGAAACCGCCACAGGCCGGGCAGGGCGCCGCAGACATGTAGCGCTCGATTTCCTCGCGCGCCCAGGCGCTGTCTGTTTCTTTCCAGCGGCGTTCGAGGTTGGGAACGATGCCTTCGAAGGTCTTGGTCGTCTTGTAGGATCGCGCTCCATCCGCATATTGGAACTCGATCTTCTCCTCGGTCCCATGGAGGATTGCCTTCTGCGCCTTGTCCGATAGCTTCGACCACCGGTCGGAGAGCTTGAACCCGAAAACTTTGCCTAGTCCCTCAAGGGTCTGATTGTAATAGGGCGAAGAGGATTTCGCCCAGGGCGCAATCGCGCCATCCTTCAGCGTCCTGTCGGGCTCTGGAACGATCAGGTGCTCGTCCACCTTCTGCTGCGCACCAAGGCCATCACAGGTCGGGCAGGCGCCGAACGGATTGTTGAACGAGAAAAGGCGAGGTTCGATTTCCGGAATCGTAAAACCGGAGACCGGGCAGGCGAATTTCTCGGAAAACAGAACACGCTCATGCGTTTCATTGAGCGATTTATTCGCAGATCCCCCGGCTGCGGTTTCTTCCGGTGGCAAAGGCTTGTCGGCGAATTCAGCGATGGCAAGACCATCCGCCAGCTTCAGGCAAGTCTCCAGACTGTCGGCCAAACGGGCGCCGATGTCGTTGCGCACCACGACACGATCCACCACAACATCGATATCGTGCTTGTACTTCTTGTCGAGCGCCGGCACCTCGGCAATCTCATAGAACTGGCCGTCAACCTTGACGCGCTGGAAGCCCTTTTTCATCAGGTCCGCCAGCTCCTTTTTATACTCGCCCTTGCGTCCGCGCACCATTGGAGCAAGAATATAGAGGCGCGTCCCATCCCCAAGAGCGAGCACACGGTCTACCATCTGACTTACGGTCTGGCTTTCGATCGGCAGGCCGGTTGCCGGAGAGTACGGGACCCCGACGCGCGCAAACAGCAGACGCATGTAGTCATAGATCTCGGTCACCGTGCCGACGGTGGAGCGCGGGTTTTTCGACGTCGTCTTCTGTTCGATCGAGATGGCAGGAGATAGTCCGTCGATCTGGTCGACGTCCGGCTTCTGCATCATTTCCAGGAACTGGCGCGCATAGGCCGAAAGGCTCTCGACATAGCGGCGCTGACCTTCTGCATAGATGGTATCGAAAGCGAGCGAGGATTTGCCCGAACCCGAAAGGCCGGTCATCACGATCAGGCTGTTGCGCGGCAGATCGAGATCTACACCCTTGAGGTTATGCTCGCGGGCACCGCGAATGGAAATCGTCTTGAGTTCGCTCATCGTCTCTTGGCTCTGTGGGAGGTCTGGCCTCTTATCTAGTGATCTCATCGCTACTGTCGAGGCACTTTGGCATAAGTTCATATCTCGTACGCTGGCTACGTGTGATCCCGTTGACAGGATCATAACCAAATACTAGAACAAATAAAGAACAAATTTGGTTGTGGATTAAATGTATCAACATCGCGCCGATTGGGCGGATGCTTTAAGGTATTGCGCAAGCGAAATAGGAGATGCCGTTCGACCGGCAGACAAGGTGTTAAGATGGCAGGTAGCGTCAACAAGGTCATTCTGATTGGGAATGTTGGTGCCGATCCAGAAATTCGTCGCACGCAGGACGGTCGCCCGATCGCCAATCTGCGAATCGCAACCTCGGAAAGCTGGCGTGACCGCAATAGCGGCGAGCGTCGGGAAAAGACCGAGTGGCACACTGTCGTCGTCTTCAATGAGGGCCTCTGCAAGGTCGTCGAACAGTATGTGAAGAAGGGCGCCAAGCTCTACATCGAAGGCGCGCTTCAGACCCGCAAATGGCAGGACCAGAACGGCAACGACCGCTATTCGACGGAAGTCGTTCTGCAGGGCTTCAACTCCACGCTGACCATGCTTGATGGTCGCGGTGAGGGCGGTGCTGCCGGCGGTGGCTTTGGCGGCGGCCGAGGATCCTCCGGTGGTGGTGATTTTGGCGGCGGCTATGGTGACGATTACGATCGTGCGCCATCCACTTCAAGCTCAGGCTCCGGACGCGGCGGTCAGTCCTCCGGTGGCGGCGGTGGCTTCGCCCGTGATCTGGATGATGACATCCCGTTCTGAGAATAATAATCGAAAGGCGGCCGAGGTTCTCGGTCGCCTTGATTGTTTGGCCCGTCTGACCAGCTTCACCTGATCTGGTCGTGCCTCAGGTGTTGAATGCCGATTTGATACCGTCGACCACGAACTGTACGGACAGCGCAGCGAGCAACACGCCCAGCAAACGGGTGAGCAGCGCGCGCCCTGTGACGCCGAGATAGCGGTCAAGTTTTTCAGCAACGATCAGCGCCAGCAGCACAAGCAGCATGACAAAGGCAAGCATGCCAATCAGCAGCGCACGGTCCAGAGGCGCTGCAAAGGAACCTGCCAGAAGCACGGTTGCAGAAATTGCGCCGGGCCCGGCAATGAGCGGCAGGGCCAGCGGGAAAACGGCGATGTGCTGAACATGATCGATGGAAATGGCGGCCTTGGACGTCTCTTCCTTCCGCTCATTGCGCTTCTGGAAAATCATTTCGAATGAAATCCAGAACAGCAGCAGGCCGCCGGCAATACGGAAGGCGCCCATGGAGATGCCGAGTATCGAAAGGATGCCTGCACCGAAAATGGCGAACGTCGCCAGGATCCCGAAGGCAATGATCGTGCCGCGAATAGCAACCTGACGCCGTTGTATCGCATCAAGTCCCGCAGTCAGTCCGAGGAAGATCGGTGCAAGACCGGGCGGGTCGAGTGTAACCAGCAGGGTTGTGAAGGCACTCATGATATTATCGGCAGATGCCATGGTTCCCCCGTCCGCTACTCTTTATGCTCTACGCCCCGTTTAGGCGAAATGTACGCGTCGCGGAAGCGGTCTACCAGCAGATAATTGGCGCATGCTCACCGATTAACGCGTTCATCTTGTGCATTTCATGTTTGGCTTGCGCATCCATGAGGGCAAACACTATGGTCAGCTTGCCAGATAGGCCAAAAGCCTGTTCAAAACCTGCCGCAAAATTGGCGTTTGAACTGTGCATGGTCTATACACACAAGACTGATTCCGAACAGAGATCGTACCCGATTTGACTGACCAGAGCACACCCGGCGGCGGAAAGCTGCCTCCAGGCATCGAACCCATTTCCATCATGGAAGAGATGCAGCGTTCCTATCTCGACTACGCGATGAGCGTAATCGTGAGCCGGGCGCTGCCCGATGTGCGTGATGGCTTGAAGCCTGTTCATCGTCGCATTCTTTACGGCATGTCCGAACTCGGCATCGACTGGAACAAGAAATACGTCAAATGCGCCCGCGTGACCGGGGACGTGATGGGTAAATACCATCCGCACGGCAATGCCGCGATCTATGACGCATTGGCGCGCATGGCGCAGGACTGGTCGTTGCGGCTGCCACTGATTGATGGCCAGGGGAATTTCGGCTCCATCGATGGCGATCCACCGGCGGCCGAACGCTACACGGAATGCCGTCTTCAGAAGGCCGCCCATTCGCTGTTGGACGATCTCGACAAGGAAACTGTCGATTTCCGCGATAACTATGACGGTACGCTGTCGGAACCTGTCGTCGTTCCTGCGAAGTTTCCGAACCTGCTCGTCAACGGTGCAGGTGGTATCGCGGTCGGTATGGCGACCAACATTCCGCCGCATAATCTGAGCGAAGTCATTGATGGCTGTATTGCGCTGATCGATAATCCGGCGATCGAACTCCTTGATCTGATGCAGATCATTCCGGGTCCGGACTTTCCGACCGGTGCGTTGATCCTTGGCCGGTCCGGTATCCGTTCGGCCTATGAGACGGGTCGTGGTTCGGTCATCATGCGCGGCCGGGCAACGATTGAGCCGATGCGCGGCGATCGCGAGCAGATCATCATTACCGAAGTTCCCTATCAGGTGAACAAGTCGGCAATGATCGAAAAGATGGCCGAACTCGTGCGCGAAAAGCGCATTGAGGGCATCTCGGACCTTCGTGATGAGTCGGACCGTCAGGGCTACCGTGTCGTCGTCGAGCTGAAGCGTGATGCGAATGCCGAAGTCATTCTGAACCAGCTGTATCGCTACACGCCGCTTCAGACATCGTTCGGCTGCAACATGGTTGCGTTGAATGGCGGCAAGCCGGAGCAGTTGACTTTGCTCGACATGCTGCGGGCATTCGTCAGCTTCCGCGAGGAAGTCGTCAGCCGCCGCACCAAGTATCTGCTTCGCAAGGCGCGCGATCGTGCCCATGTGTTGGTTGGCCTTGCCATTTCCGTTGCCAACATTGATGAGATCATCAATCTCATCCGTCGTGCTCCCGATCCGCAGACCGCGCGCGAGCAATTGATGGAGCGCCGCTGGCCCGCCAAGGATGTGGATGCGTTGATCCGCCTGATCGACGATCCGCGCCATCGCATCAACGAAGACGGTACCTACAATCTGTCGGAAGAGCAGGCCCGCGCGATTCTTGAACTGCGCCTTGCCCGCCTGACGGCACTCGGACGCGATGAAATCGCGGACGAATTGAACAAGATTGGTGCCGAGATCAGTGATTATCTCGATATTCTCTCCTCGCGTCTGCGCATCCAGCAGATCGTCAAGGATGAACTGACCGCAGTCCGTGACGAGTTCGGCACCCCGCGCCGAACGGAGATCATGGAAGGCGGCCCGGACATGGACGATGAAGATCTCATCGCCCGGGAAGACATGGTCGTCACCGTTTCGCATCTCGGCTATATCAAGCGCGTGCCGCTGACGACCTACCGCGCCCAGCGTCGCGGTGGCAAAGGCCGTTCGGGCATGGCGACTCGCGATGAGGATTTCGTCACGCGCCTGTTCGTTGCCAATACGCACACGCCGGTACTCTTCTTCTCGTCCCGCGGTATCGTCTACAAGGAAAAGGTCTGGCGGCTCCCCATTGGCACGCCGCAGTCCCGTGGCAAGGCGCTCATCAATATGCTGCCGCTGGAGCCAGGCGAACGCATCACGACCATCATGCCATTGCCGGAGGACGAGGACAGCTGGGCAAACCTCGACGTCATGTTCTCGACAACGCGCGGGACCGTGCGTCGAAACAAGCTGTCCGATTTCATCCAGGTCAATCGCAACGGGAAGATCGCGATGAAGCTCGAGGAAGAGGGCGATGAAATCCTCTCCGTCGAGACCTGCTCTCCGCCGAATGCGGACCTCGGTCTGCCGGGCGATGACGTCCTGCTGACGACGGCCCTTGGCCAGTGCATCCGTTTCCCTGTGGAAGACGTGCGTGTCTTTGCCGGACGCAATTCCATCGGTGTCCGTGGCATTACGCTGGCAGAAGGCGACCGTCTGATTTCGATGACGATCGTCGGGCACGTCGCGGCAGAACCATGGGAGCGTGCGGCATATCTCAAGCGTTCGGCTGCGGAACGTCGTGCCGCAGGTGTCGACGAAGATGATATCGCGCTCGTCGGCGAGGAAGTGACCGAGGAAGGGCAGCTTTCGGATGAGCGTTACGAATATCTGAAAGCGCATGAACAGTTCGTTCTGACGATCTCGGAGCGTGGTTTCGGCAAGCGTTCGTCGTCCTACGATTTCCGGACATCCGGTCGTGGCGGCAAGGGGATCCGCGCAACGGATACCTCGAAGACGAACGAAATTGGCGAACTCGTTGCGGCCTTCCCGGTCGAGGACAAGGATCAGCTGATGCTCGTGTCGAACGGTGGCCAGCTCATCCGCGTTCCGGTCGATGGCATCCGCATTGCCAGCCGCGCTACCAAGGGCGTGACAATCTTCTCGACGGCGAAGGACGAGAAGGTGGTGTCGGTCGAGCGTATCAGCGAACCGGAAGGCGACGAGGCGGGCAATTTGCCTGAGGAAATCGCTGCTGAAACCGGTGACCTTGGCGCCGCACCGTCAGACAGTTCAGGCGAAGGTTCAACTACCGAGTAAGAGCCGACACCATAAAACAAAAAGAAGCCGCATCGATCTCATCGGTGCGGCTTTTTCGTTTGATAAAGACCACAGCCTCCCGAGATGCGCCTGTTGCGTTGGGAAACAAGAGAGTGCGGCAAATTGGCAAAGTCTCTGAAAACGCGACAGGAATTTTTCGAATCTTATAGACGACTCATTGACTCCACTTTCATGACACAATACTGGACAAATCGAGACAAGTTTTAGGCGCGACGTTTGCCTGGTGGTCCTTCCGATCCCGCGAACGCGCCTTTGCTTCCTCTCAGGGGTTCAGGAGAGTGTGATGGAAATTGAGAGAAATTTGGCCTCGTTGCGGCCGTTGATGTCTGGTGCTGCGGCAACAGCTGGTCTGGCAATGTCGATTGCCGGTTTGCCTGTCGTCGCCAACGCCCAGCAGGCGGCAACAAATGCGCGCACAGGTTCCGCTGCGGCAACTGATGACGAAACGGTGTTGAACCGCGTAACAGTCAGCGGCCAGGGTGGCAAGGGTCCCAATACCAACGAACGTACGACGGGCATTTCTCGGCTGTCGGCCTCTATCAAGGAAACGCCAAAGACGATCAATGTCGTGCCGGCGCAGATCATCGAAGAGCAGCGCGCCACGACGCTGGAGCAGGCACTGCGCAACGTTCCTGGCATCACGCTTTCCACGGGCGAAGGCAATGGCGGACAAAACGGCAGCCAGTTCCGTATCCGCGGTTTCCAGGCACGCAGCGATATCTATGTCGACGGCCTGCGCGATTTCGGCGTCTATTCCCGCGATACGTTCAACACGGAAGATGTTCAGGTCTTCAAAGGTCCATCTGGTGATAATTTCGGCGCTGGAAACACGGGCGGCCTGATCAACCAGAGCAGCAAAAAGGCTCGTCTCGAAAACTTCACGAAGGTCGACCAGTCCGTCGGGACAGGACCGACCTACCGCACGACCGTCGACACAAATTACCAGATCAATGATACGACGGCGATCCGCTTCAACGGCGTCTACCACAAGCAGGATGTCGCAGACCGCGATAACGTGACCTCGGATCGTCGTGGCTTCGGCGTCGATTTCGGCATGGGTATCGGCACCGAGACGGAATGGCATCTGAGCTACAGCTATTTGCATGGCGATGGTGTTCCGGACTACGGGCAGCCGATGGTGCAGGGCTCGAATGGCATCTATCTTCCAGCCGCGGAGTATGGCTTCGATCCGTCGATCTCCTATGTGCGCTCGACCAACAAGGACGTCACCAACAACCATATGCTGGGGTCATCCTTCCGTTCGGAACTGACGGACTGGTTGACAATCACGAACGACACGCGGTTGACGATCTATGATCGTGATTTCGGTGGAACGGTTCCAGGCTCGTGCTCTGCGGCTTGCGCAACAAACTTCTTCCGTGGAAATCGTGCTGCGACCTATACGCTGGGTGCAGGTGGTGGTCTGACCTACGATCAGGAAGGTTGGGCGATCCAGAACGTCACGGCAGCACAGATGGAGTTTGAAACGGGGTCCGTTCGCCATAAGGCCGTTGTGGGTCTCGATGTCAGCTTCCAGAACGACGAACGCGTCAACGGTTCCTGGCCGACCTGGACGAACCGCAATATCGAGTCCCTGTTCAATCCGCGCTACTATTACAATTTCTCGCCGGTCTTTGATTATGCCGGAAAGCGTACGCTTGATGCGACGAATGTCGGCTTCTTCGTCAGCGATCGCGCCTATCTTACTGATGAGTTCTCGGTTCTCGGCGGTTTGCGCATCGATTACTTCAAGACAGAGCTGGAGCAGAGCGGCGCCTCCGCTTCGCAGAGCGATACGGCATATAATCCATCTGCTGGTGTCGTCTGGGAGCCGAACAAGAATCTGTCGCTCTACGCATCCTTCGCTCGTACCCATAAGCCGGTCTCCACCGATATTGCGGCTCTGACAGGCAATGCCGCAGAACTGCCGTCGAGCAGCTCTCCGCTGTCGCCGGAGCGTTCGGACACGTGGGAAATTGGCGGAAAGGTTGATCTTCTGGATGGCAAGCTCGGTTTGACGGGCGCGATCTTCCAGGTCGACAAGGACAATTCCTACAACGAAGTGACCGGTCTTCCAGCCGGTGCAGGCGACGCGGCAACCGGTCGCCGGGTTCGCGGTTTCGAAGCTGGCCTCAGCGGTGAGGTGACAGACAAGTGGTCCGTCTTCGCCAATTACGCCTTCCTGGACGGTGAGATCACCGAGTCTGCTACGGTTGCGCAGATCGGTAATGAAGCGCCAAACGTGTCCAAGCATAACTTCAACCTGTGGACCACCTATACGATTGCAGAAGAGATTTCGGCTGCTCTTCCAGGCAAGCTCAAGGTCGGCGGCGGCTTCCTCTATGCAAGCTCCTACTGGCTGGACACGGCAAACACCCAGAAGATCCCGAACGCCTTCTCGCTGGATGCTCTGGTGTCCTACGAAACCGATAAATTCCGCGTCTCCCTCAATGGCTATAACCTGACGGATCACCAGAATTATCAGTCGGGGCAGGGCGGTCGCGCCGTTCCGTCGTCGGGCCGGACGTTCATGCTGACCGTCGGCACCACCTTCTGATCATCGGACAGAGACAACAATATGCGATGCGCTGCCTGACGGTGGCGCATCGTCTTTGCATGACAGGATGAAATACCATGTTGCTTCAGGTCCCAGATGTCCTGACGAAGGAAGAATTGAACCATTGCCGCGCCGTTCTTGAGGGTTCGCAATGGGTCGATGGAAAGGTCACTGCTGGTGATCAGGCGGCGAAAGCCAAGAACAATCTGCAGATCCCCGTCGAGAGCGAAGAGGCGCGTGCGCTGGGCGAACTGGTTCTCAATGCGCTGGGCAGAAACCCGACCTTCAACTCTGCCGCCTTGCCGCTTCGCGTTCTCCCCCCGATGTTCAATCGCTATGACGTCGGTATGACTTTCGGAGCGCATGTGGATAATTCCATTCGCACCATCCCCGGTTCCGGCGGAATGCGGATGCGCGCTGACGTATCCACGACGATTTTTCTGACCGATCCGGATGAATATGATGGCGGTGAACTCGTCATCGAAGACACGTTCGGCACCCACGCGGTCAAACTTCCAGCCGGCCATATGGTCGTCTATCCCTCGTCCAGCCTTCACCGGGTCGTGCCGATCACGCGCGGCAGTCGCTGGGGATGCTTCTTCTGGACCCAGTCCATGGTGAAGGATGATGGTCTGCGCGCGATGCTCTATGACCTGGACGTCTCGATTATCCAGACGCGCCAGCAACTTGGTGATGACAATCCGGCCGTGCTTGGTCTGGTCAATCATTACCATAATCTTCTACGGCGCTGGGCGGAACTGTGACGGCAGAGAGTCATGAGACGCTGGTAGAGGTGCAACTCGCGCTCGCACAGGTGCATCTAGATCGCCAGGAATATGAAAGTGCGCTGGATCTGCTGCGTGCGGCGGCGCGGGCCAAAGACGCGCGTGCCATCAATATGCTGGGTCGGGCCTATGAGCGAGGCTGGGGTGTGCCTCCAGACTGCTCAACTGCCGCAGCCTATTACCAAGAAGCGGCGGATCTGGGCGACGTCTGGGCGAAGTTCAATCTGGCCGATCTCTTCCTGCGTGGGGATGGCGTGGAGCGGGATGAAGCCGCAGCCTACGCCCTTTACGCGGATGCAGCCCGGCAAGGGCATGCAAAGTCCCTCAACATGCTTGGGCTACTCCACGAAGATGGTCGCACAGTCGCGCCGGATGAAAACATTGCGCTTGAATTCTATCGCGCGGGTGCCGCGCAAGGCGATTGCTGGGCGCACCTGAATGCAGCCAGAATTCTGGTGGCGAAGGGCAGCCATGATGGTGCATTCGATCTTATCGAAAGGTCGGTATCATTCGGCTTTCCGGATTTCTGGCAACAACTGCAAGCAGCACTTTCGTGTTTCAAAGGCGCACGTGCGGATGCACTAAAGGCACGTCTTGATATGCTGCTGGCAGAGAAGGTGCTGCGGTGATGGCTGTTCCGGACGATACCGTTTCACTGCTTGATTATGAGCGCCACTTTCGCGCACGGATCGATCCGGCAATCGGGTCCTACATCAATGGCCCTGCTGGAGACGGACAGACGAAACGCGCGAACCGCGAGGCTTTCGAGCGTCATCGTCTGATGCCCAGCGTCTTGGCAGACATGCGCGGCGCTTCCGCGAAATCAGTCCTCCTCGGTGCGGAGATGGCCTATCCCATCCTTCTGGCTCCGACTGCCTATCATCAGCTTGTGCACCCGCAAGGAGAGCTGGCGACTGTTGAGGCGGCAGGCCTGACCAGAACAGTGATGACGGTCAGCCTGCTTTCAAGTGTCAGGCTGGAAGCGATCGCAAAACGGTCGATAACGCCGCTTTGGTTTCAGCTCTATCTTCAGCGGAGACGAGAGGAAACGCTGTCACTGGTCCGGCGGGCGGAAGAAGCCGGTTACCGCGCTCTCGTCGTCACGGTAGATGCGCCGGTCAATGGAATGCGGAATGCGCAGGCGAGGGCTGGCTTCAAACTTCCGATGCAGATCCGACCGGTCAATCTGGATGGGCTGGAAGGCTCCGCTCCGGTTCGGGCTGTCAATGGCAGCCCCGTGTTTCAAGGCATGCTCGATGAAGCGGCTCGATGGGAGGATATTGCGTGGCTGAGGGATAATTGTCGCCTACCGCTCATCTTGAAAGGCATCCTCAATCCGCACGATGCGCTACGTGCCGTCGAAGTCGGCGTCGATGCTCTCGTAGTGTCCAACCACGGCGGTCGTATACTGGATGGCCTGCCCGCCAGCCTTGATGTCTTGCCGCTGATTGCTGACCGGCTCGATGGACGAGTTCCACTCATCCTTGATGGTGGCATTCGTCGCGGGACGGATATCGTCAAGGCTCTGGCTCTCGGGGCATCGGCCGTCATGGTGGGTGAGCCGGTCCTGCACGCCCTCCACATTGGCGGTATGCCGGGGGTTGCTCACATGCTGACTGTTCTGCAGACAGAGTTCGAAGTGGCGATGGCTCTTCTCGGCAAAGCTTCGCTTGCCGAAATCAATCGTTCGATGCTCTTCTAACCTCATATGGATGAGTCGAGGAAAAACCAGTGGTCGATATTCGCGTGAAGACGAGAGAAACCGGAGCGACGTCTGTCTTGGGCGTGCGGGGGCGCGCAAGCTTGCGAACGGTGACCGGCGGCGAACTCGAGGTGGTCGCTGGCGTTTCGGAGGCTGGCTTCAATCCGCTTGATCTTCTGTATTCTTCGCTCGCGGCCTGTCTGGTGCTCAGCGTCAAGGGGGCAGTGATCAAGCTGCAAATGCTGGATCGGTTTGTGAGCGTCGAAGCAATCGTCACCGGAGAGAAGGCGCATGATGAGCCTTCCCGCGTCGAAAGTATCACAGCCACACTGAATATCTCAGGTGACTATGATGAAAGCCAGCGCCACGAAATCGCGACGCTGGCGAAACATCTTTGCACGATCAGCAATACGCTTGCCGCCGCTCCACCCATTCAGTTGCAGGTCAATTCGGCAGCATAAACATTTTAGCGACTGCCAATCGATTTTGCTTAATCCTCATCGGGAATGAGGCTGTCGATACCCAGCAGCGTGAGCTCGTTGACGACTTTTCCAACACCTGGTACGCGCTTGACATGCGCCACGAGCTTGCGTGCGGTCTGCGCGTCATCGACCTCGCCCTCAATGGTCACAGTGGTCCCGTCGGCGCGAATGTCGATGGTTTCCATGGCAACAAGGTCGAGCTCTTCGATTGCATCACTGACCCGCTCTTCCAGATCGTCGCTCAGCTCCATTCCTTTTGTGGCCGGAGTGGTGCGATCGGTGACACCTTCTTCCAGACCGGTTTCATCGGCACTATCCACCTGGAAGCCTTTGTTGCGCTCGCGGTCGAAATTCGCAGCCGTATCGCCATAGGCGGCGTTGCCAACAGGCGGTGCGGTCGCACCGGCCTGATCCGCATAGGGCCAACCGTCGTCGATGTTGCGGGTGTCGTAATCGCGGTAATCTTCCTCGCGGGAAATGTCGTTGACCGATTTCTTGGCGGGCATGATGAGACCTCCTGAGTTTGCTCAGCCGCACAACGTACAGAAGGCGTTATGGTTCTCATTCTTCAGCGGACAGAATGCTTTTCCCATTTCTTCAGCAGCCGGTCCCGTTTGAGACGGGAAAGTTTCCGGATCCAGAATATGCCGTCCAGCTGGTCAATTTCGTGCTGGATACAGGTGGCGAGAAACCCCTCCGCATGATCCGTGAAAATCTGTCCTTCGAGATCCTGATAGCGGAATTCGATGCGGGAGGGCCTTTCCACATCGTCCGTCATGCCGGGCATGGACACGCTTCCCTCCGTGAAACGCTGGAGATCGCCGGAAGCTGAAACAATTTCGGGATTGATATGGATGTACAGCGGCTGGTCAGGCGCAAGCTGAATGACCGAAACGCGCTGATCCACCCCGATATGCGCAGCCGTGATTCCGACGCCCGGTGCTGCTCTCATCGTATCCAGCAGGTCGTCGCACAGGTTCTTCAACTGGGCGTCAAAAGAGCTAACGCGGGCACAGGGCCGCGAAAGCAGCGGGTCGGGGTAACGAAGAATCGTGCGTACAGCCATCGTATCTACAAATTGGTCTTTGTTAATCTGCGGTCGATATCTGTTAGCACGTCCAATGCATGACGGGCAGGCTTTCCGGCAAAGATCATCATTATGCCAGCTTCGCCTATCCATTTGTTGACAATCAACTTTTCGCAGCCATTCTGCCGACTCGGGCGGATCCACTTCGGCACAGGCGTTTGGTACAAGGAGCGGCAATGACGGAACTTGACGAGAGCCGCGCGAAACCGCAAACCGATGACGTAGACGAGGATATCTACGCGGAGAACGGCTCGATCCGCTCCGACTTCCTGGCCATGGTTGGTGCGGCGATTGCGGACCGCGATTTGCTGTTCCTCCGGCAGAATGTCGCTTCCCTGCATGAATCCGAGCTGGGTGACCTGCTGGAGTCCATCCTGCCGGATCAGCGTCTGGCGCTTGTCAAACTGCTCGGCAACGATTTCGACCTGACGGCTCTGACGGAAGTCGATGAGGCGATCCGCCTCGAAATCGTCGATCAGATGCCGAACGAGCAGATCGCTGCTGCCATCGGCGAACTGGATTCTGACGACGCCGTCTACATCCTGGAGGATCTCGATCAGGAGGATCGGGAAGAGATCCTAGCCCAACTGCCATTCACCGAACGCGTACGTCTGCGCCGCGCGCTGGACTATCCGGAAAGTTCCGCCGGTCGTCGAATGCAGACGGAATTTGTGGCAGTGCCTCCGTTCTGGACCGTTGGCCAGACCATCGACTACATGCGGGATGAAGAAGATCTGCCGGAAAGTTTCACGCAGATCTTCGTGATCGATCCCACATTCAAGCTTCTCGGCATCGTGGATCTTGACCGCATCTTGCGCACCAAGCGTCAGGTGAAGATCGAAACCATCATGCGGGAAACCAACTATCCAATTCCCGCCGATATGGACCAGGAAGAGGCGGCCCAACTGTTCGAACAGTACGACCTTCTATCCGCCGCCGTTGTGGATGAAAACGGTCGCCTCGTCGGTATTCTAACGATCGACGATGTCGTCGACGTCATTCAGGAGGAAGCCGAGGAAGACATCATGCGCCTTGGCGGCGTGGGTGACGAAGAACTGTCGGACACCATTCCGGAAACGTCGCGCTCCCGCGTTCCGTGGCTGCTGGTGAACTTGCTGACAGCCCTGCTGGCCGCCTCGGTTATCTCTCTGTTTGAGGCGACGATCGAGCAGATTGTCGCGCTCGCTGTACTGATGCCAATCGTTGCAGGCATGGGTGGCAATGCCGGTTCTCAAACGATGACGGTGACGGTACGCGCGCTCGCAACACGCAATCTCGATATCTACAATGCATGGCGCGTGGTTCGACGCGAGGCGGGTGTGGGCCTGCTGAACGGTATTATCTTCGGTATCCTGATCGGCATCGCCGCTGGCTTATGGTTCCAGGATGTGAACATCGGCGGCATCATCGCGGCTGCCATGCTGATCAACATGATGGCCGCTGCGCTCGCCGGCATCATGATTCCGCTGCTGCTTGACAAGGTTGGCGCCGATCCCGCCGTTGCATCCGCTGTCTTCGTAACCACAGTGACCGATGTGACCGGATTCTTTTCCTTCCTCGGTCTTGCGACCTGGTGGTTTGCGATCAGTTGAATCCAGCCAGTCAGACCGTCGCACCCGAAATTGACTTGCACGTAAAAGTCAATTATTTTGAGGGCTTCATACGGGATACTGGCGTGAATAAGTATTATACCATCACTGAGCTGACGCGGGAATTCGGAGTTTCCACCCGAACCTTGCGCTTCTACGAAGACGAGGGTCTTATCCACCCCGAGCGCCGTGGGCGGACCCGGCTGTTTCGTGCCGCAGACAGGCGGCTGATCCAGGAGATCCTGCGCGGTCGCCGTATTGGCTTCACGATTGCGGAAATACGGGAAATCATCCAGGTCTACAAGGAGCCGCCAGGCGAGATAGGCCAGTTGAAGCTTCTGATGAAGCGCGTGGATGTCAAACGCGACGAGCTTCGCCAGAAACGCAAGGATATCGACGATACGCTGAGCGAGCTGGATAACGTTGAAGAGGCATGCCTCACGCGTCTCGCAGAAATTGGCGTTGGAACCTGATCGAGGCCGGGGCTAGAGCGGAATTTGACCTGATTGGATCAATTCTGTTGGCCCAAACCGGTTGTTCCACGAGGAGAAGGGCGCGTGGCGTAGCCGTAGCATACGCCCAAGCCCTTCGACAAAGTGGACGGCCGGTTTCGGCCAACCCTCTGGGCAGCATGTATTTTCGCCATTACCTTCGGCTTTCGCCTCGGACGTATATCCCGATATGCCCATCGGCAAAATCCTTGGTCCTGACGAAAATCCATTGCTGCAGAATGATTCAATCAGGTCGAACTCCGCTCTAAAGCGCTTTAGCCTCCGCCCGCTAGCCGTTACCGCGATTGGATCGAACATTCCTGAACGATCTTGTTCACCCGCTCATCACCTTCCAGATTGATCTCGCCGCGGTAAAGCGGCTGAAGCAGGGATTGACCACCCAAGGCCCGCGCTGTGCAGCCGCAGAAGCGTTCGCACAGACCTGCATCATTGCCCTGAGCCTCGCAGGAGGGACGGCAATCCCGCTCATAGCCGGACACCAGATCGGGTGCAGGCGGCGGGATGACCAGCGACGCAAGGTAGACGCAGGCAATCAGGATCGGCTGATGCAACAGGTAGAAGAGAAGGCTGTGACGCCCGGCCTTTGTCAGAAGGTTAGGCTTCTGCTGCAAGCGTTCGACATATGCAAAGACCCCATGGCGCAGACAAAGACCGGCAGCGGCTACTCCGAATAGAACGGCGGAAAACCACGGAAAAAGGGGCACGTAGTCATTCGAGCGCGGAATGGCCTCTGCGAAGCCGATCCATGCGAGCCAACGGGAATCAAAAAGCGGGAAGCTCAGAACACCGGGCTGAACCCAATTGTCGGCTATCATTCCACCGAGCAGCAGGACCGCTACAAGGCCGGTGATGAGAGGCGGAAGCCGCAGGAAGGCCAGGGCGATCAGGCTGGATACGGCGATGTTGTGGAGAATGCCGAAAAAGATCCATTGATCCGGCAAGGCAATATAGGTCCCGACGCTGATCAAAAGCGCAGCACCCGCCACCATGCCAAGACGCTTGATGAAGGATTGCCAGCGGATGCCATTGCTGTGCGCCAGAACAAGGCTGAAGCCCACCAGGAACAGAAAGGTGGAGGCGATGCCTCGGGCATAAATCTTCAGCCAGCCGTGCGTCGCGGTGCCCGCTTCAAGGTAGTGGAAGAACTCCAGATCCCACGTGAAGTGATAGGTTGCCATGGCAATGAGGGCGACGCCGCGCAGGGTATCGATAAACGGCAGCCGGGGCACGCGCTGAATGGTCACGTTGGTCGATGAATGGCTCAACTCTTTGCATATCCTTGCGTATTACGGGGCCGGGTGGTCCATGAGCGCACGGCGCGCCTCCGAGAAGAACTGACGCCGCATGAGTACCACGATCACGAACAGCGTGGATGCCATGAACATATAGGGCCCGATAAACCAACCGAGATACCCGATTGACAGGAAAATTGTGCGCAGCCCGGCATTGAAGTGCCGCGCAGCGATAATGTTCATCCTGATTACATTTTCTGCAATGCGCTCGACCTCGTTGCGCGGCATTGAAGTGTCGCTCGCCATTGGCAAGGTGCCGAACAAGATGGTGCAGTAGTTGAAGAGGCGATAGGACCAACCGAACTTGAAGAAGGAATAACCGAAGAGCGCGGTTAGACCCACGACCTTGGATTCGAAGGCGGCACGCCCGGAATATTCGACAAAGGCAAGATCGCGAAACACCGCATCGACACGATCGGTCGCACCCAGCAATGCGAAGCAACCACCGATCGCAAAGATGGATGTTGATGCGAAGAAAGCGGTTCCGTTCTGCAGCCCTGCCATGATCTGTGTATCGATCATCTTCAAGTCGCGTTTCAGCGAATTGTAGATCCAGTCCCGGCGTCGCTCCGCCATGACCTGGTTCAGGCTCTTGCGCGGCAGAACCGGGTCGCCGCTGGTCAGCCACGAGTATCCAACCCAAAGTGCCACGAACAGAAGAAGTGCGATGATGTCGACCGATGTCATGAGGCGCCCTGCCGATAGGAATTGCGATTTCTATGCGCCACTTCTGGATTCGGCTCAAGCCGCCTCCGCGGCTGGCTGCCCAGAGGAGACCTGATGTCGGGATTAACCAATAGTGAATGGATTAAATTTCGCACTTGCGAAAAGCTTCGGAGATTAATAAATCCTAAAAATCGATCCCGGCGCCGCAATTCTTGTGCGCCAACTGAGGAAATCATGGAAGACAGCGTCGTTAAGTCCTGCTGGGGTGTCACCTTCAAGGCCCTCTGCGGTTTCGCAGGTATTCTCGCAATCGCTTATCTTGTCGGTTCATTCTGAGCCAAAATCCGGTGGGAGGTCTCTCGCCGGAAATGCCCCTAATTATATATAGACATGTCGCTGCAAGGACTGGACTTGGCTTCCAGTCCGGCTAGTTTGTCGCATCCTGACGAGATCGATGTGGGAACGATAGCAGCATGTTTTTATCAGTATTTGATGTCTTTAAAATTGGTGTTGGTCCGTCGAGTTCACATACGATGGGCCCTATGTCGGCAGCCAATCGGTTTCTGGACCTGATCGTATCCAATGAATGGCCGCGTCCGGCTGGTGCACAAGTTTCCGCCATCAAGGCAAGCCTGCATGGCTCGCTGGCCTTCACCGGCATCGGTCACGGAACGGGCAGGGCGGTGATCCTGGGCCTGATGGGTGAAGCGCCCAACACTGTCGATCCGGACCGGATGGACGATGTCATCGAGCAGGTCGAGCGCAGTGGCAGGATTACGCCGCCGGGCCATCCCGGCTATGATTTCCAGCCGGCGACGGATCTGATCTTCGACAAGAAGCAGCCTTTGCCCGGTCATGCGAACGGGATGAGCTTTTCGGCCTTCGACAAGGACGGTCGTCTTCTCCTGAAGCGGATCTATTATTCTATTGGTGGCGGGTTCGTCGTGACCGATACGGAACTCGAGGCGATGCGCGGGCAAAAAAATGCACCAGCAGCCAAGGTTCCCTATCCCTTCTCCACGGCGAAACAGATGCTGGAAATGGCGCGGGCGTCCGGCCTCAGCATTGCTGATATGAAGCGTGCCAATGAATTGACGCGCATAAGCGAAGAGGAACTGGATCGCGGACTGGATGAAATCTGGTCTGCCATGAGCGGCTGTATCGATAGGGGCCTCAAGGTAGAAGGCATCATGCCAGGCGGGCTTAAGGTCCGCCGTCGCGCCAAGTCCATTTTTGAAAAGCTGACGAATGACGCTCGCAGCAACCGGTTGAACCCGGTTCTCGCGAACGATTGGCTGAGCGTCTATGCCATGGCGGTCAACGAGGAAAATGCCGGTGGCGGGCGTGTGGTCACCGCTCCGACCAATGGCGCAGCCGGTGTCATCCCGGCCAGCATCCGCTACTTTTTGCATTTCCATGACGATGCAACGATCAAGGATGTGCGAACCTTCCTGCTGACCGCAGCAGCCGTGGGCGGCATCATCAAGCACAACGCGTCGATTTCGGGAGCTGAAGTCGGCTGTCAGGGCGAAGTTGGCTCAGCCGCGGCCATGGCGGCAGCGGGTCTTGCAGCGGTGATGGACGGAACGCCAGAGCAGATCGAGAATGCCGCCGAAATTGCGCTCGAGCATCATCTGGGGATGACGTGTGACCCAGTGGCCGGCTTGGTGCAGGTTCCCTGCATCGAGCGCAATGCCCTCGGGGCCGTGAAAGCCGTGACGGCAGCGTCGCTCGCCATCAAGGGCGACGGCTCGCACTTTGTCCCGCTCGATGCAGCCATCGAAACGATGCGTCAGACCGGACACGATATGAGCGAGAAGTACAAGGAAACCTCGACAGGCGGCCTCGCCGTCAATGTCGTCGAATGTTGATCACAGGAATTTAGGATTGGACTGTGAAGGACCCTCTTGACCCGAACGGCAAGAGGGTCTTTTAGCATTCTATGGCTCTTCATTTGATCAAGCTTTGCGTTGGCGCCGACTCCCTTCAGGATCTGAGGGAATGGGTAGCCGAACGTTCTTTGACGGCTATTGCTGCCGGACTTCAACCCCACTCGACGCATACGACACGCATGGTGCCAAAACGCGCCGAGGAACTACTCGATGGCGGCTCGCTCTATTGGGTCATCAAGGGGCAGGTCACAGCACGTCAACCTCTGCTGGATATCGTGACCTTCACCGGGGGAGATGGCATCGGCCGATGCAACCTCGTGCTGGGGCCGGAGATCATCGAAACGGTCCCACAGCCGAAGCGTCCGTTCCAGGGCTGGCGTTATCTGACGCAGGAGGATGCTCCGCGAGATCTGGGTGCGATTGGCGATGATGTCGCATCCATGCCCGAAGATCTGCGTCGGGAACTGGCAGAACTCGGATTGCTCTGAAAGCGAAAAGGGCGCATTCGCTGCGCCCTCATTGAATTATCTGAGCCGCAGACGCAGCGGTGATCGACCGCTCCTTGCCGCCAGATGCAGATGGATATTGGCTCTTGGCTGTGTATGGCGCCAGGCCCGGGCTCCATGGGAGAGAAGAAGCGACACGAGATCGCGTGTTTTCTCCTTCGGTCGACCGATGCCCATTCCCATACCGGCCAGCCGCATGGCGGCCTCGTGCAGAGGATGAAGCGCGCCCCCACGGTGTTTCGACTTCGAGCCTGTCGGCAAATCAAAGTCGAGATTGTTCTCATTCGTTGCCATAGTGACCTCGTAACGCAATACAAGCGAGGATCTGTTTCCATCCGAAACGCAGATGGTATCGGGAGGCAAACTGCCTCCCTTGGTCATTTCACTGTTGTGCAGCCCAGCAGGCAACGCCCTTCTTTTTCAAGCTGTTGCATGCATTCACGGCCGCCTTCTGGTCGTCGAAACCGCCGAAACGCGCACGGTACACCTGACCGCCATTTGCATCGACCGGAATAGCGAATGGCTTTGCGGAGCGAAGCGCACCACCAACCTTTGCCTGTGCAGTTTCAAGCATTTCCAGTGCGGAGTCCTTGTTAGGGGACACGCCGATCTGGATAACCCAACCCGAAGGTTGCGATGCTGCAGCTCGGGCCATTTCAGCGACCGGCCGTGTCGAAGCAGTCGTCAACGAGTCCGTTGGATCCTTCACGCGGGCTGTCGGCATGTATTCCGGAGCAGGCGTGGGTATAACAGAGGGTGGCGTATCCAGTGCAGCGGTTACGGCCGCAGCGGCACCATTGGCCTTCGGTTCAGACGAATAGGCAGAGGCGCCCGGAAGTTTTTCTTCGGCATAGCGGGCGGTCGGACGCGGCGCGCCAGCAGGAAGATTGACTGCAACCTGTTGTGTCGCAGCGGCAACCGGCGAAGGCTGTGGAGCAATCGGTGTCGGAACGGAGGCCGCCACAGGTGGGGCCGGAGTGCGAACCTGTGCTATCAGGTTGCTGGCATTGCCCTGAGAGGCTTGCGGCAGATAGGTCGCAACGAGCTTGCGCATCTGGCCATCACGGGCTGCCGTGCTGGTGCCGCCAAGAACGACTGCAACGATGGAACGACCGTTCAGCTGAGCGGACGTGACGAGGTTGAAACCTGCAGCACGGGTGTAGCCCGTCTTGATCCCATCCACGCCCGCAACGCTGCCGACCAGTCGGTTATGATTGCCGATAACCTGCTTCCCGAACTTGAATGTGCGGGTCGAGAAGTAGCTGTAGTACTGCGGAAAATGTTGACGCAAGGCGATACCGAGACGAGCCTGATCACGTGCAGTCGTCATTTGCGCCGTGTTCGGCAGGCCATTCGCATTTCGGTAGGTCGTGCGGGTCATGCCGAGCGCACGCGCCTTGTTGGTCATCATGAGTGCAAAGCGGGCTTCGTTGCCACCGATGAATTCGCCCAGCGCAGTGGCAATGTCGTTTGCCGAGCGGGTCACAAGGGCTTGGATCGCTTGCTCTACAGTCACTGAGCCACCGGCACGAACTCCGAGTTTGGATGGCGGTTCAGATGCCGCCTTTGCTGATACCGGCACCGGTGAATCGAGCGTGAAGCGACCAGCCTCCAAGGCCTCGAACGTCAGGTACAGCGTCATCATCTTGGTAAGCGACGCCGGATAGCGCAGCGAATCCGGATCGTCCGAATAGAGCACCTTACCGGTTTTGGCATCCACCACGATACCTGCATATTTCGGATTGGCGTGTGCCGTGTGCCCGCCAAGCAAGACGAACAAGGCTACGACGAAAACGAGGCCGACGATCTTCTGGAAAATCGAGGCGCCACCCTTGGGGAAGGATGTCGTGTTGATGTAATTCAGCACGTTTGCACTCACTCACTGCAATTCATGTTATCGGGTCCGGCTGCCCCCGCAGCACCGTTCTCATCACTTTAGGGGCTTAGCCTTACCAAGTGGTTTATGATGAACAGACGTTTACAAACTCTGTTCGACTTTTCACGGATTGTCGGATTTTTGGCCGGTTAGCCTGTTTGCGACAAAGGCTCCAATAGCGGCATCAATATGGTCCCACTCGGCTAAACGTGTGGATGAGAAGCGATAAAGGATACTCAACCCGTTTCCGGCGTGAATGTCCCGCTGACAATCAGCGCTGCTGGCCTCCTGTCCGCGTTGGGGCAGAAGGCACCGCACCACATAGTCCGGCTTTCCTGGACGGTGGGCGGACAGAAGAACTTCGTCGCCATAGCCGCTATCGGCTTTCAGATGATGCAGTGTGAGGCCATGGCCGAAGTCTGAGGAATCGCCGGACAAGAGCCGCTGATAGATCGGCTCAAATCGTCCGGACATGTCGCGGGACATGGTGGCTTCAGAAACTTCGATGAAAATCAGGTCGGTGGACTTGTCGGCGGCATCGAAGCGATCCTTCTCTGCGACCGAATATCCCTGCATTTCAGGCCAGGTGAGATAGAGGTTCAAACCCGCAGCCGTACCGGACGTCCGTTGCTCGGCCAGCCTGATCATGTTGGCCGGCACCGAAATGATGTCCGAGCCAATGGCAATGTTGAATTCCTGCGTGCTGTCCGTATGCCCGCCGGAGGCCATTCGCTGACCAAGCCAGTGACCTGCCGCCGTAATGAGCCCGGCGATGAGGACCAGCGCTGCGAGAGCTGATAGCAATTTGATGGCAAGCCGATTGGAGATGATTGGCTCAAAGCCTTCATCGGTATCATTCGTATGAGAAGCCATTATCGCACACCATGTTCCGGAAGCGCCAAACTAGCTGCGCATCATTGTCCGAAGCATTCGCGTTTATGGTTAACCAATCATGAAACAAAAAAAGGCGCCGCCCACGGGGAGTGGAGCGACGCCTTTGGCTTCACGGGGATGAAGCTTATTTTCTGACGCTGGCCACCGCGTTGGCGCGGCCATCCTGCAATTTCACCCATGCGCCTGGATCATCGACGGCCTGACGCTTGAGATAGGTGTATTCGGTTTCGGACCACAGCATGACCTTGTTGCGCATATTGTCGAGAACGAAGTCGCCGCGATCGGTCCGGACCGTCAGCACGGCGTGGCCTTCGCCATTCGGCTGCAGAACAACGGTGATCAAGAGATCCGAAGGGCTGATGCCCTGATTGATCAGAAGCTTTCGCTTCAGCAGAACGAAGTCTTCACAATCACCGACTGTCCGCGGATAGGCCCAACGTTCCTCGACGCCGTAAATCTCCTGGTCGGTCATGGGGGTGATCGTGGAGTTGACGGTGAAATTCACATCGAGAATTTTTCTCCAGCGATCTTCCGTCAGAACCAGCGGACCACGGTCACCGTCTGTCGGAACACATTCGCTGCGATAGGTCTGGCAAAATTCATAATGGCCGATGGGTGGATTGGCTTTGCCGGTCACCTGCATCTGTGCAGTGCTTGCGGCGTTGGCATTGCCTGCACTGAGGGCTGCTGCGACGATGGCCAGGCCTGCGGCGATCTTCTTGATGTGAAACATTTTGTTCTCCCCGTTTCGATGAGGGGAATGTCTCACACGCATCTTCAAACTGTGCCAAAATCGACAGTAAAATCAGATGCTTAATTGAATTGAATGCATCTAAAATTGAGCGCTGATTTGATCAAAATGCAATTCGAATCTAAATCGGTTTTGACCCAAATTTCATTCAAATTATGCGCAAGTTTGAGGATAATTCGATAGATGATCAGCTAAATGGTTGAGAAAGCTTCGGTCTGTCCGGATCGTATGAAGCCGTATTGACCTGCTGGGGCCGGGAATGGCGAGCGAGTGGAGGTGATCAACGCGGGGTTCGCGTCCGAAATCTGGCTGCTCGAGCAAGAAATTGGATGCGGAAACGACTTGTAGATGGACGTTGAGGCTGAGATTCGCGTCAAAAAACCGCGTCTTTTTCGTACATTTTTTTCTCCGCAAACCCTGTTCGCCACAAAATATGGTGGAGCATTGGTTAAATCCGGTACGCATCGAACCGCATTTCAGGCAACGGACCTCTCCGGTGCCAGGAATCAAAAACCCGGCGCGATGGCCGGGTTCAATCTGGGGCGACTGTGAGCTGTTCCTAGAGGAAGTCGCGCAAGCTTTCGCGCGTTTGCACCATCGCAAATTCGATCGCGACACCTTCGGCGAAATGGCGAACGATGCGTCCACGCATATTGTTGAGGAAAACGGGGGTGCCCACGGGTGGGCGAACATCGCAATCCACCGCGGCACCGGACAGCGAGAGGTCGACGAGACGGCAAGGATAGCTCGTACCATCCTCAAGCCGCAGTTCGGCGCGCGTGATACGTGGTGAGAGGCGGTCATGACGTCGGTCTTCCGGCAGGCCGAGCTCGTGCCGGTTTGCCAGCCATGTCAGCTGCGCGGCCAGCTTTTCCCGCTTGCGATCCGTGGCCGTGATCGACATCACAAAGCCGGTATCTGTCAGTTGCAATGCCTGGCCTTCCAACCGGCCAAGATGATCGATGTAGGCAATGATCCGTTCGCCGACGCGCGGAGCGCCGATGCATTCCAGCATGACATCGCCGGGCGACATTTCAGAGGCAAGGCAGGGATATTCCTCGCGCGACGCAAGCATAAGACGACCGCTCATGTTCACCGTCACTCTTTGGAAGGTACGGGGAGGAGCGGGCTTCTGTGTTTGTGCTGCTGGCTGGAATGAGAACATTGCACTCTTTCGTCCGTCATCTACCAGACATGCTTACTCTCAGCCGGTTAACATTGGGTCAATTGGACGTCAGAGGTTGTAATGACTGCTCAGCTTAGATGGAAAAGCCGCCTGATGAAGCTCTGGCTGCTGCCGTCTCTGGCGAATTCCGTGGATGTGGCCGGCACGGTTCCGGGCGGGAAGGCCGGCTGCCATGTTTTGAGCACGAGACTGCCTGGATCAATGGGATAGGAGGGATGCGCGTCTTCTCCCAATACGATGGAGCCCAGCAAGCGGTCACATGCTCCCTCCGCTGAACGCAAGGGAAGCAGAAGCATCTCCAGCCGCACGTGACGTCCGTCTTGGGTGGCGTTCACGCTGCAGTGGATCGCGGTCTCTGATCTGAAGGCGGACAAGGTGGCTTCAACGACCTGATCACGGGACCGCGGGTTCCACAACGTCTCAAAATCGTGGTCTCGCAGCTCCTCGCCGAAAAGTTCGCAGACCCGCGTGCCTGCCAAACGAAACACAAGATCGAGATCCTGCCAGCCCAACATGATGAGATCGGGCAGGCGGGAGCGGATTGCCGTGGGATCAAGTTGGGTCCGGAGTGGCGCTTTGTTCGCACGGCGCAGGCTGTACCAATAGCTCAACACTTCGTTACTGCGGTTGCTCAACATCTGCACGTTGTGTTCCATTCTGTGTCGTATCAGGCGTCATGCCTGTCATTTCTCTGCTACGGAGCGAAAAGCATGCCACTCCAACGGGTTGGCGCCGTGCAAGGGCGGCAAATCCCGCAATCGTTGCTCGCTCATGGAGTTGCGATCTGCTAATAGATTTCGGCAGAGGAACCCGACCCACATGGAAAAACCGCCCGAAACGCCCTGGGGAGCCCCCCCGCCAGAGGAAGAGACCCCCGCGCAGCGAGGCATTCACCGCGATCGTGGTATGAATGAAGATCATCGCCGCGACTCGCAGCGCCGCGAACCGGCGATCAACCTGCCGGGACCATTGCTCGCAATTCTCGGACTTCTAATTATTCTTTTCGTCCTGGATGCTTACGTGCTGTCCGACGAGATGCGAGCATACTTCCTGTTCGAGCTTGCCTTTACTCCGCTACGGTATGTGTTTCCGCTATCGGGGCAGGGGCTGGAGTGGCTTTGGACTCCGGTCACCTATTCTTTCCTGCACGGAAGCGTCGAGCATCTGGCCTTTAACGGTCTTTGGCTCGCAGCCTTTGGTGCGCCGGTCTTTCGTCGCATCGGCTTCAAGCGGTTCATGGTTTTCTGGGCCTTGTCGGCTGCCTGTTCCGCTTTTTTCCACGCGGCGCTGAACTGGGGGCAGGAGACGATCCTAATCGGCGCATCGGGTGTGATTTCCGCATTGATGGGCGCCGCATGTCGGTTCGCGTTTCCCGCCAGTGGCACCGGCATGTTTGGACGCGATGTTCATCTCCTGCCGCGCCAGGGAATTGTCGGCGCAATGCGCAACAGAACGGTTTTCATTTTTACCATCCTCTGGTTCCTCGGAAACGTGCTGATCGCCCTGGGCATTCCGCTCGTGGGCGGGGATGATTCCGCCATCGCCTGGGACGCGCATATCGGCGGTTTCCTCTTTGGCTACCTGCTGTTTTCGGCCTTCGATCCGGGCGTCGCCGCAAGGCCTGACAGAGGCTGATACCAAATGTCGATGATAGGGACCGATTGCGCCGGAGCGATTTTGGTTTGCGGCGAGAAGAAAACCACAGTCGGACCTGAAGGTCCGGCGCGGATTTTCGACGACGTCCGAAGAGCAAAAGCGCCCGGTCCTCTGGATGGGCCGGATTTCCTCCACCGACTTTGTCGCAATCCTCGACCGATGCAGGAGCATCGCTCTCCGGTATGCTCCTCCTCGGATGAAGGTCTCCGGTCCCACGCTATCGGTTCATATCATCGACATTTGGTATGAGGCCTGCGCTGCTTGCAATCCGTTCTATTGAGGAGCACCATCGTAAGACTTTCGAAACGCTTGGAGGAGCGAATCGAAGGTTTCGAAGAGCTGATCAATAGGAGGAATTGATGTCTATCTCCGTGAAGCACATGCTCGATAGAAAAGGCCGGGATGTCGTGACCGTGTCACGCGATGCGACCATTGAGGAGGTCGCAAAGATCCTGGAGCAGAAACGCATCGGCGCAATTGTCGTCACCAGTCTCGAAGACCGGATTGCCGGGATTTTCACGGAGCGTGACCTTGTCCGTTGCGTTGCGAAAGAGGGTCCGGCGGCTCTTTCCAATCCGGTTTCATCGGCAATGACTACGTCTGTGACGCGCTGCCGGGAAGAAACCACCTTGAACGAACTCATGGAAATCATGAGCAGTGGCCGCTTCCGTCACGTACCTGTGGAAAGCGGCGGCAAGCTTGCCGGCATCATTTCCATTGGCGACGTCGTCAAGGCGCGCATTCAGGAAGTTGAGGCCGAGGCCGAGCATATCCGGGCCTATATCGCCAGCTGAACACACACCAGCCGCCCGGTGGGGCGGCTGCCTTTTGTCAGGGAAGAGTGAATATCTCCTGCATCCGCTTCAGTTCGGTAATGCGGCTTTGGGCCTCCTGATAGCCGCGGTCGATCGCTTCACCGGCCCGGTGAAATTCGGAAAGACCTATATCGCTGAGGCGTGGATGAAGCGCGAGATCGGGCGGGTCTCCCGCCAGGCGCGCGCGTGAGATTCGCTCCTGAATGATGTTGAATGCCTGCACCATCGTGCCGGTCATGCCAATTCGCGCTTCCTGAACCTTTGTGTGCTGGCCCTGATGAACAGGCTGGACACTCGCATTGTGTTTGACGACGGCGGATCGGCCGAAAATATCATAGTTCAGATTGATAGCGACCACGAGCGGTTGCTCATAGGCCCGGCAAACAGATGTCGGCACGGGATTGACCAGTGCTCCGTCCACAAGCGTGCGGTTGTTGCATTTCACCGGCTCGAAAATGCCGGGAAGGGCGTAGGATGCGCGAAGGCCGGTGATCAGCGAGCCACTTGTAATCCAGACTTCGTGACCACTGTGAAGTTCGGTCGCGACGGCCACGAACGGACGATCAAGGTCTTCGATAGCGACGTCTTCGAGATGCTCCTGCATGCGTTTCGTCAGCCGCATGCCACCCAGCAAGCCGCCGCCGCCAATGGTCAGATCCAGCAGGCCGGCGATGCGCCGCATGGTAAGCGAGCGCGCGAAGTTTTCGAGTTCATCAAGCTTGCCGGCGAGATAGCAACCGCCCACCAGCGCACCGATGGAAGTGCCGGCAACCATGCCGACCTCGATGCCTGCCTCTTCCAGCGCGCGTAGGACACCGATATGCGCCCAGCCTCTGGCGGCACCGCCGCCCAGTGCCAGAGCAAGCTTCGGCTTTTTGGGTTTGTGTTCGGGAGTATGAGGCGGCTTGTTGCCGCCGCCATTTGCATCTGCTCCGGATGTCGGAGCCTCACCGCGATTCCAGTTCCAGTTCAGCATCTGATCCCGCCCTTCAGGCTATGTAAGCCAGACTACCATTGAACGCAGACACTGGTTTAGAATCAGTTCATGTCCGTCAGACTTGCCGAAAAACGAAGCAGTTGCCTAATCGGTTCCCTTGTCCGAATAGATCGCGTCCGGATCGAAATGACGATGCTCATCAACGATCCTTACCTTTGCTTCGCCGTCCACAAGTTCGACAGCGCGATAGAAGCATGAGCGACGTCCGGTGTGGCAGCTGGCATCATGTCCGGCCACTTGCACCTTCAGCCACACGGCATCCTGATCGCAATCGGTCAAAAGCTCGACCACGCTCTGAAGATTGCCGGATGTTTCGCCCTTCTTCCAGATTTTTGCGCGCGAACGGCTGTAATAGTGCGCGATTCCGGTCTCGATAGTGAGAGCCAGCGCCTCGCTGTTCATGTGGGCAACCATCAGAAGTTCACCATCGCGATGGTCTGTCACGATGGCAGTTACCAGACCATGGTCGTCAAAGCGCGGCGTGAAAACACCGTTGCCCTCGAGTTGCGTTTTGTCGGAGGGTGCCGGTTCAAACTGGATGGTCATGAAACTCTCTGTAAGCCTGTATCAGCGACGGATCATGCTGAGGAAACGGGCCTGTTCCTGAGCCTTTTCCTTGAATTCGCCGGTAAATGTCGTCGTAAGCGTGGTCGAGCCCTGCTTCTGGATGCCGCGCATGGCCATGCACATGTGCTCCGCCTCGATCATCACCGCAACGCCGCGCGGTGCCAGACCGGACTGAATCGCCTGAGCAACCTGTGCGGTCATATTCTCCTGGGTCTGCAATCGGCGGCCGAACACCTCCACAAGGCGGGCTATCTTCGAGAGCCCCAGAACACGCCCCTTCGGCAGGTAAGCCACGTGAGCCTTGCCGATAATTGGCACCATGTGGTGCTCGCAATGGGAATAGAACGGAATGTCCTTTACGAGGACCATGTCGTCATAGCCGCCGACCTCCTCGAAGGTACGGCCAAGAATTTCCTCCGGTGACTGGTCGTAACCACCGAACAGTTCACGATAGGATTTGGCGACGCGCTTCGGCGTGTCGATCAGGCCCTCGCGGGACGGATCGTCGCCGGCCCAGCGCAGTAGAACCCGCACCGCATCCTCGGCCTCTTGCTGTGTCGGGCGAGGTTGCTTCTGCCCCGCAGGGAAATTCTTCACGACTGAATCCATGTTCATATCTCCCGTGCGGTTCAAGGCCGCACCTGCCGAAGTTCTTTGAACTGCAATGACGTTCAAAGCAGGCTACGCGTTATCTGACCTGTCGGATCCCTTTTTACAAGATACGAGTTACTCTCGATTGAAGACTTGGCGAAACATGTTTCTTGAACCGATCGTTTCCGTCATCATATAGAGCATGAGACTATGGACGACCAGTCGGCGGGCTGAAGCACACACTGTCCACTGGCAAGCGACGCAGGTAGCGTCAGGATTCTTCGGCATGGACGATATTTACAACAGTCGAATTCTTGAACTGGCAGGCAACATCCAGCGTGCCGGTACGCTCGATGATGCAGATGCGACCAGCGAGAAGCACTCGAAGCTCTGCGGCTCGAAGGTGCGCGTCTTCCTGAAGGTGCGCAATGGGATCGTGACCGACTTTGCACATCAGGTGCGCGCCTGCGCTTTGGGACAGGCGTCTTCATCGGCCATGGCGCGGGTGGTCGTTGGTGCCTCTGTTGACGAAATTCGTCAGGCACGTCGGGACATGCTGGCCATGCTGAAGGAAGGTGGTGAAGGACCCGTCGGTCGTTTTGAGGAAATGCGCGTTCTGAAACCCGTGAAGGACTACAAGGCCCGACATGCCTCGACCATGTTGACCTTCGATGCCGTGGTAGACTGTCTCGATCAGATTGAAGCCAAAGCGCAGCCGCAGGCGGTCTGACGCATGTGCCAGCACTGTTCTGGTCTGCATGATGACGAGGATGAAAAGCCGCGGAGAAGAGGTCGGAACTGGTCCGGTCCTTTTCGCAAAACGCCGGATCGTCTTGTCGGAATGGGCCTGATCCGCCTCTATCAATTGACGCTCTCCGGCTTCATCGGAAATTCCTGTCGTCACATCCCCACATGTTCTGAGTTCGGCTATGAGGCTGTCGCGCGTCACGGTCTCTGGTTCGGGGCCTGGATGACGGCCTATCGTTTCGCCCGTTGCGGGCCATTTGGTTCGTCCGGGCTGGATCCCGTACCGGAGAACCGGCCTCAACACCAGCGATGGTGGACACCCTGGCGATATGCAGCCGCCTCAAAGGGCGAAGATTCAGCGCAGTAATCTTTACGTTCTGCGAGTTTTTTTCTATGACGCGCAGATTCATCGCTGCATCCGCGCAGCGCAATTCACCACCCGCATTCGTTGGCGGGACTGGTTCAAGGAGAAAACCATGTCTGTTTCCCTCACATTCCCTGATGGCTCTGTCCGTTCGTATGAAGCCGGTGCGACCGGGCTTGCGGTCGCTGAGTCGATTTCGAAGTCGCTGGCCAAGAAGGCCATCGCCATTGCGATCGACGGCGAAGTCCGCGACCTGTCGGACCCTGTTTCCGATGGCAAGATCGAGATCATTACCCGCACAGATCCGCGCGCTCTGGAACTCATTCGCCATGATGCTGCGCACGTGATGGCGGAAGCCGTCCAGGAGCTTTGGCCCGGCACGCAGGTCACGATCGGTCCGGTGATCGAGAACGGCTTCTACTACGACTTCAAGCGCGTTCACCCAGACACCAAGGAAGACTGGCCCTTCACGCCCGACGATCTGCCGAAGATCGAAAAGAAAATGAAGGAGATCATTGGTCGCAACAAACCCTTCACCAAGGAAGTCTGGTCGCGCCAGAAGACCAAGGATGTGTTTGCTGCCAAGGGTGAGAGCTTCAAGGTCGAGCTCGTTGATGCGATCCCGGAAGATCAGGACGTCAAGATCTATGCTCAGGGCGACTGGTTCGACCTTTGCCGTGGTCCGCACATGGCCTCGACCGGACAGATTGGGACGGCCTTCAAGCTCATGAAGGTGGCCGGTGCCTATTGGCGCGGTGATTCCACCCGTCCGATGCTGACCCGTATCTACGGCACAGCCTGGGCAGAGCAGGAGCAACTGGATCAGTACCTGCACGTACTTGCGGAAGCCGAGAAGCGCGATCACCGCAAGCTTGGCCGCGAGATGGATCTGTTCCATTTTCAGGAAGAAGGTCCGGGCGTCGTGTTCTGGCATGGCAAGGGCTGGCGCATGTTCCAGACCCTGACCGCCTACATGCGCCGCCGTCTGGCCAACACCTATGAAGAGGTCAACGCGCCGCAGGTTCTCGATGCCTCGCTATGGGAAACCTCCGGTCACTGGGGCTGGTATCAGGAAAACATGTTCGCCGTGAAATCGGCTTACGCGTTTACCCATCCGGATGACAAGGAAGCCGATAATCGCGTCTTCGCCTTGAAGCCGATGAACTGCCCGGGTCACGTCCAGATCTTCAAGCATGGCTTGAAGTCTTACCGTGAAATGCCTGTTCGCCTTGCGGAATTTGGTCTCGTTCATCGCTACGAAGCATCCGGCGCATTGCATGGGTTGATGCGCGTTCGCGGCTTCACGCAGGACGATGCCCATGTATTCTGCACGGAAGAGCAGATGGCAGCCGAATGCCTGCGCATCAATGATCTCATCCTGTCGGTCTATGAGGACTTCGGCTTCAAGGAAGTCGTGGTGAAGCTCTCCACCCGTCCGGAAAAGCGCGTGGGATCCGATGAGCTTTGGGACCGCGCGGAATCGGTCATGATGGATGTTCTAAAGACGATCGAAGAGCAGTCTGGAGGACGCATCAAAACCGGAATATTGCCAGGTGAGGGCGCATTTTACGGGCCGAAGTTCGAGTACACTCTCAAGGACGCAATTGGCCGTGACTGGCAGTGCGGAACGACGCAGGTGGACTTCAACCTGCCAGAGCGCTTCGGTGCGTTCTACATCGATGCGAACTCGGAAAAGACCCAGCCTGTCATGATCCACCGCGCCATCTGCGGCTCGATGGAGCGCTTCCTCGGGATCCTGATCGAGAACTTCGCCGGGCATATGCCGCTGTGGTTCGCACCGCTTCAGGTGGTCGTCGCAACGATCACCTCCGATGCGGATGATTATGGCCGCGAGGTTGCCCAGCAGCTGCGCGATGCGGGCCTGATTGTGGAAGAGGACTTCCGCAACGAGAAGATCAACTACAAGATCCGCGAGCATTCGGTCACGAAGGTTCCGGTCATCATTGTCTGTGGTCGTCAGGAAGCCGAAAACCGCTCAGTCAACATCCGCCGTCTGGGTTCGCAGGCACAGACACCGATGTCGCTGGAAGATGCCGTTGCATCGCTTTCGGAAGAAGCAACGCCGCCGGATGTCAAGCGGCGTCAGGCAGCACGCAAGATGGCTGCCGAGTAAAACAAATAACCCCGGTGGAGCGATCCACCGGGGTTTTTTTGTTTCAAGCGATCACGGTGATCAATCCTGACCGACGACGGACGCCTGTTGTTCCTTCATGGAAACTTCGATATCCGCGTTCTTGCCGGACTGAACGGTGAACTCTCGTTGATAGATCTTGTCCTTGTTGCGAGCGACGGCGGTATATTCGCCCTCCGCCAGCACCATGGTTGTGAAAGCGCTGACGCTTTCACTCACCACGTCGCCACCGGCAGTCAGCACAGACCATGCGGTATCAGCCACGGCTTCGCCGCCGTGCTGAGAAACAAGCTTGAGGGTAATCTGCGCCGCCTTGTGCTGCAGCGTCGCCTCGGTCAGTTTGCCTGCCTCGACCTGAAGGTCAGCCCGAACGCTCGCGTTGATATCGCCATATTCTGAAACAATGTGATAGGTGCCGGTATTCAGCCGGATGATCGTGTTCGGCTTCACATTGGCCATCACAAGCGCACGCTCGCCGTCTTCGCGCACCTCCGCGGAATAGATCGAGAACTTCAGCTTGTTGGCCTGTATCCGTTGATCAGTGCCCGCAACGGCATTCAACACAAGACCGCCTGCATCAAGAACAAACGATAGCTTTTTGACGTCACCATTTTCCGGAACACTCAGTCGCTTTGTGATACCAGCGCGTCCGAATGCGACGTTGACGAAATAATCACCTGGCGCCAGTTGAAGATGAGCTTCGCCGCCTTCCGAGGAGGCAACAAGCTGAAGCTTGCCATCCGGGCCGGCGCTCGGGCTGAATACACGCCAGTTGAGCCCGGTCTGGAGAGATGTTCCATCTGCCGTCAACTTCGCTTCCAGCGTCACATCGCGCAGGGCGGGAACCTTACGGGCAGATGGCGCTGTAAAAGCATTCAGTTTCGGCATCTTTGGCGTGCCTTCCAACTGCTTGAAAGGCTGGAATGCGTCCTGAGCATGAGCGGATGGCGCCAGGGCAAGCGCCGCCAGCAGCGCCATCGAGAGCGAGACCTTCCGAGAAACTGCGTTCATAGTGGTTGCTGACCGTTGACTCTTGAATTCCGAAACGTCACTTCAAAACCAACCTAGCGGCAATTTCAAGATCCCTCCATTCACAGAGTCGTCGGATGCCCATTCAGAAGCCACTCTTCGATTATCTCAGTACGCGTCGATCCATTCCTGCGTTCCAGATGACGGAACCGGGCCCGGACCGGACCGAGCTGGAGCAGATCCTGACGCTCACCTCACGCGTTCCTGATCACGGCAAGCTCGCTCCCTGGCGTTTCATCGTTTATCGGGGACAGGCGAGGGCAGAACTTGGCGAGCAGCTTCTGTCTATTGCGCTGAAGAAGAACCCCGAAATGACCGAAGAAGCCCGGCAGATCGAGCGGTCGCGCTTGACGCGTTCTCCAGTCGTCATTGCTGTGGTCAGCACTGCGGCGGAGCACGTCAAGATCCCGGTCTGGGAACAGGAATTGTCTGCTGGCGCCGTCTGCCTCAATCTGTTCATGGCTGCCAATGCCCATGGTTATGCCGCCAATTGGCTGAGCGAATGGGTCGCCTATGACGCCGATGCCAAGACCGTTCTTGGCGTGAAGCCGGAAGAAAAAATCGCTGGTCTGGTTTACATCGGCTCCACGACGTTCCCGCAAACCGACCGTCCGCGCCCTGAACTCAAGGACATTGTCAGCTGGGTTGGTGAGGGAAGCGAGTAATGTTTTATACCACCGATCTCAACCAGCATGGTCTTGCGCACGACCCGTTCAAGGCCATTGTAGCGCCGCGACCCATCGGGTGGATCGGTACGAAGGGCAGGGATGGTTCGCTGAACCTCTCGCCCTATTCGTTTTTCAACATCGTCTCGGACAATCCAAAGATAGTGATGTTCTCATCCAGTACGCCGAAACACAGTAGCCGGAACGCCGAAGAGACGGGCGTCTTCACCGCAAGCCTCGTCAGCCGCAATCTCGTCGAACCGATGAACGCATCCTCTGCGCCGGTGCCCTATGGTGTCAACGAATTCGATCTCGCTGGACTGACGCCGAAACTTGGTGAGCTGGTGGACGCTCCATACGTGGCCGAGGCCTATGCTGCGCTCGAATGCAAGGTGACGGAGGTCCTTCGACCGAAGGGCTTGAATGAAACCATGTCCGAGTCGGTTATTGTGTTCGGTCAGGTAGTCGGAATCCATCTCAGTGAGATCATTGTTCGAGATGGTCGCATTGATATGGCCTTGGCCAAGCCAGTTGCTCGCATGGGCTACATGGATTACGCGGATGGCGGCAGCGATGTTTTTCAACTGCAACGGCCGACTCGATAGAAACCTTTGAGTATTAGTAGGGTCTGATGCGATAGTGCAGGCTGTTTTGCCTGAGAGCGACCAATTCTGTCTTGCTACGCGCGAAGGGGTTGCTCTGAAGACCCACACATACGCTGGGAATTGATTATATTCGAAGGCTGTTCGCCTCTTTTCACGATCCTTGAGGCGTATGGTGAACCGATCGTAAACTATTTCTGACTAGCTTGGCCTCATGGACGAATGGAGAGCGTAGAGTCGCTCCGGCGTTTGAGGTAGGTCAGTTGATTATCCAGGCTTTTTTGCGATGGGCGGAAACAGCAGGCGCGGCAGATCGCGCCAAGGCAGCGCGCGCCTTGGCCAAGGCCTACTTCCGTCTCCGTCCGGATGATCCGCAAAAGCAGGCGGCCTTGCATGCCATGATTCACCTGCTGGATGACCCTTCGTCAGCCGTTCGCTTCGCGCTTTCCGAGAGCCTTGCTGAAGAGCCGTCAGCACCACGCGCCGTGGTGCTGGCACTTGCTGAGGACCAGCCGGATATCGCATGTCCTGTCATTACGTTTTCACCGGTACTGACGGATATGGATCTAGTCGACATTGCAGGTCGAGGATCCAGCATGACCCGCGGTTTAATTGCGACCCGTCCTGAACTGGGCCGCGGCGTCGCGGCAGCAATTGCCGAGATTGGTGATACGGCTGAGGCCGTCATCCTGTTGGAAAACGATTCGGCCGATCTCTCCCGATACGTACTCAAGCGGCTGGCAGAGCGCCACGCCCGCAGTTGCGAGGTGCGGAACCTGCTTCTGGACCGCGAGGATCTCCCCGCGGAAGCGCGCGATGTTCTCGTCCGCGAAATCAGCCGCGCATTGGCCGGTTCGCTGCTGGTGCAGGCGACGTTGAGTGCACCGCGCATTGCATACCTGACTGAAGAGGCGGCTACGCTCGCCACGCTACGTCTCGTCGGAAACGCTCTGTCGGATGAAATTCCGCTGCTGGTGCAGACGATGCGTGAGGATGGGCGCCTCACCTCGGCTTTTCTCATGCACGCGCTCTGCTCGGGACGGATTGAATTCTTTGCTGCTGCCATGACGGACCTTTCGGGCCTGGACGATCGTCGCGTTCGCTCCATTATGGCAACCGGCCGAAAGCATGCGATCCGCGCTCTCTACGAATCCTGCGGTTTGTCTCGTGAAATCTCGGAAGTCTTTGTCGAGGCGACCATGCTCTGGCGCGAGAAACTGCGGGAGGTGCAAGGCAGCGGCGAGGGAATCTTCGACGCATTGATCGAACGGTATCCGCGCACGGTTGATACCTACACCACCATCAACGAGCTTCTCGACATCGTCGAGTCACTGCAGCGCCAGGAATACAGGGATATGGCCCGCGCTTACGCTGAGCAGACTGCCTACGCTGCCTAGCGCAGTCGCTGGGCGACCCAGGAATACCCACTTTCCACAATCCGTACCGGTCCCTTGATCAGGCTCTCGACGTTATCTCGCGTCGGCAGGATAGTCTTTACACGGTCCATGGCCTTGGCGGCCATCGACTGTTCCTCCTGCCTTGTTTCCTCCGGTGTCGGTGCAGGGGCGTCTGGTGTGTCGGTAGATTTCGGTGCGGTCGGGGATGCGCTCGCCACGGTCGGATCCTGGCAAACGGCAATGACGACGGGGTAGGAAACATTGGCGAACCGGCCTAATTCCTTTTCAGAAACTGCATTGCATAGTTCGACGCTGGGCCAGCGTTGATTAAGCGTTGCCACATATTGGCAGTCCGTGGCGCTGTCGTCGCAGCCAAGTATTGTCATGATGACCATCGCGGTGCGCATATGAACTTCCTTGCATATGATCTTGTAAGAACGTTAAGACGCAGCATAGCGACTTTGTGAAGGCAGGCAGGACAGGCAATGCAGGATTTGGTCATTCAACGAGAAGCGCCTCGGCAGCCGGGTGTGCTGAGATTGCTGGAATTGTCCGACGCCTATGCCGCATCGCTCTACCCTGCCGAAAGCAATCATATGCTGCCGATCGAGGAACTGGAAGCGGATACGGTTTCCTTCTTCGTGGCGCGACGGGGTGATGAGATTCTCGGTTGCGCGTCCCTTGTCCGGCATGACGATGGCACGGCAGAAATCAAGCGCATGTTCGTTGACGGATCGGCACGAGGATTGAAACTCGGCAAGCGGCTGCTTGATCAGCTCGAAAGCGAGGCCCGGAGCTTTGCCATTTCGATCATCCGTCTCGAAACCGGAATCTACCAGCCAGAGGCGATTGGCCTCTATCGGAATGCCGGATACGAGGAGATTCCGCCATTCGGTGGCTACAAGCTTGATCCACTCAGCCTGTTTATGGAGAAGCGCCTTCGTTAATGGGGGCCGGATCGGCCTTGAGGCGTTTGGGAGGCTCCGGGACGGTCGGGGTCTCTACTGCATCAGCGCTTGATGAAAGCTCGATCTCACGCATCCATTCACGCCAGATCGCAACGAGCAGCGCCATCAGAACCGGGCCGATGAACAGGCCGAGAAAGCCGAGCGTCTTCACACCGCCCACGAGGCCGAAAAAGGTCGGCAGGAACGGAAGCTTGATAGGGCCGCCGACCAGGCGCGGGCGTATCGTCTTGTCGACGATGAAGAGCTCGACCGAGCCCCAGACAAACAAGGCAACGCCTGCGAAAAGCGATCCGCTGGCAACGAGATAGATCGATACGAGCGTGAACGACAAGGGCGCGCCGCCGGGGATCAAAGCCATGATGCCGGTCAAAACGCCGAGTGTTACGTGGGACGGAACGCCGGCGATCCAGTAGGCAATGCCAAGAATGATGCCTTCACCGATGGCGATCAGCGTCATGCCGGTCACGGTAGAGCTTATGGTAGCCGGGACCACCCGCGATATGCGCTCCCACCGCGAGGGGAGGATGCGCTCGCCGAGCAAATCCATCTGGCGCGCGAAAGCCGCACCGTCACGATAGACGAAGAACAGGGCGATCAGCATGAACAGCAGCGTCAGAAGCAGGTGAAACGCGCCATCCCCGGCAGCGATCACCGCACGGTAGATGTTGCCGATATTGGCGCCGCTGACCAGTTGAACCAGTTGGCCAATGGCGCCCGGTTCGCCTATGTGGCGCTCCCATTGCGTTGAAAGCCATTCACCAGCGACCGGCAGTTCCACGATCCATTGTGGCGGCGCAGACCCGACCCGGTTGATCTGGAGTGCCCATCCAATCCAGTCCCGCAATTCACCGATCGCATAGGTCAGGGCGATGCTGATGGGGATGATGATGAAACTTAAAACGCAGATAATGGCGATGGTCGCGCCGATGGTCGTGTTGCCGCCGACGCGACGCAACAGATCGCGATAGAGCGGCCAACTCGCAAAACCGATGACGAGGGCCGCGAGAACAGGGATGACGAAGCCGTGGAAGAAGTAGATCCCGGCAAAGACTATGAGAATGAGAAGCCATCGCGCAGCCGATATGGGCGGAATGAGCGCTATGCGCATTGGCGCGACGGGCCCCAGCCAGCGCGGTTCCGTCCTCGGTCTGTCATTCTCACGCACGATTGACTGCCATCCTGTTTGCGTCTCTCGTTTGTCTCCAGGCGCACCTGACGAGAGCTAAGATTAGAGATATTGAAGATTCAAGCTTGCCGTAAAGCGCAGATGCGCTAGAAATATGGGTAACGTCAACTCAGCTTTACAATACATGCCCCCATCGTCACGCCGCTTCCTCCTGCGGGAGCGTACGTCAGATCGCCATGCAGCGGTTGACGCTGCCGTAGGCTCATTTCGTACATTGGTACATTACAAGGCCTATTTGCAAGGTCTGCATGCCTTTCGCAGGCCCTTGGATGACCAAATGTTATCATGCCGTTTCCCCGTTGAATTCGGAACCTGGCGTCCTCAGGCCATAAGCCCTCTTATTGTCGCGGATATGAACGATCTCGCCCTCGCGCCGAAAAAGCCCGCGGATCCAATTTCCTTAACCGCCGATCTGGAAAGCCTGCTGGGTACGCTCTACGTACTGGAGGGCTCGACGCTGGGCGCGCGCGTTTTGTACCGCAGGGCAAATGAGCTCGGACTGAGCGGTACGCACGGGGCAAGGCATCTTCAGGGTCAAGCCGCATCGGATGGATTTTCCCGTTTCCTTCAGATCCTCGATGCCGCACCCGATGTCGATATGAACAAGGTAATAGGGGCTTCAGACCTGGCCTTCCAATGGGCAGAGACGGCCTTCAAGGACAATGTGAATGAATGAAGCGCCAAAGGTCGATCTGACAAATTGCGACCGGGAACCGATCCACATACCCGGAAGCATCCAGGCGCATGGCGCTCTCATCGTTTGCGATGGTACCGGCGGCGACGTTCTTGCTTACTCCGCTAATACTGCAGACATGCTGGGTATCCTGGCACCGGTCGAAGGCAGTCGGCTTGAGGACGCTGTGGGGCCGGATGTAGCGCACACGCTGCGCAATGCACTGGCGACAAGTGATGACCCCAGCCGCCCAGCGTTGCGAATGGGACTCGAGCTTCCTGGCGGATTGTTCGATGCAGCGGTTCACAGGACGCCTCAGGGTGCGTTCATGGAGTTCGAGCCGCACGCCAAATATTCTGACCAACCTCTCGAGACCGCACGAATGCTCATCAGCCGTGTGCGATCGATTGGAGGCATCGATGAACTCGTCGACAAGTCGGTTCGCCTGATATTTGCGATGCTGGCCTATGATCGTGTCATGATCTACCGGTTTGAACATGATGGTTCCGGCAAGGTCGTCAGCGAGCATAAGCGCCGCGATCTCGAGAGCTTCAAGGGACAGTATTTTCCAGCGAGCGACATCCCGAAGCAGGCTCGTATCCTGTATCTGAAGAACACCATACGCATTATTTCCGACGCGCAGGACGAGCGCATTCCAATTGTGTCGAATGGTCGCGCATCGGACGAACCGCTGGATCTGTCCTTCGCTCACTTGCGAAGCGTATCGCCCATCCACTGCGAATATCTCCGCAACATGGGCGTGGCGGCGTCCATGTCGATCTCCATCGTCGTTGACGGGGAGCTGTGGGGACTTGTCGCCTGCCATCACTATTCGCCCAAGTCTCTGGCCATGCAGCAGCGGGTGGCCGCAGAAATGTTTGGCGAGTTTTTATCACTGCATCTGAGCGCCCTGAAACAGAAACAAATTCTGGACACAGCCAACCGTGCGCGCCGTTCGCTGGATCGCTTCCTTCAGGCCGCTTCCCAGAGCGCCGACATCACGCAATTGCTGCGCGATTCCCTGCCTGAATTCGCGCATATCATGCCGAGCGACGGTGTTGGGCTGTGGCTTGAGGGTGGTTGGACGAGCATGGGATCTGTGCCGCCGCTGCCGGATATTGCCAAGATTGCGGAACTGGTCGGAACAGCCTCCGGTGGACGTATCTGGGGGACGGATCAACTGGCGCTGCATTTACCGGAGGCCGCATCCTACGCCTCTGCCGCCTGCGGTGTTCTGGCCATACCCCTGTCGCAAAGACCGAAGGACTACCTCTTCTTCTTCCGCAAAGAGCTAGTCCAGACGCTGAACTGGGCCGGAAATCCCGAGAAATCCTACGAGATAGGACCGCTGGGCGATCGACTGACTCCGCGCAAAAGCTTCGCGATCTGGAAGGAAACGGTTCACCTGAAGGCTCAACGCTGGACGGAGGAAGAGTGGGAGATCGCAGAAGCCATACGCGCTGTGCTGGTCGAGGTCGTTCTGCATCACAATGAACTGCTTGCGGATGAGCGTGGCAAAGCGGATGTGCGCCAGCGCATGCTGAATGAGGAATTGAATCACCGCGTCAAGAATATCCTGGCGGTCATCAAGGCGCTTGTCGGTCATCCGGTCCGGGAAGGGCGTGACATTGGCGAGTATGTTTCGACTCTGAAGGGGCGAATTCAAGCCTTGTCTTTCGCGCATGATCAGGTTGTGCGCGGAGCAGACGGGGGATCTCTGAAGGAATTGCTTGAGGCTGAACTCAAGCCCTATAGTGGCGAACATCGTACCATCTTGATGAAAGGTGGCGAATTCTGGCTGGATAGCCGCGCCTTCTCCGTCATGGCACTCGTGCTCCATGAAATGTCTACGAATGCGGCCAAGTATGGATCCCTGTCCGAAGTCGGCGGTCGGCTCGACGTGAACTGGAAGCGCACCGAGGCGGGAGATCTGGAGATTTCCTGGCGCGAGTCTGGCGGACCACTGGTGAGAAAGCCCAGTCGCGCCGGTTTCGGTACAGTTCTGATCGAGCGTAGCATTCCGTACGAACTCTCTGGCGACAGTTCGGTTGAATATCTGGAAGGTGGACTAAACGCGCGGTTTCTGGTTCCTGCAAAGCACGTTCAGGGCGGCGAGGGTGCCGAGACGGTCTCGGATGCGGATCTCAACTCCGCCTCGACGCGAGAGATCAATGACACCTTGCAGGAGATCGAAGTTCTGCTGGTTGAAGACCAGATGCTGGTCGCTGCTGACGTCGAGATCATGCTGGCAGAGAACGGTGTGCACAACGTCACGACCGCACCCTCGGTTGATGAAGCGATGAAGCGGCTGAAGAATTTTACGCCGGATGTCGCCATTCTCGACGTCAATCTCGGTACCGGTACCTCGCTTCCCATTGCAGAAGAACTTGAGCGGCGTGGCGTGCCATTCATCTTCGCCACGGGCTACAGCGATCGTTCCGTCGTTCCGGCCAGCTTCTCGGCTCCGGTCGTGCGCAAGCCTTACGAGGCGACAGCTCTTGTCGGCGCGGTTCTGCGCGTTCTTGCGGCACGAGACAATGTTCACTAGGTCCGTATCGGGTTGTTGAAACCCGATACGGACGTTTTCACGAAATCATCAGATATCGAGATTGTCTGCGAAGGCAGCCCGCTCCTGAATGAAGCGGAAGCGGGCGTCCGCCTTGGTACCCATCAGGTTATCGACGGCTTCGCGTGTACCTTCAAAATCTACCTCATCGATCGCCACGCGCAGCAACGTGCGTTTGGCGGGGTCCATGGTGGTTTCCTTCAACTGGGCGGGCATCATCTCGCCAAGGCCTTTGAAGCGACCGATTTCCACCTTCTTGCCTTTGAACACGGTCTCCATCAGTTCCGCACGATGCACGTCATCGCGGGCATAGACTGTCTTCGCACCCTGACGGATCACGTAAAGCGGCGGCACCGCGAGGAACAGGTGTCCACCGCGCACCAGCTCCGGCATCTCCTGATAGAAAAAGGTAATCAGCAGCGAGGCGATATGGGCGCCGTCGACGTCCGCATCGGTCATGATGATCACGCGCTCGTAGCGAAGATCCTCGTCCCGGTATTTGGTTCGAGTCCCGCAGCCCAGTGCCTGAATGAGATCCGCGATCTGCTGGTTTGCCGATAGCTTTTCGCGGCTGGCGCTACCCACGTTTAGGATCTTGCCACGCAGCGGCAGAATGGCCTGGTTCATGCGGTTGCGGGCTTGCTTCGCGGAACCGCCAGCCGAGTCGCCCTCGACGATAAACAATTCCGCACCTTCCGCCGTGTTCTGGGAGCAATCGGCCAGTTTGCCGGGAAGGCGCAACTTGCGAACGGCGGTCTTGCGGTTGACTTCCTTTTCCTTGCGGCGACGCAGGCGCTCTTCCGCGCGCTCGATGACCCAGTCGAGAAGTTTGGCTGCTTCGCCGGGATTGCCTGCGAGATAGTGATCGAAGGGATCGCGCAATGCATTTTCGACAATCCGCTGTGCTTCTACGGTGGCAAGCTTGTCCTTCGTCTGGCCAACGAATTCCGGTTCGCGGATGAACACCGAAAGCATGCCAACAGCCGAGATCATCACGTCGTCGGTAGTGATGTCCTTGGCACGCTTGTTCTGCGTCAGTTCCGCGTAATTCTTCAGACCCTTGAGAAGAGCAATGCGCAGGCCCGCCTCATGCGTGCCGCCTTCGGGTGTTGGAATCGTGTTGCAGTAGGAGTGGATCTGCGGGTCGCCGCCATACCAGGTAACCGCCCATTCCAGTGCACCATGACCACCGGTCTTTTCCGTCTTGCCTGAAAAGATCTCACGGGTGACGGTAAAGTCCTTGCCAAGTGTCGCGGAGAGATAATCCTTCAGCCCGCCCGGAAAATGGAACACGGCCTTATCTGGTATTTCACCGCCGGCGACAACGACGCCCGGATCACAGCTCCAGCGGATTTCAACGCCGCCGAAAAGATAAGCCTTGGAGCGCGCCATGCGGAAAATACGGCCCGCATCGAACTTGGCATGCTCTCCGAAAATCTGCGGGTCGGGATGGAAGCGCACGCGCGTGCCACGACGGTTGTGCACATCGCCCAGCTCTTCCAGGCCACCCTGCGGAACGCCGCGGGAAAAACGCTGGCGATAAAGCTTGCGATTGCGCGCAACCTCTACTTCCAGCACATCCGACAGCGCGTTGACGACGGATACGCCGACACCATGCAGACCGCCGGATGTCTCATAGGCCTTACCGTCGAACTTTCCGCCCGCATGCAGCTTGGTCATGATGACTTCAAGCGTGGATTTGCCCGGCACCTGGGGATGATTTTCCACCGGAATGCCGCGACCGTTGTCAGTGACCGTCAGGAAACCCTGAGCATCCAGATGCACTTCGATGAAGTTGGCGTGACCTGCCACAGCCTCGTCCATCGAGTTGTCGATGACTTCGGCAAACAGGTGGTGCAGCGCCTTTTCATCCGTGCCGCCGATATACATGCCAGGGCGCATGCGGACCGGCTCCAGACCCTCCAGAACTCGGATCGACGAGGCATCATAGGTGTCGGGGTTGGTCGCAGGGGAAGGTGCCGCAGTGCTTGCCGCAACCGTCGCGGGCTTGGCGGTAGCCTCGGTCTTGCCCTTCGGCTCTGACGGCTTTGCCGGCTGCGCGGGGAGACTGGCAAAAAGGTCGTTATTATCCATATGGGTTCGCTGGCCTTGCCTTGAATGGATGGCATGCTGAACGCAGTCGCGTTGATTGCCCTTATCGGCTTTCGAATCGCTGGCGAGTGTGCCAGATAAAACGGCGTCTCGCGACCTGTTCGTTCACGAATGGTTCGCATCAGGATTTGCGCCGCAGCGATGAAGAACGCAAGTCGTGCTGCTTCAAGGAAACGAAACCGGTCGCCTATGTCCACAGATCATTTGAGTTTGCGCGTACTGGTGGCCCTCTGCCTGTGCTTGTTCGCGTCCGCTACGGCAGCGGCAGACGGGCCGGTTCGCCCTTTCAAGGATGCCTTGTTCTCTTCCCAAGCGGTCCTGAAGACGGAGGATGAAGGTGCCTTCAAGGTGCTCGATTATCAGGAACTGCGCGACATCAACCAGCGCGATGAGGAGCCGGAGCGTCGCGTCAAGCGAGACTATGTCGATCTTGGAGTGCGGGAGTTTCAGGCCAACGAAACGCTGACGATTGCCTCCAGCCGCCTCGATGTTGCGCGGGTCGGGCGCATGCGTGACGCCACATTCACCATCATCTTCATTCATGGCAGGGGCGGGGATCGCCGCCTGGGTGTGAACGACTACACGTTCGGCGGCAACTTCAACCGGCTGAAAAATCTCGTCGTGCAGAGCGGCGGTGCCTATTACGCCCCCTCGGTCAAATCCTTCGATCCCAATGGCGCGGCCGATATCGCCGCCCTCATTCGGCATGTTTTTGAATTGTCGTCCGGTCGTCCTGTCATTCTCGCCTGCGCCTCCATGGGCAACTTCATCTGCCAGAGTGTGACGCGTGACAAGGAAGCCGTTCGATATTTGAAGGGTCTGGTCGTCATGGGCGGCCCGTCGGATCCGGGATTTTTGACGACGCCTGCGGCCAAGCTGAAGATTCCGGTCTATTTTTCACATGGCAGCGCCGACAGCGTCTACAAGGCAGAGCAGCAGATCGCTCTGTACCGAAAGATGCGAAAGGCCGGTTATCCGACGATTTTCCGGCTGTTTCAGACCGGCGGCCATGGAACGCCGATCCGGATGAGCGATTGGCGGGAAATTCTCAATTTTATGCTCGCGGCAGGTTGATCCTTCGACCGCATACGCTAAACCGACATTCCTGAAACGGATCCTCTGAAAGCAATGGGCTTGCGGCCGCATTGCGGTTATGACGGTTCGATCAGGTCAACGGGGTGGCCAGCGACTGCTGGCCGGGAGCATAAGGGAATTCGCAGATATGACGCCGGATGTTCGTCCGCTTGTAGCGGGAAACTGGAAGATGAACGGAACGCGGGACTCGCTCGATCAGATCAAGGCGATTTCTGCCGGAGTGAGCGGCCCGCTGGCTGAGAAGGTTGACGCGCTCATCTGCCCTCCTGCAACGCTTCTCTATGTGGCGACGGCCTTGTGCACCGACAGCCCGCTGATGATCGGCGCGCAGGATTGCCATCAGAACAAATCCGGCGCTCATACCGGTGACATCTCCGCCGAAATGATTGCCGATTGCTTTGGCACCCATGTCATCGTTGGTCACTCCGAGCGTCGGGTGGACCACGCCGAGACCGATCATCTCGTTCGCATCAAGGCCGAAGCCGCCTATGCAGCCGATCTGACCGCCATCATCTGCATTGGCGAGACGGCCGATGAGCGCAAGGCGGGCCAGACGCTGGAGATTCTCAAGCGCCAGCTTGCAGGCTCGGTGCCTGACGATGCCAATGCCGAGAACACGGTCATCGCCTATGAGCCTGTCTGGGCCATCGGTACTGGCCTCACGCCGACCGCTGACGATGTCGAAAAGGCGCATGCTTTCATGCGCGATGAGCTGAAGAGCCGCTTCGGTGCGGAAGGCGCGAAATTCCGCATTCTCTATGGCGGATCGGTGAAGCCTTCCAACGCCGCGGAACTGATGGCTATCAGCAATGTTGATGGTGCTCTCGTTGGCGGCGCCAGCTTGAAAGCCGCAGACTTCCTCGCCATCTATGGCGCGTATGAGGCATTGGTGCGTTAAATCGCGTTTAATCGGCACTAGCCCCTTGGAATGCCGGTCCGGCTGAGCTAAAGGACCGGCAAAGCTTTATATGTGCCGCAACCCGCGCGCAGGACTGGACTGATATGCAGACCGTATTGATCGTTATTCATCTCATGATCGTGCTTGCGCTTGTTGGCGTGGTGCTGATCCAGCGTTCCGAGGGCGGTGGCCTTGGCATTGGCGGCGGTTCCGGCTTCATGTCGGCGCGCGGCACGGCAAATGCTCTGACCCGCACGACCGCAATCCTGGCGACATTGTTCTTCGTGACCTCCATGGCGCTTGGAATCATGGCGCGTCACGAGTCTCGCCCGACGGACATTCTGAACCGCATCCCGGCAACGCAGCAGGGTCAGGGCAACGGAATCCTCGATTCGCTCGGTCCGGCGGCAACGCCTGGTGCACCGGCAAATGGCACAGCGCCTGCACCGGGAGCTCCGGCCCCGGCTCCGGCAAATCCGTCTTCTGTTCCGACCGGCAACTAAGCCGCGTCAAGCTCCCATCATCCGGCAGGTCGAAAAGCCTGCCGGTTTTCTTTTGTTCAGATTCCACAGCTTTAACCGTCCCGAAGAATTTTTGGGCTGGCGGAATCGATCGTGAAAAGGTATCCGGTGACTCCCATGGCGCGATATGTATTCATCACAGGCGGCGTGGTTTCTTCCCTCGGAAAAGGAATTGCGGCCGCAGCCCTCGGAGCCTTGCTACAGGCGAGAGGTTATCGGGTTCGGCTACGTAAGCTCGATCCTTATCTCAACGTTGACCCGGGCACCATGAGCCCGACTCAACACGGCGAAGTCTTCGTGACCGATGACGGTGCGGAGACCGACCTCGATCTCGGTCACTACGAGCGTTTCACGGGGCGCTCTGCGACCAAGACCGACAACATCACCACGGGTCGGATCTACAAGAACATCATCGACAAGGAACGGCGCGGGGATTACCTCGGTGCGACGGTTCAGGTCATTCCGCACGTCACCAACGAGATCAAGGATTTCGTGGTCGAGGGCAATGACGACTATGATTTCGTGATCTGCGAAATCGGCGGCACCGTCGGTGACATCGAGGCGATGCCCTTCGTGGAGGCGATCCGTCAGCTTGGCAACGAACTGCCGCGCGGAACTGCCGTCTATCTGCATCTCACCCTGATGCCGTACATCCCGGCTGCTGGCGAGTTGAAGACCAAGCCAACGCAGCATTCGGTCAAGGAACTGCAGGCGCTCGGCATTGCGCCCGATATCCTGCTGGTGCGTGCGGACCGCGAGATTCCGGAAGCGGAACGCCGCAAGCTTTCGCTGTTCTGCAATGTTCGTCCGTCCGCCGTCATCCAGGCGTTGGACGTTTCCAACATCTACGACGTGCCGATGGCCTACCACAAGGAAGGCCTGGACTCGGAAGTCCTGGCGGCATTCGGCATCGAGCCGGCACCAAAGCCGCGTCTGGAGCCTTGGGAAGAGGTTTCGAACCGCATCCGTACGCCGGAAGGCGAAGTCACCATCGCGATCGTCGGCAAGTACACCGGCCTGAAGGATGCGTACAAGTCGCTGATCGAGGCGCTCTATCACGGTGGCATCGCGAACCAGGTCAAGGTCAAGCTTGAGTGGATCGAGTCGGAAATCTTCGAGAAGGAAGATCCGGCGCCCTACCTCGAGAAGGTCAACGGCATCCTGGTGCCCGGTGGCTTCGGTGAGCGCGGCGCACAGGGCAAGATCAACGCAGCCCGCTTTGCACGTGAGCGCAACGTGCCATATTTCGGCATTTGCTTCGGCATGCAGATGGCGGTTCTGGAAGCAGCGCGCAATCTCGCTGGCATTGAAGACGCAAGCTCTACCGAGTTCGGTCCTTCCAAGGAGCCGGTTGTTGGTCTCATGACCGAATGGGTCAAGGGCAACGAGCTGCAGAAGCGTTCGGCGGCCGGCGATCTGGGCGGCACCATGCGCTTGGGAGCTTACAAGGCGGCGCTGAAGCGCGACACGAAGATCGCCGAGATCTATGGCTCGACGGATATCTCCGAGCGTCACCGTCACCGTTATGAGGTGAACGTGGACTATAAGGACCGTCTGGAAAACTGCGGCCTCGTCTTCTCCGGCATGTCCCCCGATGGGCTGTTGCCGGAAACGATCGAGTATCCAGACCATCCTTGGTTCATTGGCGTTCAGTATCACCCTGAACTGAAGAGCCGCCCGCTGGATCCGCATCCGCTGTTCTCCAGCTTCATCACGGCGGCGCTGGAACAGAGCCGACTGGTCTGATCAGGTACCAGATTGAAATCAAAAGGGCCGGTGGTGATTATCCTCCGGCCCTTGTCACATCTAAACGGTCGAATGCTCAATCGCGTGGATCTGCGTCACCGCTGCGGCCCGTCACATCTGCGTAGGCGGCTAGTGCCTTGTCACGCGCCTCACCGTGATTGACGATGGGCTTGGGATAGGTCTCGCCAAGTTTGATCCCGGCACGCTCCAGAACTTCCTTTGGCGCCTCGAAGGGTCGATGGATATATTTCTTCGGCAGCTTGCGCAGTTCCGGCACGAAACGGCAGACATAGTCGCCGTCTGGATCGAACTTCTCGCCCTGCAGGATCGGGTTGAAGACCCGGAAGAAGGGGGAGGCATCAGCGCCGGATCCCGCGACCCACTGCCAGTTGCTGGCGTTTGAGGCTGGGTCCGCATCCACGAGCGTGTCCTTGAACCATTCCTCGCCCTTGCGCCAATCGATCATCAGATCCTTGATCAGGAAAGATGCGGTGATCATGCGAACGCGGTTATGCATGTATCCATGGCGCCAAAGCTGGCGCATTCCGGCATCCACGATCGGATAGCCGGTCATGCCTTTGGTCCAGGCAGAAAATTGTGCCTTGCTGAAATGCCACGGAAAGGCATCGAACTTATCGTTCCAGTTATCGGTGGCAAGCTTCGGAAACTCGACGAGAAGATGGTAGGAAAATTCCCGCCAGACCAGTTCCTTGCGGAAATGGATGACGTCATTCGTTGCCTCCAGCCCCTTGGTCTCATGCCAGATCCGGGCGGGCGAAATCTCGCCGAAGGCGAGGTGAGGGGAAAGCAGCGATGTCGCATCCTCAAGACCGGGGTGATCGCGATCGCTCTTGTAGGTCTGTATCGGCTTCTTCAGGAAGCGCTTCAGTTTCTTGTGCGCGCCTGCTTCCCCCGGTTGCCATATCCGTCCGAACTCGGTCGCCCAGTCCGGTTTCGTCGGCAGCAGGCTCCAGTCCTTGAGCGCCTCCGATTTGGGGAAAGAGCCCGGCGCGGCGATCTTGGATGGAGCCGACACCGGATCGCGCGGCTCACCATCCTTCTCCAGCGCGCGCCAGAACGGCGAATAAACCCGGTAAGCGCCACCAGAACCGGTCTTCATCGTCTCTGGATCGTGCAGTAGCTGGCCACGAAAGCGCTTGATCTCCAGCCCTGACGACTTCAGGGCACCGACGATATCCTTGTCGGCCGCATCACGCTCATAGTGACGGTTATAAAAGAGCGCTTCGGCCTGCGTCTCCTTGGCCAGTCCGGAAAGCACCTTGGCTGCTTCGCCGCTCCGCAGTATCAGCCTGTTGCCCTTGTCGGCAAGCGCTGCAGCCAATGCATCCAGCGAGTGATGCAGCCACCACTCCTGAGCACCGCCCAGCGGACCGATGCCATCCTGTTTCGGTTCGCGGATGTAGACGCAGACAACAGGCCGGCCGCTTTCGCAGGCCTGCGACAGCGCACCATTGTCGTCGAGACGGAGATCCTTGCGAAACCAGAGAAGGATTGGCGGCTGATGATCTGACGACAAGGCGTAAACTCCGGTTATCGAATAATTACCGGTATTTACGTCTCAACATCAAACGCGGATCACCGATCGAAATCCCTCAGCAGAAGGATAGGGCAGGGCGTCAGTGCGGCAAGTTCCGGTGCATGCGGGGGGCGCACGATAAGGCAATCCGAATGGGCAAAAATCTTCATCATCGAAGAATCCTGCTTGTCGAAAGGTTCAGCAATCAGACGGCCGTCAGCGTCACGGCACAGCCGTGCCCGAAGGTAGTCCTGTCGCTGGTCATTGGCGGCAAGCGGCTTTCCGGCAAGGGCTTCGGCCATCCGCGCCTTCGGTCGTGTGCCGGAAAGCTTGGCGACGACTGGCTCAAGAAACAGCGTGCCGCAGACAAGGCTCGCAACCGGATTTCCCGGAAGGCCCAGCACGCGCATATCTCCCAGCGAGCCCACCATCAATGGCTTGCCCGGGCGCATGGCGATACGCCAGAAATCGAGTGACATGCCTTGCGCTTTCAGGCTGGCCTGCACCAGATCGTGGTCGCCAACCGATGCCCCGCCCAGCGTGACCAGCACGTCGACCTTTTCCGCCACAGCCTTGGCAATCGCATTCTCAATCAGATCCTGGCGATCTGGTATGATTCCGAGATCGATGACTTCGCCACCGTTGGCGCGAATGAGGGCGCTGATGCCAAATGTATTGGATGCGATGATCTGTGAAGGCTGCAAACTGCTACCGGGGTGCACCAGCTCATCACCGGTCGCCAGCACCGCAACGCGCGGCCGACGCAGAACCTCGACCTGCGGGTGGTTCATCGCCGCTGCAACGGTCAGATGGGCATAGTCGAGCCGGACACCAGCGCGCAGGACCGTCTCGCCTTCAGCAAAATCCTGCCCGCGCGGGCGAATATGGCGCCCGACCGTTACCGGAAACTTCGTGCGAATTCGGCTTTCAGACAGTCGCTCCGCATCCTCCTGAATGAGAATGCTGTCGGCACCTTCTGGCAATGGAGCACCGGTGAAAATGCGCACGCATTCTCCCGGTCCTACCTGGCCGTTGAATGCATGGCCCGCCGCTGCCTGGCCGACGACCGTCAGTTCTGCCCCAAGATCTGGAGCATCGGCGGCGCGAAGAGCATAGCCATCCATGGCGGAGGCGTGAAATGGCGGCTGTGTGAGTTTCGCGACCAGATCAACGGCCAGAATGCGGCCTGCTGCCTCATCAAGGGGAACGCTCTCGGTATCCGCAACCGCTCGCACCGGTTCCAGCAAACGTGTCAGAGCTTCGGAAACGGGAAGGAGAGGTGACGCCACAGTCAATTCCTAGGTTTTTCGCCAGTCGCCGGATTTTCCGCCGCTCTTGGCAAGCAATTGAATACCGCCGATCTCCATGCCTTTGTCGGCGGCCTTCGCCATGTCGTAGATGGTGAGACAGGCAACGGACACCGCCGTCAGCGCTTCCATCTCGACGCCCGTCTTGCCGGTCAGCTTTGCTGTCGCCGTGACCCGCAGGCCGGGGAGATCCGCGTCTGCCGCTATATCAACGGATACCTTGGTCAGCATCAGCGGATGGCAAAGTGGAATGAGACTGGAGGTTTGCTTGGCCGCCATGATGCCCGCCAGCCGGGCCGTACCGATGACATCGCCCTTTTTGGCATCGCCCTTGCGGATGAGTTGAAGCGTTTCCGGCAACATTCGCACGAAGCCTTCGGCGGTTGCCTCACGCACCGTCTCAGCCTTGCCGCCCACATCCACCATGTGAGCCTCGCCGCTTTCGGTAATATGCGTCAGGCCCTGCTCGGTCATGCTCATTCTGCTGCCTGGCTTGCGCTCTCACCGGTCAGCAACAGCCTTGTTGCAGCCGAAACATCCTGCTGACGCATCAGGCTTTCACCGACCAGATAGGTGGAGATACCGACTGCCTTCAGACGCAGGCAATCCGCATTGGTGAAGATGCCGCTTTCGCCCACCAGCAACCGGTCCGCTGGCACCATTGGGGCCAGCCTTTCGCTGTTCGTGAGGCTGACTTCGAAGGTACGCAGATTGCGATTGTTGACGCCGATCATGGGCGAGGCGAGCTTTAACGCACGCTCGGTTTCCTGTTCGTCATGCACCTCGATCAGAACGTCCATACCAAGCGAAAATGCTTCATCCTCAAGACGCTTCGCATCGTCGTCGGTCAGCGATGCCATGATCAGGAGAATGCAATCGCCGCCCCAGGCGCGAGCCTCATGCACCTGATAGGTCTCAAACATGAAATCCTTGCGCAAGGCCGGAAGCGAGCAGGCATTGCGTGCTGCCGTCAGAAACTCGGGCGCACCCTGGAAACTCGGAGCATCCGTCAAAACGGAAAGGCAGGCCGCACCGCCAGCCTCATAGGCTTTGGCCAGCATTGGAGGATCGAAATCCGGGCGGATCAGTCCCTTCGATGGACTCGCCTTCTTGATTTCGGCTATCAGGCCAAGTTCGCCGCGCGCACGACGGTCCGCGAGCGCTTTGTAAAAGCCGCGTGGCGCAGGCTGATCCTGTGCCATGGCCTTCAGGTCTGCCAGGGTAACGCGCGCTTTGGCCGCTGCGATTTCTTCGCGCTTGTAGGCCTCGATTTTCTGCAGAATGTCGCTCATGACAGCTTAGATATCCTCGTTCGAGACGGCGACAAGCTTGTCGAGCACAGAGGCCGCGCTGCCGCTTTCAAGTGATTGCGTCGCAAGGATCATGCCCTCCAGAACATCGGCTGCCTTGCCCGCGATGACCAGCGAGGCCGCAGCGTTGCAAAGCGCGATGTCGCGATAGGCGTTCTTTGCGCCGCCAAGGACAGCCCGCAACGCCTTGGCATTCACTTCGCCATCACCACCCTTCAACTCATCGATCGTTGCACGCCCAACGCCAAAATCTTCCGGTGTCAGCTCGAAGCTGCGGATCTGCCCGTTCTCGAGTGCGGTGACATGGGTCACGCCCGTCGTGGTGATTTCGTCCATGCCATCGCCATGCACGACCCAGATCGCCTCGGAACCGAGATCACGCATCACCTCGGCGATTGGCTGCAGCCAGCGAGGCGAGAAGACGCCCAGCAATTGCCTCTTGGCACCCGCCGGATTCGAAAGCGGACCGAGCAGGTTGAAGATCGTGCGTGTTCCAAGCTCCACGCGGCTGGGACCGACATGTCGCATGGCGGCGTGGTGCACCTGAGCGAACATGAAGCCAATCCCGGCCTCGGAAATGCATCGTGCGATCTGCTGCGGCGGAATATCAAGTTTCACGCCCAAGGCTGTCAGGGCATCTGCCGTGCCAGACTTGGAGCTGAGCGCACGGTTGCCATGCTTGGCAACGGGAACCCCGGCACCCGCCACGATGAGAGCGGCGAGGGTCGAGATATTGTAGGTGCCAAGCCCATCGCCGCCGGTCCCGACGATGTCCATGACGCCTTCAGGCGCCGCAACCGGCAGCATCTTCGCCCGCATGGTCGAAACCGCACCGGCAATTTCCTCGACGGTTTCGCCGCGAACCCGCAGAGCCATGAGAAAGCCACCGATCTGCGATGGTGTAGCCTCACCCGACATCAAGATGTCGAAAGCGGCGCGCGCCTCCTCGCGCGAGAGCGGATCTCCCGTCGCCACTTTGCCGATAAAGGCCTTCAGATCCGGCATTGTTCAGTTCCCCCTAAGGCCAGCCACCGACCAGGTTTTCCCCGGCGTTAGCGAACCATTGCCTGTTCGGCGAGCGCGCGATTGATGGAAACGCCATAATCGTTTTGCAATTGCACGACCATCTGATCCAGAAGATCGTCACCTGCCGCGCCTGCAATCTGCTTGATCTGCTGATCATTGGCATCGAGCGCGTCGGACGGCTGCTGCTGCACGTTGGTCACGTGCATCAGAAGACGCGATTCGCCATCGGCTGCCAGTGCCGTGGCATAGATTCCATTCGGACCCGAGAAGGCCGCTTTGGCTGCGTCACCGCCCAGGATTGCGTCATTGCTCTGGCGGCGCAGACCCGTCTTGGTTTCCACGGTCAGGCCGAGTTCGGTCGCAATGGCGGCCAACGTCAATCCGCCCTTGTCCAATTGCGCCTTCAGGTCCGTCGTCTTCTTCGAAAGCGCTTCGCGCTGCTGTTCTGCTGTCCAGTCGGCAGTGGCGCGCTCACGCACTTCGCTCAGCGCACGATCACGCTCAGGAATGACTTCGCGCACATCAAACCAGACATAGCCGTCATTGCCGAGGTTGGATGGAATGGACTCAGCGCCCACATCCGTCCGGAAAACATCGGTCAGAAGTGTGTCGGCAGGCGGCAGGTCGATCGTTTTTCCGTCGCCATCATGGCCGGTACGATCGCTCGCTACTGTAACAGTCTTCAGCTTCAACTGAGACGCAGCTTCTTCGAGCGACGAGCCGGAGCCGCGCAAGTCTTCGAAACGGTCATGTACGGATTGAACGGCCTGGCTTGCGGCAGCAAGCGCCAGTGTCTTGCGAACCTCGTCCTTCACTTCATCGAACGACTTCGTGGTTTCGGCGCGCACATTGGTCACACGCAGCATCACCGGACCAAAGGAGCCCTGAATGATGCCGGTCGTGCCACCAGCGGCGGGCACCGCGAATGCCGCATCAGCAATCGTCTGATCCGGAATCTGGTCCTTGGTGAAGTCACCGAGCATCACGTCCGCAGCCGTCTTGCCCTGATCGGCAACCAGCTGGTCAAAGGTCAGCTGGCGCTCCTTCATCTGCTGAAGCGCTGCAACGGCCATTTCCTTGCTCGGGAAAGCCAGCTGCTCGATGGTGCGGGTTGCCGGTGTCTTGTAGGCATCCTTGCGACGATCATACTCCGCGCGAACCTGCTCATCGGTCACGGCTGCCGGGTCGGCAACATCCGTCGGCTGCAGGGTCACGTAAGCGAACCGACGCAGTTCCGGTGCGCGGTACTTGTTCTTGTTGGTCTGGAACCATGCGGCAAGAACGGCCTCGGTCGGCGCCTTGATCGGATCGATATTCGCATTGGAGAGAACGAGGAATTCCAGATCGCGGCTTTCGTCGCGGTACTTTTTGAGCGCATCGACCATGACTGTCGGAGCCTGGAAGCCGTCGGCGATGGCGTCCACCACCTGGCTGCGCACGGCGACCTTGCTTCGTTCGGTAATGTAGTCCTGTTCACGCAGTCCGGCATTGCGCAAGCGCGCACTGAACACGTTGCGATCGAACTGGCCGTTGTTTCCGTGGAATGCAGGATCTTCTGCAATCAGGTTGGCAAGCCGGTCCTGAGACAGGCCCAGGCGCATCTTGGAAGAGAGTTCATCCAGCGCGGCACCGGCAGAAAGCTGCGAGAAGGTCTGCTGTTCGATGCCGAAGGCACGTGCCTGCTCAGACGTCAGCTGCATACCGAGCTGACGGCTGATTGCGCCCAGCTGCCTCTGATAGGCCAGGCGGAACTCTTCAGGTGAGACGCGCTGGTTGCCCACCGTCATGACCGAGTTGCTGGCACCACTGAATATCGATGCAGAGACGCCCCAAATGGCGAAGGAAACCACGAGCAGCATCAGCAGCAATTTCGCGACCCAGGACCGGGCGGCGCTTCTAAGCGTATCAAGCATCGATCGACATTACCTTGCAAAACATACGAAAGCCGCCATTCCGGCGGGTCTGGAGCAATGTCTCTAGAACAAACTGCACGAGAATTGAAGGTATGTCCGACCAAAAGAAGCGTGAGAATTCATGTGTGGGAGCGGAAAAGGAACAGGTTCTCCGTCAAATCAACTTGCACAGCAGGCACTGCATTCGCAGCGTCGCGCCAATGGGAACAGGATTTCATCCCATACAGATCCCGATTCTTGCTCTCCGTGGGCGGAACCCGATCCTGTAGCCTATCGGATACCGTCCAGACATGAACCTCAGACAGATGCGGCGGGTTCAGTCTTATCGCGTCCCTTGCGGGCCCGAAAGACCGCTTCACCAATCAGCGAAATCGGCAGTGCCACGAAGAATGGGATGAAGAAGTAGATAACACGAAACGCAACCAGCGCACCGATGGAAGCCTGCTCGCCCATCACATGGCGAACCGTTACTTCCAGAACACCGAGCCCACCTGGCGCATGGGTGATGAGAATAGCAATATTGCCCAGCACGAAGGCCGTTGCAGCCTTCAGGTAGCTGACGTTTTCAGTCGCCTGCATCAGCTCCATCAAACAGGCAGAAACCAGTGCGAAGTTGATTGTACCGATCACGATCTGTGCGACCGCTAGACGCGCCGTCGGCATCTTGAACGTCCACTTGCGGATCTTCACCGGTGCTCGGGCAAACGCTGCCAAAAGCACATAACCGACTGCCGCGAGCAGAAGCCCGATTCCGATCAGCAGAACCGCGGAGGGGCCGATTTTCAGGATCTTCGCCGTGTCATCCGGGTTCAGGACCATCACGATTCCGCCCAGAACCATGAGCCCGAGGCCAACCGTCACGCCCGACAGAAGAACGATTTTCGCAACATCCTCGGTCGAGAGGCCCCAATGGGCGTAGTAGCGATAGCGGATGGCGCCGCTGCTGAGACCTGCGAGCCCGATGCTCTGGCCAAGGCCCAAGGCAACGAAGGATGCGAGTGCGATCTTGGGGTAGGGCAGGTCGCTTTTCACATAGCGAACGCCTGTCCAGTCGAACCCCGTCAGGCAGATATAGGAACCGGCACAATAAGCCAGCGCCAGAAGCAGGTTCTTCGTCGGAATCGCAGTAACAGACTGGACGATTTCATCCCAGGTAAACTGGCTCAGGCCGCGATAGAGAAGATAAGCGGCTATTGCAAAGCCGAACACCATTGTGCCGTAGGTGAAGAGGCGCTTTTTGCCGCTCATTTTCCGCACCTCGCGCTATGCCGAAGTGTGCAAGTTGCAATGCGCGTCGAGCGAAGGAAAAAAGGCGCCGCAAGGCCTGTCATGTATGCTGTCCCCAATGATCCGCCTAAACGCGACCCTGGGACAATGGTTCCGTATTTGCGGCCTCGAACGGAATTACCCCCCGCTCAATTTAAGCGAGGGGGTAATCGGTTTTGGATCAATCCTCGTTGGCAGCCATTTGGGAGAGAACTTCTCCGCGACCGCGTGCCCGCAGGATAAGCGGTACGATCAGCGCCAGCGCGGCAATGGCAAGAAGTACGGCCGCAATCGGTGATGTGAAGAGCACTGTGAAGTCACCTTGGCTGATCGCCAAAGCGCGACGCAACTGCTGCTCCGCAAGAGGCCCGAGGATCAGGCCAACGACGACCGGTGCGATTGGGTAGCCCAGAACGCGCATGATGTAGCCCATCACGCCGAACGCAAGCAGCATGCCCAGTTCGAAGACGGAGGGGTTCGCACCGATGGTTCCGAGTGTGGCAAACACGAGGATGCCTGCATAAAGCCAGGGCTTCGGGATTGTCAGCAGGCGGACCCAGAGACCGATCAGCGGAAGGTTCAGCACCAGCAGCATGAAGTTGGCAATCAGCAGCGAGGCGATCAGGCCCCAGACCAGTTGCGGATTGGTGGCAAACAGCAGTGGACCCGGCTGGAGACCATATTGCTGGAAGCCCGCAAGCATGATCGCGGCAGTCGCAGTCGTCGGAAGGCCCAGCGTCAACAGCGGCACGAGCGTTCCCGCAGCAGATGCATTGTTGGCAGCCTCCGGCCCGGCAACGCCTTCGATTGCGCCGTTGCCGAACTCTTCCGGATGTTTCGTCAGTCGCTTTTCGGCGGCATAGGAAAGGAACGTACCGATTTCAGCGCCGCCCGCCGGCATTGCGCCGATAGGGAAGCCAATCGCTGTGCCGCGCAGCCACGGCTTCCAGGAACGCGCCCAGTCATTCGCGCTCATCCAGATCGAGCCTTTGACAGCCTCGACCTTATCAGGACCAAACGACCCCTGCGCAGCGATAAACAGCGTTTCGCCGATGGCGAACATGGCAACCGCCAGCGTGGTGACCTCGACGCCGTCCAGAAGGTCGGGCACGCCAAAGGCGAGGCGGGTCTGTCCGGTCAACTGGTCGATGCCGATCAGCGACAGGGCAAGACCGATGAAGAGCGATGTGAGGCCTCGCAGCGTGGAGTCGCCGAATGCGGAGGAGACCGTGATGAATGCGAGCACCATGAGTGCAAAATATTCGCGGGGGCCGAAAACCAGCGCCAGCTTGACGATGTAAGGAGCAATGAAAGCAAGGCCGACGGTGGCAATGAGGCCCGCAACGAAGGAGCCGATCGCCGCTGTCGCCAGCGCAGGCCCGCCGCGTCCGGCCCGTGCCATCTTGTTGCCTTCAAGCGCAGTGACGATGGAGGCACTTTCTCCTGGCGTGTTGAGAAGGATCGACGTTGTCGAACCGCCATACATGCCGCCGTAATAGATCCCGGCGAACATGATGAGAGAGCCGGCCGGGTCCAACTGGTATGTAACTGGCAGCAGAAGGGCGACCGTCAATGCCGGACCGATGCCCGGAAGCACACCGACAGCCGTGCCGAGCGTAACGCCGATCAAGGCGTAGAGCAGGTTCATGGGTTGCATGGCAACCACGACGCCCTGCATGAGGAACTCAAAAGTGCTCATGGCAATACCTTTACTGGAAGAGGCGCTCGAGCGGACCGGCAGGAAGCGAAAGCTGCAGCAATCCGGCAAAGATCAGCCATACGACAAGACAGAGCACGATCCCGATGGGCAGTGAGATCCAGATCTTGCGCTTGCCGAAACCGGCAGCAGTCGCGGCAAACAGGATGCCGGTCGCAATGGAGAATCCGGCCGTATTCAGGAGAAGCATCTGTGCCGCAAGGCCGCCGATCACCCATACAACCGGCTTGATTTCCTGCTTTTCACGCTCTGGAAAATCGCCTCGGAAGGCTGCAATGATGGTCCAGATGGCCAGAAGAACCAGACCGATCGCGATCCAGTGGGGAACCGTTGCGGGACCGACCGGAGAATAACCGGTCACTTCGCGCAGCCGTGCAGCATCGAAAAAGATGACGCCAGCAATGGCAATGAGGATAGCGGCGATAACAAGCGCCGCCCAATCGGGGCGGCGCTGTTCTGCCTTGATCAAAGGCTCTTGGCTCATTTCACCAGACCGATATCTTTCAGGATGCCTTCGGTGGCGGAGATGTCCTTGGCAAGCTGCGCCTCAAAAGCCGGGCCTGCGAGGAAGGTGTCCTGCCAGCCCTTGGTCTTCAGCGTTTCCTGCCAGGTCTTGGAGGTTGCCAGCTTCTGCACGTCAGCCGTTACCTTTGCCTTCTGTTCTGCGGAAAGGCCAGGAGCTGCGGCGACCATGCGCCAGTTCTGAACGGCAACATCCACGCCGGCTTCCTTCAGCGTCGGGGCATCTACGCCCGGAATGCGCTTCTCGCCAGACGTGGCCAGCAGGCGAAGCGTTCCGGACTTGACCTGGCTTTCGAATTCACCGTAGCCGGAAATGCCGACGGTCACCTGCGAGCCGAGGATTGCAGCAAGCGCTTCACCGCCGCCGGAAAACGCGATGTAGTTGATCTTGGTCGGATCAACGCCGGAAGCCTTTGCAATCAGGCCGGCAGCGATGTGGTCCACGCCGCCTGCGGAACCGCCACCCCAGGAAACCTTGCCCGGATCCTTCTTGAGGGCAGCGACGAGGTCGGCCATCGACTTGATCGGCGAGGATGCAGGAACGACGATCGCTTCGTCTTCGCCGGTCAGTCGTGCGATCGGGGTAACGTCCTTCAAGGTGACCGGGGACTTGTTGGTCAGGATTGCGCCAACCATGACGTAGCCGCCGACGATCAGGGCGTTGTCCTTGCCCTTCTGCTGGCTGGCGAACTGTGCGAGACCGATGGTGCCGCCGGCGCCCGGAACGTTCATGACCTGTACGTTCTTGGAAATGCCTTCCTGCTGGAATGCCGTCTGCAGAGAACGCGCCGTCTGGTCCCAGCCGCCGCCTGGCGCTGCGGGAGCCATGATGGTGTAGTCAGCGGCATAGGCCGGAAGAGCGATGGAACCTGCAATCAGGGATGCGAGAAATACGTGTTTCAAGTGTTATCCTCCGTTGGCGCACTGGCTGCGCATGTTCTGGCTGTGCCGGAAGGAGAACGGTTCACGTCATTCGGCCAATCCTGGCTCGGATCGGCTCACTCCCCCCAGTCACATCGGGAGCGCCTCCACGATCCCGAATGCCATTAAGCGACCACATTATCCTGACATTTAACTGACGTTTAACAAATTCCCCTGATACGCGAATTACAATTACTTTATTGCAATCTCAGGACGTCGTTCCACTTCGCGATGAGTCGCGAGCGCTTGACCTGATCCAAGTAGACCATGAGGCCGGGGCTGACTGGTACCGGCTTCAACTGACCTCCCAGCATTTCGCGCATCGTCGTCGCCGTATTTCCAACCGCAACGTCAGGATTAACGGCCGGGATCTGGAGTTCCTGTGTCAGGATGGTCTGGCCCTCCCGCGACATGAAGAAATCGAGAAACTTGCGCCCCAGTTCCGGTGTGGCTGCCGCCTGCGGAACAAGCCCGATTCGTGACATGACGACGGTGTAATCCTTTGGCAGGACGATGCCGACATCGGGGTGACGTGCCGCCCAATCAGCGGCGTAGGAGCCCAGGATATTGTAGCCCAGCACGAAGCGCCCGTCCGCAACCCGTTCCAGAATCGCCTGGCTTGTAGAATAGAGCTTCACGCCCGCTGCGCCCATTGCCTTCACGACGGACCAGATATCGTCAAACTGTTCCTGATCCCGAGACATGAAAAGAAAACCAACGCCGGATCTCTCGATATCGTAGGTTGCGATGCGCCCGTGTACGGCATCGCCCTGGCTCTGCAGGAACTGAATGAATTCGGCGCGGGTTGAAGGCACCGTCAGGTCCTTGAAGCTCGGCTTGTGATAGACGAAGACAGCAGGTTCGAAGGTCAGCGCATAGGCGGTATCACGCCAGTTCGCCCAGTTCGGCCACCGAAGGCTCATCGGCAGATGGCTCGCCTGCGCATAGCCATCATTGGCCAGTTTGACCTGCAGGTCCATGGCCGATGAAAACGCGAAATCCGCCGTTTTCCGCCCGGCGTCCGTTTCCTGTACGATCCGGTCGTAGATGACACCGGTCAGCATATCCTCATAACGGACGGCAATGTCGGGGTTCGCCTGCTGGAACTTCACGATCATCGGCTTCGCGAGTGGTTCGTCCAGCGAGGAATAAACCACCAGTTCCGGCGCATTGGTCCGTCCGGAAATCGCCGGAAACAGTGTGACTTCCGCATGCACGACCGATGCGGAGAAAAAAAGTGCGATGAACATGGCAAGGCGTGAGGCTTTCATGCTGGCCATGATGCCGAACGCCATCGCTATCCACAAGCGGAAGCTCGCGAATCTGGGTCACCGCGGCGTGACAGGCGCTCATTTCGCCTCTATCGTGATGCTTATCGAGGGGGAGATTTCTTTGCGAATTCTGCTGGTTGAAGACAACGCAACGCTTTCGGAAGGTCTGGCGACAATCCTGCGCGGCAGCGGCTACACGGTCGATGTCGTGGGTGACGGTCTCTCGGCAGAATCGGCCGCTAGAGCGGAAGCCTTCGATCTCATCATCCTCGATCTGAACCTTCCGGAGATGGATGGGCTGGATGTGTTGCGCTCTCTTCGCTCGCACCAGAATCAGGCAGCCGTCATCATCGTTACCGCGCGTGGCGCGCCTGAAGAACGGGTGAGGGGGCTGGATCTTGGCGCAGACGATTATCTCACGAAGCCGTTTGATGTTTCCGAGCTTGAAGCGCGCATTCGCGTCCTCCTCAGGCGTCAGGCGGGTTTGCGCAGTTCGCGTGTCGAGTTTGGAGCGCTGGCTTTCGATCTGACATCGCGCAGCTTCACAAGTGCAGGGCGTCCGGTAGATATTCCGGCGCGTGAACTGGCTCTGCTGGAGCTTCTTTTTTTGCGGGCTGGGAAAGTGGTCAGCAAGGATGCCATCATCGGCTCGCTCTCCGGTTTCGATGATGATCTGTCCGCGAATGCGATCGAGCAATATGTCAGCCGCCTGCGCAAACGGCTGCAAGCCTATGGGCTGACCGTGAAGACGGCCCGCGGGATAGGGTATTACCTTGATCAGGCCCAGACCGAGACATGAGGTCGGTCACGCACTCCATCCGCGGACGCCTGCTTCTCTGGCTGCTGGCCGGTACGGCGGTGCTCGGCAGCATTGCTCTGGTCGATACCTGGAGAGAGGCGCAGCAAACGGCCAACGAGGTATCTGACCGCGTTCTGGCTGGCTCTGCGCTGGCAATTGCCGAGCGGGTGGTCGTTGCCGAAGACGGCTCGTTGGAAGTGGATATTCCCTACGTTGCGTTGGAAATGCTGACATCCGCTGCGCAGGACCGTGTGTTCTACAGGGTTGATGGCCCATCGGGCAGTTTCATCACCGGCTATCAGACCTTGCCGACGCTTCCCCAGAAGGAAGGGCAGGCGGCGGTCTTCGACAATTTGCAGTTCCGGGGCGATCCGATCAGGGTGGCGACCCTTGCCCGCTCTGCCTCCACGGGCATTTCCTCCGTCCCCTTCACGGTTACGGTTGCGGAAACAACGATTGCGCGGCGACAGCTGGCGCGGTCGATCCTTCTGCACTCGGCGTTGCGGCTGATCCTGATGATGTCTGGAGCGGCTGTCATCGTTTGGGTGGCGGTTTCTCTTGCCTTGCGACCGCTCAATCGTCTGGGAGCGGCCATTGCCCGGCGCAATCCCGAAGATCTGGAACCCATTCAGGAGACAGTCCCGTCAGAGGTCGAGGGCCTCGTGGAGACCATCAACTCCTTCATGATCAGGCTTCAGTCCTCGCTGGAGGCGCTCCGCCACTTCACCGGCAATGCCAGCCATCAGCTGCGAACACCGCTCGCTGTGGTGCGAACGCAGCTTGCTCTGGCCGCCAGGTCGAATGATCCGACCGTTGCACGAGAGGCCATCGAGCATGCCGACGCGGCAATCGCTCGTGCCGAACGGGTGCTTGCGCAACTGCTGACCATGTCGCGGCTCGACGCAACCGCATCTTCCATTGCCAAGCTCGAACAGGTCGACCTTGTTCATCTGGCCCGCGATGTCACGGGCGAATACGTACCGGCGGCAGCAGAAGCCGGAATTGATCTGGGTTTTGAGGGCGAGGGGGAGGCGTTCATTCGGGCAGAACCGCTTCTCATCGCTGAACTTCTGAAGAACCTCATTTCGAACGCGCTGCTCTATGCCGGGCAGGGCGCCGAGGTCACAACGCGCGTCATACGAACCGAGCGTTTCGTTCGATTGGAGGTCGAAGACAATGGACCGGGAATACCGCAGGACAAGATCGAAACCGTCATGAGACGGTTCGACCGGGCAGACCGGGCTGATGATCGTGGCACGGGTCTCGGCCTCCCCATTGTCGAGGAAATAGCCACTGTGCACGGTGGGTCTGTTTCATTGTGCTCGGGGTTAAACCAGCGTGGCCTGATCGTGAAAATTGATCTTCCCGCCTCACTGTAGGATAAGGTTTACCCGCTTACAGGCACCCAGGCAAAGCGCTGGAACTCTTTATCGCCGTACACTCAAATGCACGGCGATGGACCGGTCAAAACATGTCGTAGCCAACAGTGTGCAGCGGTTTTGCGATAACGACATGCGTCAAAACAAGGAGCTAAAGCGTCAGGAGCGAACCTGAAAGATCGCGACGCGCTTTAGTGGAGGGTTTCGCGCCCGGCATCTTCCTGCATCAGGCGAAGGGCGTCATCAAGCGCAGCAACGAGGATATCAGTCAGCCGGTCACCGTCGTTCTCTTCGAGGTAGAGTGCGAGTGCTGCTTCTTGTGAGTCCATATGTTGTTCCAAGTCGGTCATATCATTGCCCCTTTCTGCGCCCGGTTCATCCTGGCTGTGACATAAGGGTTACCACCTCATGCTTGCGTCTGGCTGGAATCCGCCCCAGCCATCACGCCGATCTACATCGACAAAACGTCCCAATTTGGGTCACGGTTCCAATTTGGACCGGACCAAATCAAGATTCGGATTCGTCGGTGCGAGGAGGCGAGAGATAGCCGTTAACGACGAGCAGTCAACCGGCTTGACGGGAAAAAGATATCGACCAGAGGGGAAGGCTCCATCGCTTGCCAGCAGCACTCCAACGTAGAGGGCGAAATCTCAATGAGATCCTGCCAACGCGGCCCGACACCACGTCCAGTCAACAGCCAGTAGAGGGTCACCTGCAGGGTCTCGGCAATACGAGCCAGCATTTGCGGTGGTGGCTCGCTGCGATCGCGTTCCCAGTCAGACCAGACGGCTGGGCCGACATCCACTGCCCCGGCGGCTTCGATTGGAGAAAGGTCCAGCGCCTCACGGGCGAGCGAGATACGGCCGCCGATCGTGTCCTGTTCCGGCTCGTCACCCGCAGTACCGTTGCATCTCATTTTCCGCTCCCTTGGCTCCATTGAGGCGCTGTCATGCAGACTTCCTGCCACCGAAAAAAGGTCGGCACGAATGCCGACCCTCGAAAGCTTAACCTTCCTGGCCAAGCCACGATTTGATCTGGTCCGGGTGTTCGGAAATATATTTGTCGACGGCCTTCTCGTAGGATGTCTCCTGTGCGTCAAACATTGCTGCTTCAAGGTCGGCGATCGGAAGCTTCATCCGCGACATGAATTCTGCAACTTTCGGATTTTCGGTCTTGAACTCCTTGCGCGCCAGAACGTCGACATGTTCCGCCTCGCCAAGCGCACTCTTTGGATCCTTCAGATAACGAAGTTCGTACTTCCCGAACATCCAGTGAGGGCTCCAGGAGGTTGCGACGAACCATTTCTCGCCACGATAGGCGCGATCGACCGTCGTCAGCATCCCGGCTTCGCTCGAGATCTGAAGCTTGTAGTCCTTCAACGCATAGGTTTTCAGCGCTTCGTCGGAAAGGCGTGTCAGCCCCGCACCCGGATCGATACCTTGAACCGTTCCAGACAGCTTCTTCTGGACGTCTTCCTTCTTGAGATCCTCTATCGAGCCGATCTCGCTCTCAGGAATATATTTGGGAACGACCCAGCCGAGCTTGGCCCCCTCATACACTGTGCCGAGCGTCTCCACCTTGCTCTCAACGCGCTTGTAGTAGTCCGCATGTGTTTGCGGCAGCCAAGCCATCATCATGAAATCGATGTCACCGCGGCTGACACCCTGATAGAGCGGCGCCACATCCGTCTGGACGAGTTCAACCTTCTGACCGAGCTTGTCCTCGATCAGCTTTGCCGCGAGCTTGGTGACGAATTCCGCATCAGACCAGGCAGCCCAGCCGATCTTCACCGGCTTTGCGTCCTGCGCGACCGCTGCTGTCGATGCGCCGAAGGCGACGCTGGCGGCAAGGGTGAGGGTAGCGCCGAAGGACGCGAGCGATTTCAACATGGTATCTCCTTTCGGGAGGTTTGCATTTGCGGGTTCAGCACCCGCCATAGTCAGCTGACCTGATGGCCAGCGTGATCAGGTCGTTGGGTTGAGGACTGCGGCAGCCTGTGCCTCGCTTCCGGTCCGGGTAGGCCGGAAGGCGAAGAGCCGGGTCAAGGTTGCGGGCTTTTTGCCAAGGCTCTGCGTGATGCGGTCCAAAATGACAGCCAGGATCACGACCGCCAGACCGCCTTCGAAACCGGTTCCCACGTCAAGGCGCTGGATGCCGGTGAGAACCGTGTTTCCAATACCGCCTGCTCCGATCATCGATGCGATGACCACCATGGAAAGCGAGAGCATGATCGTCTGGTTGATACCGGCCATGATGGAAGGCAGGGCATTCGGCAGCTGTACCTTGAACAAAAGTTGTGACGGCGTGCAGCCAAAGGCGTGACCGGCTTCGATAAACTCCGGATGCACCTGCCGGATGCCGAGATTTGTCAGGCGAACGACAGGAGGCATCGCGAAGATGACCGTTGCAATCGTACCCGGTACTGCACCCAGCCCGAAGAACATGGCGGCCGGGATGAGATAGACGAAGGCAGGCATGGTCTGCATCAGGTCCAGGATCGGCCGAACACCGGCCGCAACACTATCGCGCCGCGCCATGGCAATTCCGAGCGGAAGGCCGATAAGCATGGCGATGAAGGTCGATGCCACGACCAGCGAAAGCGTCTCCATCGTTGCCTGCCAAAGCCCCATATGCTGCACGAGCCACAGTGCGATGACGGTGAAGACCGAAAAGCCGACACCGACGCGCCACAGCGAGAGCGCTGCAAAGATGGCGATCCCCACCGGCATGGGAACGGCGGTCAATGTGTTCAGAATTCCATCCGTCACGAAGCCGATGCCTGCGGCGATTGCGTCCAGCATCGGACCGAAATTGTCGAGAATATAATTGACGACGCTATCCACGCCGCTACCGATTTCAAAATCCATGATGGGCTTTCTCCTCAGTTGGTGCGGTCAAGCGTTTCGAGCAAGGTGGACTTGCTGATGGAGCCCAGATAGCGTTTGTGCTCATCGATAACCGGAACGGGCCAGACGCTGCCCGCCACACGACCGAGCACATTCGACAGCGGTTCGTCAGCGGCGATTGGATCGATGTCTCGAAGAAACGCGCTGCGATAAGGATCCGGATCCTTCGCCTTCAGCTTCTCGATCAGGGAATTGCGGGAGACGACACCGTGATAGGTCTTGTCGCGACCGAGGATGATTGCATAATCGCGGTCAAAGCTCTTCATCCGCTCCAGTGCTGCCGCGGCTGTCACACCCTGGCGCTCGATGATCGTTACCTGCGTCTTGCGCGCAACATCGCCTGCCTTGAAGACGTGAGAAATATCCACATTGCGGAAGAATGAGCGGACATAATCATTGGCAGGCTGGGTGACGATCTCGTCGGGCGTGCCGACCTGGATCACCTCGCCGTCCTGCATGATGCAGATTCGGTCGCCGATGCGCATGGCTTCATCGAGATCGTGGCTGACGAAGACGATTGTGCGGCTGTGCTCTGCCTGAAGACGCACCAACTCATCCTGCATCTCGGTTCGGATAAGCGGATCGAGCGCCGAAAAGGCCTCGTCCATCAGAAGGATTGTCGGCTCACTTGCCAAGGCTCGCGCCAGCCCGACGCGTTGCTTCATGCCGCCGGAGAGCTGGTCCGGCATGCTGTTGGCGTAACCGGAAAGCCCCACGGCCTCAAGTGAAGCCATGGCGCGCTTGTTGCGCTCGGCTTCTGCCATGCCTGCTACTTCCAGACCAAAGGCTGCATTGCTGAGAACAGTCCGGTTGGGGAGAAGCGCAAAGGACTGAAACACCATGCTGATTTCGCGCCTGCGCAGTGCAATAAGCTCCTGTCGCGACATGCGCGTAATATCGATTCCGTCGACCTCGATCGCGCCAGATGTGGGCTCGATCAGACGGTTCAGCAGGCGCAGCAGCGTGGATTTACCAGAGCCGGAAAGCCCCATGATGACGAAGATTTCGCCGGCGTGAATGTCGAAACTGGCGTTGGAAACACCAATCGTGCTGCCTGTGGCCTTGTGCACTTCGGCTTTCGATTTGCCTGCTTTGAAAAGGTCAAGCGCCTTGTCGGCACGCTCGCCAAATACCTTGTAAACGGATTTGAGACTGATCTTGGGCGTCACGCTTTGCAGCGAAACGTCAGCTTCAGCGATTATGGTCATAGGTTATCCAGCCCCCGGCTCGACAGCCGGGAGAACGCTCCTTCTAGAGGGACGCAAATGCGCCGCCTGCGGTGAATGCAGGGCGCAAGAGGTCCGGTTATTGTAACGCGGCGAGAGGACGCCGCACCTGAGCTGAGTTGTTTCCTGACCTGCCGAAGGCGATGAGTCGGGAAAAGTCGATAAGGATCGGAAAGCGACATGGCCTCTGGATCGACGTTCAATTTCTTTCTACATATAGGCTATATGCAGGAAAGTCCATAAAAAAATCTAGATTTTGTATATCGCGTTTGCGACACGTGATGTTTTTACACCCTCTTTGTTTCAAGCGGGGTAGGGTGCGGCCCTGCTCCGTGTCTCGAATTTGGATATTGCGGTCTCTGAATTGTCCTGTGCATCAGTGATGTTGCCATGAACGATACAGGCCTTAGAATGGCGAACAGACCGGAATCATCACACGAATTGCCGATACGGTGCGACAGCATCGGCCGGACAAACGCAACAGATCAGGAATACGGAATTTCTTATGGGCGACGTCATCAAGTTTAACAAGCCGAAGCCGGTCAAGCCTCCGCGCCAAACGCCACCTGCAGCCAAGAAGGCGCTGATTGTCGTGGGTGTCATCGCAGCCTTCGTTTTGGTCTGGGCCTATTTCCAGTATGTCGGCGGTGCCTGAGCCGTCATGTCCCGCAAATGCGATGCCGTTCAATAGGCTCGGTTATAGATCTACCGGCACTCGGTTCATCGCATTTGCCTCCCATATCCAATCAAGTTCCATAATCTTCCTTATCTGATTTCAATCAGTGGTTGTTAAAGAATATATGATTGGTTGTGCCCTTTTCTTCCTGGGTTCGGCAATCCTCTGATCATCGCTATGCGATCAGGATCAGCGCGCTCACATACATGCCCAGCGCAAACACCGTGTGAGCTGCAAAATTCAAGAGACGCACCTTGTTTGGATTGGGTGTCTTCGACGCAGCTATCCCAAGCCCCATCCCTGGCTGCATGATGAACCAACCGGCGCCGATGGTCACGATCCCGAAGATCCAGGCCGGGATGAATGTTGGCGCTGCGAACCAGACAGGCCCGACGATCAGCGCGAAGATGATCCCGTAGGCAACGCCAACCGCGTAATGACCAAACCAGCCGACTGCCTGTTCCTGAGGAAACGCTTCGATTGCGCTGAGATCCTGATGCAGGAAATGTCCGCGCGCGACGCGGTGAAACCAGCGCCCCGCTGGCGCCCAGTTTGGCTTGTTCTGCTTGAAAACCAGATGCAGGATGAGTGCCCAGATATCCATCGCGACGGTCGCCGCCAATCCGATCACAATACCGTTCCAGATCAGCAGACCCATACGCTTCAATCCTTAGCTTCAATCGTGTCCGTGCACTTCGAAACTCAGCCCGTCATAGGCCGGTTCGACATGGTCGGGAGTTTCCTGCTGCACCGTCCAGTAGTCCAGCGGAATATGCATATGCGTCAGCAAGGCCTTGCGTGGCTTGAGCCTGTCGATCCACTCCAGCGCTTCGCTCAGGGAATAATGGCTGGGGTGCGGACGATACTGAAGTGCATCAATGATCAGCGTATCGAGATCCTGCAGCTTTTCCGGCGTTTCGAGTGGAAAACCGCTCACATCGCTGCAATAGGCCACATCGCCGATGCGATAACCGAGAGACTCGATGTCTCCATGAAGCTGGCGATGCGCGACAAACGGGATCGCGCCCCCCGGCCCTTCAACGATAACTGGTTGATCGAGATCGGTTATCAGGTTCGGCGTCACGATTGGCGGATAATTGCCGCCCGCCGGTGTTTCGAGGCAATAACCGAAACCGGCCCGGATGCGATCCATCGTGAACGGGTCCGCATAGATCGGAATCCGCATCCGCTGAGAATGAAAATAGCCGCGAATATCGTCGATACCGTGCAGGTGATCGGCGTGCGCATGCGTGTAGAGCACGGCATCGATCCGCTTCACGCCAGCCGAAATCATCTGTTCGCGAAAGTCCGGCCCGGTGTCGATGACGACAGTGGTCATCTCGCCATCCGGGGCAATCTGCTGGACAAGGAACGAAGCGCGCCGCCTGCGGTTTTTCGGTTCCAGAGGGTCGCACGCGCCCCAGTCACCATCCAGGCGCGGCACGCCGGGAGACGACGAACATCCCAGTATGGTGAACCGCCGCCTGTAACCCTTTGCCAGCACTTATGCGACCTTCTTCATCTTCGAAAAGCAGCGGAACGCATTCTCCGTTGTGACGCGCGCCATCTCCTCGTAGGAGATGCCCTTCACCTCGGCCAGTACTTCCGCTGTGTTGACGACATAGGAAGGCTCGTTGCGTTTCCCACGCCAGCGCTTCGGCGCAAGGTACGGCGCATCCGTCTCCACCAGCAGCCGGTCGAGTGGGACCGTTTTCGCAATCTCGCGGATGTCCTCGGACTTCGGGAATGTCAGAATACCGGAAAAGGAAACATACCCGCCGAGTTCGACACCCGCATCGGCAAGCGCCTGACCTGCGGAGAAGCAATGGAGAATGAAGGGAAAGTCCCCCTTCTCAGTCTCCTCACGCAGGATGGCGGCCATGTCTTCATCAGCGCTGCGACTGTGGATCACCAGTGGAAGCTGTGTGCGTCGCGCCGCCTCGATGTGGCGGCGAAGGCCCGTCTGCTGGTCTTCCGGCTTCTGCGTGTCATAGAAGTAATCCAGACCCGCCTCGCCGATCGCCACGATCTTCTCGTGGCTTTCCGCCAGCCGCACGAGATCGTCGGCGGTTACGTCCAGTTCTTCAGCAGCATTGTTCGGGTGCGTGCCCACGGAACAGAATACGCTGTCGTAGCGCTCGGTCAGATCCAGCAAGGTCTGAAGTTTGCGCACGCGGGTCGAAATCGTCACCATCTGCTTGACACCTGCGGCATGCGCGCGAGCCACAAGCTCGTCACGCTCCGCGTCGAAGTCGGCAAAATCCAGATGGCAATGGGTATCAATCAGCATTTCGACTATCAGGCCTTGTCTGCTTCCGGGGCAACGTAGCGCGGGAAAACCGGGCTCGGCGCTTCCAGCGCGGTACCGGGCTTCAGGCGACCCGCCTCGCCCAGTTTGTCGAAGGTGCGGTCTCCCTCTGCAACAGCCACCAGATCAAGGATCTTGGCTGATGATGCAGGCATGATCGGCTGGAAGAGAATGGCGATCTGACGCACGACTTCTGCCGTCACCCACAGCACCGTGCCCATGCGGGCGACATCCGTCTTGCGCAGAACCCATGGCTCCTGCGCCGCGAAATAGCGGTCGGCTTCGTTGACGATGTTGATCACCGCAGCCACGGCCTTGTGGATCTGCTGGCGGCCCATTTCCTCGCGGCAGATGGCGATTGCCTCGTCTGCCGTTGCCAGAATGGCCTTGTCGGCATCCGTCAGCGGGCCGGGTTCAGGGATCTTGCCCTCGCAGTTCTTGGCAATCATCGAAAGAGAACGCGATGCCAGGTTGCCGATGCCATTGGCGAGATCGGCGTTGATGCGGGTTGCAATCCCCTCCTCCGAATAGCTGCCGTCCTGACCGAACGACACTTCGCGCAGGAAGAAATAGCGCACCTGGTCGAGACCGAAATGGTTCACCAGATTGACCGGATCGACCACGTTGCCCACCGACTTCGACATCTTCTCGCCCTTGTTGAGCAGGAAGCCGTGTGCATAGACGCGTTTCGGCAGCGGCAGGCCCGCCGACATCAGAAAGGCCGGCCAATAGACGGCGTGAAAGCGAATGATGTCCTTGCCGATGATGTGCGCATCCGCAGGCCAGTATTTCGCGCGCGGACCGTTCTCATCTTCCACATAGCCGGTGGCGGTAATGTAGTTGGTCAGGGCATCGACCCAGACATACATCACATGCTTGTCGTCTCCGGGTACCTTGATGCCCCAGTCGAATGTGGTGCGCGAAATCGAAAGATCCTTGAGGCCGGATTTGACGAAAGAGATGACCTCGTTGCGGCGCTCGTTCGGGCCAATGAAATCCGGCTGGTCTTCGTAAAGCTTCAGCAGCTTGTCTTCATAGGCGGACAGCTTGAAGAAATAGCTCTCCTCCTCCACCCATTCGACAGGCGTTCCCTGCGGACCATAGCGCAGGCCATCGCCACGCAGTTCCGTCTCTTCTTCCTGGTAGTAGGCTTCATCGCGGACGGAGTACCAGCCTGCGTAGCTGTCCTTGTAGATGTCGCCGTTCTTTTCCATCCGGCGCCACACTTCCTGCACGGTCGCGTGGTGACGCGCCTCGGTCGTGCGAATGAAGTCGTCGTTGGAGGAGTTCAGCAGCTTGCCCATCTCGCGGAATTCATTGGAGTTCCGCTCGGCCAGTTCCGCAGGCGTAATGCCTTCATTGCGCGCCGTCTGCTGCATTTTCTGGCCGTGTTCATCCGTTCCGGTGAGGAAGAACACGTCCTTGCCGTCCAGCCGCTGGAAGCGTGCCATGGCATCGGTCGCGATCAACTCATAGGCATGGCCGATATGCGGCTTGCCGTTGGGATAGGAAATGGCGGTCGTAATGTAGTAGGGCGTTTTTGAGGACATCAAAGCCAGCGTTCAGTTCGTGATTTCTATCGCCCGCGTCTTACCCCATGTTTCGGCATCGCGAAACAAGCAAGTTGCGTAATCTCAGCGGGCAATGTCTTCGAGCAGTGAAAGGATGGTCTGCTTGCGGTCGAGATTGTACCCTTGCGAGATCGAAATGCGCTCCCTGACCTCCGAGACCAGACGGGATACACGATCCGCTTGCCTCAGATCTCCCGCGAGAGCCGCATCGCGCGCACGTCGCATCAGGTGGGTAGAAATGTGATCGAGGAAGAATCCGAAGATTACGTCATTGTCCTTGCCGGACAGGACATCGGCCAGTCTGTGCATTGCGCGTCGGGCCGAAGGTCCTTCCGCGGCAAGGATATCATCGAAGGCCGAGACGATCTCCGTGCCGCCATAGTTCAGGAGCTTCAGCGCCTGCGATACGCTACCGCCAGCAGAGGCAAGCACGTTCAACGCAGTTTGACCACCGTCCAGCTCGATCCGTAGGTGACCGAGCGCGTGCGTCAGATCTTCCGTTGAGAGGGGGTCTAGTTTCAGCGGCAGGCAGCGCGAGCGAATGGTGGGCAAAAGCTTGCCCGGCGCGTGACTCAGCACCAGAAACAATGAGCGCTTGGGCGGCTCTTCGAGGATCTTCAAAATGGCATTTGCAGCATTGCGATTGAGATCGTCGGCTGGATCGATAATCACGATACGCCAATTGCCGGTACCGGAGGTCTGCGAAAAGAAGTGCCCTGCCCGCCTCACCTCGTCAACGGTAATGGCGGTCTTCGTCTTGCCGGTTTTTTCGTCAACGGGTCGCGCAAGATGCAGCAGATTGTGCGATGCGCCCGATGCGATCTGTCGACTGACCATACTGTCGAGGTCAGGATCGGCCAGATGATCCGGCGCCTCTTCAGGGTTGGGATGAGAGAGCACGTGATTCGCAAACCGGAAGGCAAGCGTAGCCTTGCCAATCCCCTCGGGGCCCTCGATGAGAATCGCGTGATGACTGCGCCCGGACTTGTAGAAGCGCGCCAGAAATTCCTCGGCCTGTTCATGCCCGAACAAACGGTTGTTCAGTTGCGGTGGGATTGCCCCATCCAGCACCGCGCCGCTCGTCTCGCTCATTGTTCCATGCCCGTGCCGCCGCGCTCTTGCATCATAGCATCCACGATCGCCATGATCTCGCTTGCGACCTCCTCTTCGGTCCGCTGCGCATCGATCAGGCGACAGCGTTCTGGGGCGGCTTCAGCAATTTCGCGAAACGCCTGCCTGCGCTTTTCGTGAACTTCGACCTCTTCCTTTTCAAAGCGATCCGGCGCGCCCGATGCGCCTTCCGCCTCGCCTCGCTGGCGTGCTCTGGCAAGGCCAACCGAAGCCGGAAGATCCAGAATGATCGTCAGATCGGGACGAACTCCATCGATTGCGATTTCTTCCAGCGCATCGACGAAAGCAGCATCCAGATTGCCGGTTATACCCTGATAGACCCGCGACGAATCGATGAAACGATCACACAGCACCACCCTGCCCGAGTTCAGTGCTGGCCGGATGACCTGCTCCACATGGTCGTTGCGTGCCGCTGCAAACAACATGGCCTCCATGCGAACGCCAAAGCGTTCCGCGCCACCGGACAGCAGCACATGACGCACGGCTTCCGCACCCGGCGATCCGCCCGGTTCGCGTGTCACCAACACATCATGGCCCTTGTCCTTCAGGCTCGCGGCAAGCCGGCGAATCTGGGTGGATTTGCCAGCCCCTTCCCCGCCTTCGAATGTCACGAACAAGCCAGTGGCTCCAGTCACGGTCATCATGTCTCCGGTGGCGCTGGTCGGTGCGTCGTCCTGTACCGGCTGCAACCACGCCAAAATTGAATTTGATCGACTGGCCGCAAGATCACAGCCAGAAGAACATGAGTTCCAGTACGGCATCCGTGGCCTTCGACACAAGTCCGCCGACACCAACGGATTGATTTGCGTAGAGAGGAACCGTCTTTATCTCGCGTTCGCCTTCCGAAATCCGGAGCGTTCCGATCTGCTGTCCCTGCTCGATGGGCGCACGCAAAGGCCAGTGATAGACGATACGCCCGGATAGCCGCTCCGGGTTCTTGGTCGGCACATAGACATCCACCGAATCCTTGGCCACCAGATCCACGTGCGAACGATCACCACCATAGACGGCGGCCTGTCCGATGATTTCCTGTGCCTTGAAAACAGTTCTGGTTTCGAACGAACTTAGAGCCCATTCCAGGATCCGGCGCGACTCCTCGGAACGTTCCTTGTCGCTGGCAAGCCCGCCGAGCGCCATGAACAGTCGCGTGCCGTTGCGTTCCACCGATGCAACGGCTGCAAAACCGGCACCTTCGGCATAGCCTGCTCCCAGTCCGTCTATGCCAATGCCCAGCGCAAGAAGCGGATTCTTGTTTCGCTGAAAAATCTTGTTCCAGGTAAAGTCCGGCTGACTGTAGAGCTTGTAGAAATCCGGATATGTCGTGTGGATGTGGCGGGCAAGTTCAACCAGGTCGCGCGCCGTCGTGCGGCTCTCCTGTTCGGGCAAACCAGTCGAATTGCCGAAGGTGGTGCGCGTCAGCCCAAGGTCTCTCGCCCTGGCAGTCATCCGGGCAGCAAAACTCGCCTCATTTCCAGAGATGCCTTCTGCAAGGATGATACAGGCATCATTGGCATTATGAACCACGACCCCGCGCACCAGATCCATCACCGGGATCTGGGATCGCAAAGCGGCAAACATGGTCGTCGTGCCAGACGGTGCCCCGCCGGTTCGCCACGCGTTTTCCGAAACGGGTAAGGTCTTGTCCGGCTGTAGCTCACCCTGCTTGAGTGCTTGGAACACCAGATCCATGGTCATGAGCTTGGCAAGCGAGGCGGGCGGGAACGCCTGGTTCTCGTTCTGGGCAAGGAGCACCGTCCCGCTTTTAGATTCAACCAGATAAACCTGCTTCGCCTTCAGGTCGGTCAGGCCCTGCGCAACCGAAGGACTGGCAGTCAACAGGCCGCCAGCCATGGCGGCGACCATCAGAAGCGTCGAACGGGTATAGCCGCAAATCATGGTAAAACTCGTCAAGCGCATGCTTGCATAGCTAGCAGTGCAGTAGCGCCTGCGCAACCAAAGGATCAGCGCTTGGCAGGCTTTTGCCCTGCGGAATCGTTGACCTGTTGCATCATTCCGTCATCGCGCAGAATGACGTTTCCAAAAACCACCTGCGGCCCGCTTGGTGCGCGCTTTGCCGGTGCCGCATAGGCAGTTTCAGACGTGTAGGCCGGCGCAGCACTGCGCTTGACGGGCTGCACTGCGTTCTTGGGCTGAGTTGCGGCAACCGCCACTTGGGCCGGCTGAGGAGCATGAACTGGTGCCGCCACCGGCCTGGACGTTACTGGCGCAGCAACGGGAGCGGCAGCCGCGATTTGCGGACGTGCATTGGGAAGATTGGCCGGTCTGTCACTCGGCTTCGGTGCGGAAAGTGCCGCAGTCTGAACCGGCTTCGGAGCAGAAACAGCGGCGGTCTGCGCCATCACAGGCGCGGCGGGCATGCGCATTTCCGGCTTTGCTGCTTTGGGCGTATTGGGGCGCGCCGCTGGGGTGGTCGTACCGCCATTGCGGGCAAAGCTCTGCAACTGGTCGCCCAGCGGCTGGTTGGAAGCCACCATCACGCCTGTTGCAATCTGCGGATCAGGATAGATACCCGGCAGGCGATTTCCCTTACGCACATAGGATGCCATCAAGTACGGCATGTCATGGCCGCTGAGATCCGCCTTGCCGACGTACTGAACATTGACGCGTGCCGTACCGATCCGCTTGAAGTCCAGCAGTTCAGCCGTCTTGTCGGAGACATCGATGATACGACCCGGATGGAATGGACCGCGGTCGTTCACACGAACAACAACGGAGGAGCCGGTGTCCATATTGGTCACGCGGGCATAGCTCGGCAGCGGAAACGTCGGGTGCGCCGCAGACAGGTGTTCGCTGTCATACACCTCGCCGTTAGCCGTGTACCGCCCGTGGAATGCGGAGCCATACCAGGAAGCCAACCCGGTCTTGTTGTAGTTGGGATCTTCCTTGGGAACGTAGACCTTGCCTTTGACCTCGTAAGGATTGCCCACCATGTAGCGGCCGCCACCCTTCGGTACGGGTTGGCCATCTGCTACCACGCGCGGACTGGCCTTCACGCCATATTCGCTCTCCGCAAAGTATTCCTTGCTTTTGGGCTTGTTCTTTTTCGCCGCCGTCGGCGTGTTGGATGTCGAAGCGCAGGATGCCATGCTTGCACAAACAAAGGCGACGCCAAGCCACTTTGCACCCAAAACGAGCTTATTCTTTCGCGAACTCAAACTCTTGCCCCACGCATAACACACTACAGGCGCCGTCCCAAAACGGCGAGCAAGCAAGGGCCGAGACCCTGTCGCTCTCATGTGCCCGAAGTTTTGCCCTCAACGTGGCCAAATTGCGATCCAAAAGAGTGGATAATTAAAATTACTCGCAAATATGGTTAACATTTGACTAAAATCCCAAGGGCGCGTCGCGACTGTTTGAGCCACTGTTCCGCTCGGCTGCGCGCCAATGTCTGACGATCACGTAAAATCCGTTGCGTGCTGTACGAGTGCAGTTGACGCAACCCATCACATCACTATAAACCGCTCCAAACCGGGCCGTCGCGCTTTGCGTCGGCAGACATGGAAGAGTGTCCGAGTGGTTTAAGGAACCGGTCTTGAAAACCGGCGTGCGTGAAAGCGTACCGTGGGTTCGAATCCCACCTCTTCCGCCATATTCGCCTCCTGTCTGGGAGTGCACGGAATGGTGTTCAAAGCGTCACGTAATCCCTGGTTATCTTGCTACAATGAGCCCGATTCCGAAGTTGTTTCATCACCGTTGATCAACCAGCCGAGATTGCTGCGATGGCGGATGAAATCCAGGAATGTTCTGATCTTCGCCGGAAGATAGGCGCTGGAAGAGTAAACCGCATAAAGGGGTGGAGCAATGTTGAGGACGCTCGGCAAAACACGCTCCAGCCTGCCGTGAGAGAATTCCTCTTCTGCCAATATGGCGGGCAGGAACATGAACCCCATTGCTTTCCTGGCGCATTGAAGAAGTAGCTGCTCGTGGTCGCTGCAAAACACCGGTTTGAACTGGAGATCCACAATCCTATTGCCGTCCTCATAACGGATACGACCATCTGTCCCGTACGGAGAATAACAGAGAAACGGTTTGTCGTTCAGATCGGAAATCTGTGCTGGCCGACCCAATTTTTCGAGCAGGCACGGTGCAGCGGCGAGATGAAACGGCACATGTCCCAGCTTGCGCGCGATCAATCCCTCGTCAAGCGAGTAGCTTGTCCGCAATGCGATGTCGAAACCTTCCGCCGCAAGGTTAACCACCCTGCCCTCCAGATCGATATCCATTTTCACGTTTGGATAACGCTGTGCATACTCGACAAGGCATTGCGAAAAGCCAGGATTTGCAAGGTATTGCGGCGCGCTGATCCGCAATGTACCTCGGGGTACCTGTCGGCTCTCGCCAATCTGGGCCTCCACGTCGTCAAGGCCCTCGATAAGCCGTCGAACCCGCTCAAGATAGATGACGCCGTCTTCCGTCAGGCTCACGCTCCGGCTGGTTCGATGCAGCAGTCGCGTCGCGAGCCGTTGTTCAAGCTTCTGAACATGCTTGCTGGCCATGGCTGCAGAAAGTTCAAGGCGCTCTGCGGCGGCGGCGAAGCTCCGCAATTCGGCAACGGCTGCGAAAACCCGCAAGCTGAGCAGACTGTCCATCATCAACACCTGAGAAATCGAGCATTCACAATCTAGATCATGATCACATGAGAATAAAGAGATATTTTCGATCAACACGAAGCAAATCTCTGAACTAACCTCTGTTATCTATTCGGATGCCAATAATGAAAATTGCGAATATTTAGAAGTGACGAATTAAATCGTATTTATTTATTCTATGTTCCTGGGAGGGTGACATTGGAAATTTTGGCAAACCACAATGCAACCGTGTCTCCTCTTTCGTTGACCGAGGAGACGACATTCTATGGATGCGTTCATCTGGAGGTGACGGATTTTGAGCGTGCAATTGCATTCTGGCAGGGTGTCGTCGGTCTGAAACCTCGGAGACTCGGCGCGGTCGCAGAGCTCGGTACAGCGTGGCGCACGTTGATCGTGCTCCACCCGTGCGCAAAGGTTGCCGCGCAAGAAGGTTTTGACGGACTTCATCATCTTGCGATCCATGTTCCGTGCCAGGCAGAGTTTTCCCGTATCTTCAGGCGTCTCCTCGGCAAGAATGTAGAGGTGGAAGCAACCGACCGGGTCATCGCTAAATCATTGTATTTCACGGATCCTGACGGATTAGGTGTGGAGGTCACTCTGGAAACTCCGGAGCGGCGGCGCACGGAGCTCGACGCAGGGTCCCGCTTCGCAGCGACTGGTGTTTCGGATCGCCCTCTCGGTCCTCCTCTTCCACTCGATGTTGAATGGGAACTGGCGCAGGTCTGCGATCTGGCCGCGGTCGCTCCTGTTTCCGATCTCGCCTATATCGGCCATCTTCATCTCGATGTTTCCGGTTTGGAAACAGACTATGCCTTCTTCAAGTCGCTTGGCTTTCGAGAAAACCGTTTCCTGCCGGATAACGGCTTTGGCGATCTGAGTGCAGGCGGCGAATTTACCCATCGTCTGGCCTTGCAGGTTCGCCGCGATGGTGTCCGGCGCCCGGCTCCGAACGGAATGGCGCGCATGCGCGAGTTTACGCTTTATGTGCGGGACGACTGTCGTTTGCCCGTCTACCAGGATGGCAGCGCCGACGGCGAGTCGGTTGACCTGCGCGACGGGATCTGTTTGCAGGCGCCCGGAAACGCACTGGTTCGTATCTTCATTCACTCAAGGGGCGTCGAAGCCGCTGCACCCGGTATTCCACGATCATCAGGGTATCATGGATCAGCAAAGCCAGTGCCGCCACAAGCACTCCTCCCTGGAGAATGAAGGCGTAATTGTAGCTCTGCAGGCCTGCAAAGATGACTTCGCCCAACGTCTTTGCCGCCACCGTGGAGCCGATCGTGGCCGTCGCAACGCTGATGACTGCGGATAGTCGGATGCCGGATATGATTAAGGGCATGGCGAGCGGCAGTTCAACTCGTATCAGCTTCTGCGGCTCGCTCATCCCGCTGCCTCGTGCCGCCTCCAGAACCGCCGGATCTATCGTGCGCAGCGCTGTCAGCGCATTCTCGAAGATTGGAAGAAGGCCGTAAAGGATGAGTGCTACGAGGGTGGGTCCGTTGCCGAACCCCAGAACGGGCACGCAAAGGGCCAGAACTGCAACGGGCGGAAAGGTCTGGCCGATTGAAACGATGCTGCGGGAAATCGGCAGAAAATCACTACCGACCGGCCGCGTGACGAAAATGGCGGCGCTGACAGCCAGGATGGCAGCTACCATTGTTGCGGCAAGAACCAGGGCCAGATGTTGAAGCAGAAGAGACAGCAGATTGCCCTGAAGGTAGATGACCGGCATGTTCTGATCGACAAGCAGCCGAAGAGCCGGTTCAAACCATTCCGGCCTCACAAGAAAGGCCAGAATGCCGAGGCCGAATAGCGCTCTTGTCAACGAACCCGCCGTGATCTGCATCATCGCTCCGCCGCCGCCGCAAGCAGACGCGACAGTGTTACCCGCCTTGGGGCCCGCCCGTCCGGCTGGGCAATAGGCGCCGCATCACGTCCGCTCCAGAGAAGGTCTGACAAGGCTTCGCGCTGGGTCAGATCCGCGGGCAAAGCTGCGCCAGCGGCCTGCCCATCTTCGGCAATCGCATCCACGCCATTCAGGGACAATAGGCGGAAAGCGCGCTCTGCCTGCCCCACCATTTCCGCCACGAAGGAATCCGCTGGATGCGTCAAAAGCGTTCGCGGTTCTGCATACTGCAGCAGCTTGCCCGCATTCATCACGGCAATCCGATCGGAAAGACGAAATGCTTCGTCCATATCGTGGGTCACAAGCAGAATCGTCGTGCCGAGTTTGCGCTGAATATCCCGCAAATCGCTTTGTGCCTTGGCCCGGATGATCGGATCGAGCGCGCCGAAAGGTTCGTCCATCAGCAGCAGGTCGGGCTCTGCCGCAAGGGCGCGTGCTACACCGACGCGTTGCTGCTGACCGCCGGACAATTCATGCGGATATCGCCGTGCGAAGCTGTCAAACTCCAGCTGAAAAAGGGCAAGCAGTTCGCGCACCTTTTGCTCGATCTTTGCTCTGTCCCATTTCAGGAGACGCGGTACCGTCGCGATATTGTCGTAGACCGTTTGGTGCGGGAAGAGGCCGTGTCCCTGGATGGCGTAGCCGATTCGCCTCCGCAATTCGTGGGGCTGTGTGCATGTTATATCCTGCCCGTTGATTTTGATCTTCCCGGAGGTGGGGTCGATCAGGCGATTGACCATGCGCATGAGCGTGGTCTTGCCGGAGCCGGATGTGCCCACGATCGCGGTGATCGTCGACGCTGGAATCTGCATCGAAACCCGGTCCACGACAGCGCGCCCATCGTAAAGTTTGGAGATCTCGTCTATCTCGATCATGCGGTAGCAATCTCCTTGCGAGCGCGGGTGGCAAGTTCGGTCAACGCGTCCATGATCACGGCGGCACTAAGCGCAAGCGCGACAGTTGGCAGCGCCCCAAGCAGCACAAGATCCGTCGCAGTCTGCCCTATTCCGTGGAAAACGAAGACGCCGAAGCCGCCACCGCCAATCAGCGCCGCGATCGTCGCCATGCCGATGTTTTGCACCAAGACAATGCGAATGGCCGTGAGGATGGCGGGCATGGCAAGCGGCAACTCTATCCGTCGCAGGATCTGTCCATCGGTCATGCCAAGGCCTTTGGCAGCATTGCTGACGGCAGTATCCACGCCGACCAGGCCGCTCACCGTATTGGCCACGATGGGAAGCAGCGCATAGAGAACGAGCGCGATGAAGGCGGGTGCGGCTCCTATACCCCGGATGCCGAGTTCCGATGCGCCAGGCAGATTTGCCGCTATCCAACCGAGCGGCGCGATCAGCAGTCCGAAGAGCGCGATCGATGGGATGGTTTGGATGACATTGAGAACGTTCAGTATCGCGGCTCTCAAACGCTCGACCCGATAGCACAGAATGCCAAGCGGCAATCCCATGGCAAAGGCAGTCACGAGCGATCCGACCGCAAGCGCCAGATGTCGCCACGCTTCGCGCCAAAAGCTGTCAGCTCGGCTTGAAAACTCCTTCAAGAGAGAAAGCTCGTTCCAGACGCCGCTCCGCGCAAGCAGTCCCAACAGCACGAGGCCGGCCAGGAGAAGGAAAATTCGGACCAGTGGTCTTGGACGCAATCGGGCCAGTGCATCAATCAGCAGCATCGAAAACGCAAACAGCAGCATCCAGAAACCGCTCGCCGTCGAGACGCGCGCAAAACTGTTGCCTTCCGGCGTGAGAAAGCTGGCTGCGAGGCCGATCGCGACGAGTACCGTGACAAGACCAAGGCATGCCGCGATCATTCTGACCAGCACGCCCGCTTTCAAGATCGCGCTTACGAGCACCGCAACGACCACCAGCGTCAAACAGGCGGCGGCCCATGCAGGCAAGGCCGAGAAAACCCAAACCGGCTGTCCCTGTACAATCCGGTTGGCCTTGAACGTGACGAACGGGACAAAGAGGAGCGCTGGCATGGCGATGAGCGCGATGACAACCCCCAGTTTGTCGATCTTTTGTTTGATCAAATCCGCCCTGCCCGTTTCACGCTTCCCGACCGGAGCCGGAAGACGATCCGGCTCCCCGATCAATCATAGGATTACTTCAGAAAGCCGTTCTTCTTCAGAAAATCATCGGCCACTGCCTTGGCAGGTTCGCCACCCAATTGAACGCGTCCATTCAGTTCCTGCAAAGTCACGAGATCTAGCTTTGCGAAAACCGGCTTGAGGATGTCCTCGATTTTAGGGTTCTTCTTGAGAACGTCTTCGCGAATGACCGGCGCCGGCTGGTAGACCGGCTGCACGCCCTTGTCGTCTTCCAGAACCACAAGCCCGGATGGCGCAATGCCACCGTCGGTCCCGTAGACCATGGCAGCATTTGCGCCATTGGTCTGATTGGCCGCCGCCGCGATTGTCGCGGCCGTATCGCCACCGGAAAGCGTGATCAACTGGTTGGGCTGGAGCTTGAAGCTGTAGGTCGTCTGGAAGGCTGGCAAAGCTGCAGCGGAATTGACGAATTCCGCAGACGCTGCGAGAACGACCTGCCCGCCACCGGTCACATATTTCCCGAAATCCGAAAGCGATTTCAGTTTGTTCTTGTCGGCCACATCCTTGCGAAGGGCAATTGCCCAGGTGTTGTTGGCCGGTGAAGCTGAAAGCCAGACCACCTTGTTCGCGTCGTAATCCAGCTTCTTTACGGTCTCGAACGCCTTTGCCGCATCCTTCCAGGCAGGATCGTCCGCCTTGTTGAAGAAGAAGGCGCCATTTCCCGTATACTCCGGGTAGATGTCGATTTCGCCTGCCAGAAGCGCCTTGCGTACGATCGGCGTTGCACCCAGTTGCAGACGATCGGTTGCTTCGATGTTGTTTGCCTTCAGCATGCTGAGAATGATGTTGCCCAGCACGCCGCCTTCAGTGTCGATCTTCGAGGAAACGACGACCTGGGCCTGTGCCGCTGTGACCGATAGTCCAAGCGCCACGACGAGCGCGCTGATGTGTTTGCGGATGGCAGTCATTGAAAATCCCTTCCCCGGATCAAGCCATGAAAAAACGTGTACAGACGAAAACGCACAGACTGGCGCCAGCGGATCTGGACCGGGCTTCATCTAGTGCAAGGATTGCAACTGGCGAGGCGCAGTGAGCGAATTTCCGATCCTCCTACGCGGGATCCATCGCAATTGTTACGCAACGCCTTTACGCGGCTCAGGCGCAATCGCCTTTGCGCCAAACATGAAGAGGAGGAGCGCGAAGGCGGCAACACCACCGTGGACGAAATAGGCGAGCGAATAGCCACCCTGATCCGTCAGCCATCCGGCCACGATATTGCTCAGCGAAGCGCCAACCCCCTGCACCGTCATCACCGCTCCAAGCCCGACATTGAAGCGCCCGGTGCCGGACAGAATTCGTTCTGCCGCCAGCGGTGTCGCAATGCCGATGAGACCCGCTCCCACCCCGTCGAGAAACTGCACGGGATAAATGGCTGCGAAGTCAGAGAAGCTCCCTGCGATCACACCGCGGATCGGAAGAGCCATCAGCGCGACCACGAACACGAAGCCCAGCCCGAACCGGGTGATGAGCCACGGTGCGATCAGGGCCATGACGATCATGGAAACCTGCGATATGCCCGTCGTAATGGCCGTCGTACGAAAAGGGCTGCCTAGCTGGATCGAAAAATCCTGCGCAATCAGCCGGCTGATCGGCGCGTTTCCGAAGTGGAAAATCATCAGCACAAGCGCCAGCAGGATAAGGCCCTTGCTATGGGTGAGTACGGAAAGACCGGATGGCCCATCGTCCTGCTCCTTTGCTCCCATACCGCGCGCCACACGGTTGTCAATGTGCGCAGGGTTGATTGCCAATGTCGCGATGATCGCCGCCAGGGCCGTCAACAACATCAGGCCCACGACCCCGTTCAGGCCGAAGTAGAGACTTCCGATATAGATTGCCCCAAGAGAGAACACATTGCCTGCATGGTTCCAGAACTCGTTGCGCGACACTTGATCCGAGAATCGTTTTTCGCCAACGAGCCCGAGCGTCAGCCCCATCAGGGCAGGCCCGATCACCGCGCCAACGACAGCCGTTGCCGATTGCCCGCCGAAGACAGAGAAATTGTTGGGCGTGGCCAGCGTCCAGAGCGCCATGGCGGTCACAAGCACCACGGGCAGGATGATCAGCGTTCGCTTTCGAGAGGAAGCATCGACGAGCGCGCCGAAAAGCGGTGTCGCGACCATGCCGAGCACGCCGCCGATTGTCGCCAGGAGGCCCAGCGTGAAGGGCTCCCATCCGCGGGTGGCCAGAAATCCGTCCAGAAACGGTCCCAGTCCATCTCGGGCATCGGCCAGAAAGAAGTTCAGCGCAGCAAGCGCATAGATGGAGCGGCGAAGATCGGAAGATATGGGAGCGGTCACGGAAAGCCCTCGATGTACGGCTCGCATCAATCACAAGACCCCCGCTCCGGTTCCGTCACTCTGCGACTCCTCGGTTGCTTTCCATGGGGAGTTGAAGGAACATTCTCCACAACCGCTAAATTCGTCTTCCAACATCAAGGCAGGGCTGATATGTTCCATATTTGTTCCGGCCATGAGAGATGATGGAATTCGCCGTGCAGACCTCTGCAGAAAACCAGTCCGTCGAGTTGTCCAAGGCGGCGCCGATATCGACATACGCGATCCGCAAGATCATCCATGTCGATATGGATGCCTTCTACGCATCTGTGGAGCAGCGCGATAACCCGGATCTGAGAGGCAAGCCGGTTGCAGTTGGCGGGGCAGCGGCGCGCGGTGTCGTGGCCGCCGCCAGCTACGAGGCGCGCAAATTCGGCGTCCATTCCGCCATGCCCTCGGTGACGGCGGCGCGCAAATGTCCGGACCTCATTTTCGTCCGCCCGCGCTTCGAGGTCTACAAGGCCGTGTCGCAGCAGATCCGTGAGATCTTTGCGGAATATACGCCGCTCATCGAGCCGCTCTCGCTGGATGAAGCCTATCTCGATGTGACCGAGAACCTGAAGGACATGCCGATCGCGACGGAAATTGCTCTGGAAATCCGCCAGAAGATCAAGGCTGTCACCGGCTTGAATGCCTCGGCGGGCATCTCCTACAACAAGTTTCTAGCCAAGATGGCGAGTGACCTGAACAAGCCCAATGGTCAGGCCGTCATCACGCCCCGCAACGGCCCGGCATTTGTGGAACAGCTTCCGGTGAAGAAGTTTCACGGCGTCGGTCCTGCAACGGCGGAGAAAATGCACCGGCTCGGCATCCATACAGGCGGCGACCTCAAGACGAAATCGCTGCCCTTCCTGACCGATCATTTCGGCAAGTCCGGCCCCTATTTTTACTGTATCGCGCGGGGCATCGACAACCGTCAGGTGAAGCCGGATCGCGTGCGCAAATCCATCGGTTCGGAAGATACGTTCGCGGCCGATATCAGCGACCTTGGTGCTGCAAAGGCGGAACTTGCGCTGCTTGTCGCCAAGATCTGGGCCTATTGTGGCGCCCGCAACATGACCGCCAAGACAGTCACGGTGAAGGTCAAGTACAGCGATTTCCAGCAGATTACCCGCAGTCGCACCCAAACATTGTGCTTTGTGAACGAGGCAGAAGTTCTGGGCATATCGGAATCGCTTCTGGAAACCGTCTATCCGTTTCGCAAGGGTGTGCGATTGCTCGGCGTCACGCTGTCCAGCCTCAGCGAGGAAGCAACAGAAACGTCCGCCCAACTCCCGCTTTTCATGTAACTGGTCTGGAACAGTCTGGGGTTGTGCCGGTTTGGCTATCGAACCCGGGCTGTGTCAAGCGGACGCGACAGGGATGGAGAACATAGGCATTTTTCCGCTTTCTGCCTATGGCCAACGAACAGGCAGGCGAGCTTCCCACCTGTCCAGCCCGGGATCACCCTTCCGTATTATTCCGCAGCCTTGGGAAGTTCCACTTCCAGCTCATAGGTATAGCCGTCGAGCATGGAATAGGCCTGTTCAATCACCTTGATCTCACCCTCGGCTTTGGTAATGGCATCGGCAATCGTATCGCAACGGGCGGTCAGCATGCGGCCTATGACGTCGCTGTCCGGGCGCCTGCCCATGCGGTCCATATGGTTGCGAATACGACCGCGATGGCGCTCCAGCTCCAGAATATGAAAACGTGTATTGACGATCCGGTCTGTCAATTTGCGGCGCATGGCGGCAATCGGGTCGAAGCTGCCGGGTGCCCGCTCATCCAGTATGATCTCGTTGACCAGCGTGTCGAGGACCAGCAGTCCCTCCAGATCCTTGCTGTCGGTGAGTTGCGGATCATAACCCGTGTCATCGTAAACCTTGCGGCGCACGGGATCGAGCAGCAGTTCATAAGATGCCGTCAGCTTCGAAAATGCGTCCACATCACCGCCTGCATCCGGATGTGCTGTCTTTGCGCGGGAGCGGTAGGCGGTTTTGATGGCTGCGCCGTCTGCATCGCGCGCCACGCCCAGCATCTTGTATGGGTCGATCACGGTTCCACCTGGTGCAAGATTTTCCAAGGTCACCCTCTCGTACTGCGTCACATCGCTCGCCTCAACCCCTCGCCGCATCTTGTGGCGAAACAGCGGCCAGCACCTCTTTTTCCCCATCATTTGCAGCAACAGGCACACGCCCTGCCAGCAATCGGGGCACCCGTCCCTGAGCGACGGGCGCCATGATGAAGCTTATGACCAGGAAGGGCAAGAGCACAGCAAAGCTTGCCGGAAGCCCGGCATGTTCCGCAACGAACCCGAGGAGTGGTGGAACGCCGATATTCGAAAGCAGAAGCGTCAGCGATAGCGCGGCCAGATTGTCCGCAGGCTGCCCCTGCCCCCGTTCGATCGCCGTGGCCACGGCCAATGGAAATGCAAGCGCAACACCACATCCGATCAGGAAGAGCGCAATGCCCGCCTGCCAAAGGCCCTGCGCAGACAAGAGCAGCGCGATCCCAACAGCGACGCCGCCTGCAGAACCTCGCACCAGCGTCTTGGCACCGAACTTCTCCCGCAGCTTGTCACCCACCAGTCGCGTGGCGCCCATGCCGACGGTAAACAGCGCATAGAGAATGCCGGCGGTGGAGGCATCGGCGGAAAGAACTTCCCGTAGGTAGAAAATCCCCCAGTCGTACACGGCCCCTTCGCTGATGCAGATGCCGAAGACCATCACGCAGATGAGAATGATGATGCGGTCCGGCAGCACGAAAACCTGTCGCTTTCCCGCCGTCGCCGTAAACTGCATGTCGGGCGGCGCGATGCGCCAGACCGTAAAGCAGCAGAGGAAAACCACAAGCACCGCACCGGACTGGTGCAGGAACGGGCTGAGCCCTGCTTCCGCCAGATACCCCGACGCCAGCGAACCGATCAGAAGACCGATCGACCAGAAACCATGGCTTCGCGAAAGCACCTTCTTGCCCGTCCGCTGCTCGATCCCGGTGGCAATCATGTTGGCTGCGACATCCTGAATGGTGCGCAAAAAACCAAACAGCAGGAAGCAGAGAAAGAAGCCCCAGAAAGGAGCGATGGTCAGGAATGGCGTCGTCAGCGCCGCAGCCGAAAGCAGAAGCGGTGCAGCTACACGAGGGGTCAGCGCGTTCACCACGCGCCCTGCAACGGGCAGCGCCAGAAAAGTGCCAATCGGCGCGCCAAGAAGCGCGAGGCCAAGCCACGCCTTGTCCACGCCCAGGCTTTGCTGGATCGCAGGCAGACGGGTGAACAATGTAACGAAGACAATGGCGTTGCAGAAAAACAGCAACGCCGGAGCGCCAAGGATTTTCATGTCGAGATAACCGGGAGGGAGTGCGAACCAACGAATCTCACTTCGCTGTGGCGGAAACAAGATCGCCGCCCAAACCAATGCATGATCGGATTCTGAATTATCGCCGTAGTTGCGTCTCGGAAACAGTTTGTGTCGGCTTTGTGAAGGTATGCGCGGTTTCCCCTCTTCACCTCGGCAAAATCTGGATTATCCTGTCACTCCATCTTCGAGGAGAACGCGCATGGCATTTCGACTCGCATTCGCTCTTGTTGCCCTCGTCCTTGCTTTCGTGCGCCCGGCTTCGGCGGAAGATCCGGTGGCGGAAGCGCAGAAAATCATCGCTGATCAGATCGAGGCTCTGAAAACCGATGACGCGCGCACCGCCTACTCCTTCGCATCGCCCGGCATCCGCAGCATGTTTCCCGATGAGCGGGTTTTCCTCACCATGGTGCGTGAGAAATACGAGCCGCTTTATCACGCCGTGAACTACGCGTTCGGTCGGTCAAAACTTGTCGGTGGCGGCGAGGTCGTGTTCCAGGAAGTCATTCTGACGGGTCGCGGAACGAAGGATTCTACAGCGATCTACGACATGCGCCTGCAGGATGATGGCACCTACAAGGTGAATGGCGTTCGAATGCTGGCCAAAACCACCAGCCAGGGAATCTGAACTGTTTCGCTCATTGCTCTCATCAATCGCGTCTATCCCGCAGCGGCTGGTCAATGACGCATGCGAGGTTTGGCGCCGAAAGATGCGTAATCGCGAAAGGCTCAAGATCAAGCTGGGCAGTTGAAGGGGTTGCAGCGCCTTGATCAATAATCTTCGCTGGTAGTCGCGCCGCCTTTCGTCCTGAAAGCAGCAGTTTGAGCACCGCAAATGCAAAGCCCGGCGGCACGATCAACCATAGCGCCTTGATGATATCCGGCGAGGCTCGGAAGGTGGCCAGCAGGTCGGCAGCGAGATTGTAATTGTCCATGGCTTTGACGCCTCCCGGTCTACGCGTCTTGAAGGCGTGGAGCGCGGGCAGCCAGTGGACGACCAAAGCCCGCCCACCGACACGCCGCATCGCATCATTTGAAACGGGGGGATGGCGCGCCAAAGGCCAAGTTGCTTGGAAGCCTCTGGCGGCCGGGGAGTTCGAAAATCGCGTACGTACGACTGCCCTGACCTTTAGGTGCAAGCACCTTGGACATGCGTCAGGGCCTCCCCAGCCATAGAAGGTGGAGAGCTTATAAGCCAAGCTCAAGCGCTCAGCCACCAACCGGTGACTGAGAGGACATCTCGTTTAGCGGATGCCAGCCCAACGTACGAGAGGTTTCGACACCCCGGAACCGGCCCGTTACTTCCGGTTCCGCGGTCAGTCTATGCCGCCGAGGTTGCAGCTGCAATTGCAAGATGTGGGGGATTTATTCCGTGCATGCGCATGCAATCAGCCGCTTTACCTTTGGAAGTAAGTTCGGGCGATGCCCATAGGGCGCGGACGCCGCATACCCCCCTCTGTCCTGCCGGACATCTCCCCCTGGAAGCGGGGGAGATCGATTCGTGGTTAGCCCTTCGCTCCAAAATCCTGACTTGTTGGGTGCAGGAAAGTCCCACAACGGAAGATGGGTAGTGAATGTCTACCGTTCTGCCGATCTCCCCCCTTGAGGGGGAGATGTCCGGCAGGACAGAGGGGGGTAGAGCCCCGGATAGAGACTGTGCGAGATGCTCGCGCACCATCTCCCGTCAATGGAGCTTTGCTAAGCACGATAGGGCCAGATCTGGAGCGAAGGTCTACCGTTCTGCCGATCTCCCCACTTGAGGGGGAGATGTCCGGCAGGACAGAGGGGGGTTGAGCCCCGGATAAAGACCGTGCGACATGCTCGCGCACCATCTCCCGTCAATGGAGTTTTGCTAAGCACGATAGGGCCAGATCTGGAGCGAAGGTCTACCGTTCTGCCGATCTCCCCCCTTGAGGGGGAGATGTCCGGCAGGACAGAGGGGGGTTAAGCCCCGGATAAAGGCTGTGCGAGATGCTCGCGCACCATCTCCCGTCAATGGAGTTTTGCTCCACACGATAGGGCCAGATCTGAAGCGAAGGGCTAGCCACGAATCGATCTCCCCCCTTGAGGGGGGAGATGTCCGGCAGGACAGAGGGGGGGGGCAAGCCCCGGATAAAGACTGTGCGAGATGCTCGCGCACCATCTCTCGTCGATGGAGTTTTGCTAGGCACGATAGGGTCAGATCTGGAGCGAAGGGCTACCCACGGATCGATCTCCCCCCTTGAGGGGGAGATGTCCGGCAGGACAGAGGGGGGTTAAGCCCCGGATAAAGACTGTGCGTCGAGCACTCAAGTCCGATCCGACCCACCTACGTTCGAAAAAATCGTCGCCGTCTCAAATATTTTTCGCCCCTCACTCCGCCACCCTATTCCACTCATGTTTCACTACTCCCGTTCCGCAACGGTTACACCGGCAGGCGTGCTGGCGATGCGGGACCGGCGCGGGCGTGAAGGGGTAGACGCAAAACCTTCACCTCCGGGTTCGCGGAAAATGGTCTCCCTCTGACGACACGGGGGAAATGGCAGGGCATCGGATCTAACCCTCCATTTCATCTCCGAACTGGCGCGTCAGGCGTGCCTGTGTGGCACACATGGGGAATGGTGGTTTGGGCTTCGCCGCTTGTGGTCCGTCCGGTTTCATCGGGCAGGCGGCGGTTAAAGGGCTCAAATCATCATTCTAGGCAGAGAGACCGAAGTCGCGAGCATAAACCGCTGAACGGGGCGCTGAGAGGTGTCACTTACTACTACCATATCGAGGCAGCTTTCAGTGCCCCGACCGCATACCCCGTACCCCTGACACGGATACGGCCCGAACTGACCCTCACACCACGGGCAGGTTCTGCCGCGTGAGCGCGAAGTCGCGTCTGCTCTTTGACAATCGGTCTCAGACTTATCAATCGTCGCCGCGCGCCCAGGCTTCCTGCGTTTCAGCCATGAAATCCTCGAAGCGCCCTTCGGCAATCGACTTGCGAATGCCCTGCATCAGCTCCTGATAATAGGAAAGATTGTTCCAGGAGAGCAGCATGCCGCCGAGCGCTTCATTGGAGCGCACGAGGTGGTGCAGATAGGCGCGGGAATAATCGCGCGTCGCCGGGCAGCTGGATTGTTCGTCCAGCGGACGCATGTCCTCGGCGTGCTTGGCGTTGCGGATGTTGACCTTACCCTTGCGGGTGAAGGCCAGACCGTGGCGACCGGACCGGGTCGGCATGACACAGTCGAACATGTCGATACCGCGTGCCACCGATTTGATGATATCGTCCGGCGTACCGACGCCCATCAAGTACCGCGGCTTCTCGGTAGGCAAGACCGGCAGCGTGATGTTCAGCATGTCAAGCATGACATCCTGCGGCTCGCCAACGGCCAGACCGCCCACCGCATAGCCCTTCAGGTCGAGCTGTTTCAGGCCTTCGGCCGAACGAATACGCAGGTTTGGCTGATCACCGCCTTGCACGATACCGAACATGGCCTTGCCAGGCTGGTTGCCGAAGGCCACCCGGCAGCGTTCTGCCCAGCGCAAGGACAACTCCATGGCGCGTTCGATTTCCTTCGGCTCAGCCGGAAGCGCCACGCATTCATCAAGCTGCATCTGGATATCGGAATCCAGCAGGCCTTGGATCTCGATGGAGCGTTCCGGCGACATATGATGCAGCGAGCCATCGATATGGCTCTTGAAGGTCACGCCCTGCTCATCCAGCTTGCGCAGGCCGGAAAGCGACATGACCTGGAAGCCGCCGGAATCGGTGAGGATCGGTTCCGGCCAGCGGATCAGTTCGTGCAGGCCACCAAGGCGCGCCACCCGCTCCGCGCCGGGGCGAAGCATCAGGTGATAGGTGTTGCCGAGAATAATATCGGCACCGGCGTCCCGCACCTGATCCAGATACATGGCCTTGACCGTGCCAACCGTACCGACAGGCATGAAGGCGGGCGTACGGATGGTGCCGCGCGGCATGGTAATTTCGCCAAGCCGCGCCTTGCCGTCAGTGGCCTTGAGGTTGAACGTGAAGTTCTCGGTCATCGTGAATCGTTCCGGAAAAGCAGGCTGGAATCGCCATAGGAATAGAAGCGATAGCCTGTGGAAATCGCATGATCGTAAGCCGCGCGCATCGTCTCGTAACCGGCAAAAGCGGAAACGAGCATAAACAGCGTCGAGCGCGGCAGGTGGAAATTGGTCATCAGCGCATCGATGATCTTGAAGCGGTAGCCGGGCGTGATGAAGATATCCGTCGCGCCGCTCCAGGCCTTCAGGCTGCCATCGTCAGCTGCGGCACTTTCCAGAAGACGCAGCGATGTCGTGCCAACGGAGACGATCCGCCCGCCCCTCGCCCGCACCGCGTTCAGCGCATCGGCTGTCGCTTGCGAAACATAACCGATTTCGGAATGCATCTTGTGTTCGGTCGTATCATCCGCCTTGACCGGCAGAAATGTTCCCGCGCCCACATGCAGCGTCACGAAATGCCGCTCAATCCCCGCCGCATCGAGCGCCGCGAAAAGATCCGGCGTGAAGTGCAATCCGGCGGTCGGGGCAGCGACAGCGCCCTCTTCCCGCGCATAAATCGTCTGGTAATCCTTGCTGTCCTGCGCATCTTCCGGTCGCTTGGCAGCAATGTAGGGCGGCAGCGGAATATGCCCCACGGCCATGATTGCCTCATCCAGCGCCGGACCGGACAGATCGAAGCGCAGCGTTACTTCGCCGCCGTCGCCCTTGTCTTCCAGCGTCGCGTCCAGGCTGCCGAGAGCACAGGTTTCCGCCGAATGGCCGAAGTGAATGCGGTCACCGATCTTCAGGCGCTTGCCCGGCTTGGCGAAAGCCTTCCAGACATCCGGCTCGGTGCGCATGTGAAGCGTCGCGGAAACGGCGATATCGGGCGCGCCTTCGCGGGTTCGAACACCTTCAAGCTGGGCGGGAATGACTTTGGTATCGTTGAAGACCAGCGCGTCTCCCGCTCTCAGAAAGCGCGGCAGATCACGCACGATCTGGTCCGACAACACGGTTTCACCCTGCGGCTGAACCAGAAGCAGCCGCGCGCTATCCCGCGGATTGGCGGGCCTGAGTGCGATGTTTTCTTCTGGCAGATCGAAATCGAATAGATCGACGCGCATGTGCAAAGGCCGTTCGTTGGATAGGAGACGCTCAAAATCAGGCACGCTGATAAAGGCATCATCCCAAAAAGAAAAGCGCCCCGGCCACACCGGAGCGCTTCAATTCGCTCACGATGGGGAGATCAGGCCGCGATATCGGCAGCAACCTTCATCGAAACGATGGAGTCCGGATCGGAAACCGGCTCGCCCTTCTTGATCTGGTCGATGAAGTCCATGCCTTCAATGACCTGACCCCAGACAGAGTACTGCTTGTTGAGCCACGGAGCATCGGTAAAGCAGATGAAGAACTGCGAGTTGGCGGAGTTCGGGCTCTGCGAACGCGCCATGGAGCAGGTGCCGCGAACATGCGGAACAGCCGAGAATTCGGCCTTCAGGTCCGGCTTGTCGGAGCCGCCCATACCGGCACGAGCCGGGTTGAAGCTCTCGCCGCCCTTCTTGCCGAACTTCACGTCGCCGGTCTGGGCCATGAAGTCTGCGATTACGCGGTGGAAGACAACGCCGTCATAGGCGCCTTCACGTGCCAGTTCCTTGATGCGGGCAACGTGGCCCGGTGCGAGATCCGGCATCAGAGCAATGACAACCTTGCCCTTTGTCGTTTCCATGATGATGGTGTTTTCCGGATCCTTGATCTCGGCCATAGTCACTCTCCTTCTATGCGGAATGTCCGCCCTTTACTTGCCGACGGTGACCTTGATCATCCGGTCGGGATCTGAAACTTCGCCATTGCCGCCTGCGCCGCGCTTGATCTTGTCGACATTTTCCATGCCGGAAACGACCTTGCCGATCACGGTGTACTGACCGTTGAGGAACGAGCCCGGTGCGAACATGATGAAGAACTGCGAGTTTGCGGAATTCGGATCCTGCGAACGCGCCATGCCAACCGTGCCGCGCTCGAATGGAACCTTGGAAAATTCGGCAGGAATATTCGGCAGATCGGAACCGCCCATGCCGGCGCGGCGGGCGTCAAAACCCTTCGTCAGGTTGCCGAACTTCACGTCGCCGGTCTGCGCCATGAAACCGTCGATCACGCGGTGAAAGGCAACATCGTTATATTTGCCTTCTGCGGCCAGCTTCTTGACCTGCGCCACATGCTTCGGTGCGATTTCCGGCATCAACTGAACGACCACCGGACCATTCTTCAGCTGGATTGTCAGGAAATCGTCGGCAGCCGCAAAGGCTTGTGAAGCGAGCGAGGCTGCGGCCAGTGCGCCAGCAAATGCGAGAGAAAGAAGCTTCATGGTGAACTCCGTTTGAAAAAGATCGTCAGCTTGCGAACCGGGATGCCAAGGCACCTGCGACGCAAGCTGGTACGAACGAGCCTACATCGCCGCCCATTTTCGCGATCTGGCGAACCAATGTGGCCGTTATGGGTCTGGACGAAACACTCGCTGGCAGAAACACGGTCTGGATGTCCGGCGCCATCTGCGCATTCATGCCGGCCATCTGCATTTCGTAGTCGAAATCTGTCCCATCGCGCAGCCCCCGGATCAGCAGGCGCGCATTGTGCGCTCTCGCTGCATGGATCACGAGACCATCGAAGGAAACCACCTCCAGCGAAGCCGCACGGTCCGGCAGAGCCTCCGTCAGCGAGCTGCGGATCATGGCGGCACGCTCTTCGAAGCTGAACAAAGGCACCTTGCCGGGATGGACGCCGATGCCGACAATGACGCGCTCGGCAACATTCAGCGCCTGAACAAGCACATCCAGATGGCCGTTTGTCATGGGATCGAAGGATCCGGGATAGAAAGCGCTCGTCAAGCATACCTCCAGCGTCGCGTTCGCCTTGTGTCATGGACTGCCGCAAATCGCAAGACAGCGCACCCCGCAGCGGTTGAACGCCAGATGAATGCAGCGTTCAAGGCCGTTTCAGACGCCCTCTGGTTAAGTGGGATCATCCAAGGCAGAGGCAAGGACGCCCTGACTGGAGATGGGGAAAACGATGTTGATCTTGCTGATGGCTGTCGCAGTTCTTGTTTCATTTGCTGTGGAACTCGCAATCGAGGCGATCCGTGAGAACTGGAACGAGGTTGAATCCTGAACGCCAGATGAACGGCGCTTTCAGGGTCGCTTCAGAGCCCGTCGTTTAACCATTCTTTCATACTGGTGCGGAACCGGTTCGCGTTTAACGCGTTCTGGTCATGAAAAAGGAATTCGGAGATGTTCGCCAAGAAGAAAACGGCAATGCCGGACACCATTACGATGATCAACCTCGTATGGACCGCCGTTATCGCAGTCATGATGACCGCTACTGTGACACTCTACCAGGACAGAAATGAAACTCAGGCTGTGAAGTACACGCAGCTGACCAGTCAACACTACGGACAGCCCTATTACTGAGAATAGGGCTCCTTGATCAGAAGGGAGATGCCTATGTACGTTACGATGATTGCACTTGCTGGATTGATCAGCACCATGTTTGTAGCGACAGTGGCATCCACCATCAGCGAGTTGCGCCGAGAGCAAGCCAATCTCCGAGCCTTCGCAAAGCGCCATAGCGCCTTCTGAGCAAACAATGATGTTGAGTCTTATTTAGAGGCTCCGGCACGATGAGCGCCGGAGCCTTTTCCGTATCTTACTTCGCGGTGATGAGTGTGACGCGGTCGCCGTTTGGATCGTCCGGGTTCATGGACTTGTTGACCGCGTAAACGCCGCCCTTACCGTCTGCCACCACGTGGTTTGCGAAGGGTGCGACCGGAAGGTTGGCGACGATCTTGCCGTTTGCATCAACGACAGTCACCGTTCCCGCATCGCGGCTGCTGACATAAGCATGCTTCTTGACCGGTTCGAAAGTGACGTTGAGCGAACCAGCGCCCACTGCAACATTGTGCAGCGTCTCGCCCGTCTTCCCATCGAGAATCAGCAGATTATCGCTGCCTTGCCCGGCCACGAAAATGCGGTCGTCGGCTGCATCATACGCGATGCCGATGGTAGAAAGACCACCCTTCACCGGCAGAACCTTGTCCACCTTGCCAGCGACCGAATCGATGATTGCCACCTCATTGGTCGAGAGGCTGATGACGAACACCTTGCCGCTGGCCGGATCGAAATCGATGCTCGCGGGGGAGAACTTCTCGCCGCGAACCTTGGACTCGATCTTCACCGAAGGTAGTTTTTCAAGCGTGTTGGTATCGAAGACAGCAACTTCCGGCTCTCCGACTTGGCTGACATAGGCCTTGCCATTCTTCTCATCGATTTTCACGTCACGCGCATGCTGGGCAAGCCCCGGCTCGAACTGCTTGACCAGCGAAAGGTCTGACTGCTTGTAGACGGCAACTGTGTTCTGGCGGGTATTGGTCACCCAGACCGTCCCCTTTGCATCGTCCACACCCAGACCGTAAACTGCGTGTACACCGCCGTCTTTTGCGTCAGCAGGCTTTCCCCGCGCAACGACTTTCAGCGTCTCAGGATCCAGTTTGAGGATCTCAGATGTTTTGACGGGTGGGCGACCGACCGCGGACGTAACAAAGACCGCATTGCTCTTTTCACTGATGCCGATCTGGTAGAGACCCGGCGAAAGCTTCTCGGACGAAAGCGTGAACTTGTCCTCACCGGACAGCGAGACCTTCGGCGAGATCTTCAGCTTGGTAATGTCTGCGTAATAAGGCGAATCGGTCGTCACGATCAGCGGATAAGTTCCAACGACTGCATTTTCCGGTAGTTTGAATTTGCCTTCGAACTTGCCTTCCTGGTCGGCAGTGAAACCGTTTTCGCTCAGCGCAACCGCACCTTTCAGCAACTGTACCTTTTGCCCCGGTTTGAAGTTCTGCCCCTGCACAGACACTTCCCCGCCCGAGAACAATGGCTGGCCTCGCGTTGCGGAACCAAGCCGGACCTGACCCTTGTAGTCTTTCTCCGGCTGCTCAAAGGCGACCTGCGCAAAGGCGCTGGTCATGCCGAACAACATGGCACTCGTGAGGATTGCCACCCGTGCCACTCCGGTGCGCAGGGTGATTTGGCTTGATCTCGAAAGTTTCGTCATTGGTTTTATCCTGTGATGACTGTGATGGATCGAAGGAAATACGGCATGGGTTGAACCCTGCCCGACAGCTTGAGATGCCTGCGATCAGGCCCGCATAGTCGCGCCACCATCGACATAAAGATCCGTCATGGTGATGTGGCTGGCCTGATCGGACAGAAGAAAGAGGACCGAATGCGCGACATCTTCGGGTGTCGCGAGTTTTTGAAGTGGAATGCCAGTCTTGAACTGCTCCGGCAGTCCCGCAATCACGCGCTCTGCGCCACGCTCGTCTGCCCACATGCCCGTCTGCATCGGCGTGAGGGTGGAACCGGGCGCGACGATGTTGCAGCGGATGCCGTGCGGAGCGAGCTCGAGGCCAAGGCATCGGGTAAACATTGTGGCCGCCGCCTTCGAGGCTGCATAGGCCGCCATTGCCTGCCTTGGAATTCCGGCGGCATTGGAGCTGACTGTGACCATTGCTCCGCGTTTGCGAGGCAGCATGACACGCGCAAGAGCGCGCGAGACATGAAAAACGCCATCCGTATTGACCGCAAAAATGTTCCGCCAGGATGCATCATCCGTGTCTACCACCTTGGTCGTGGACAGTATTCCGGCGACGTTGATCCCGAGATCGATGGGTCCAAGCTGATCCTCTATTTCATTGACCAGCACATCGACGGCCGCACTGTCTCGAACATCGAGTTCAAGCAGCGTGACGTCGCTCGTATGTTCTGGTCCGATTTCAAGCGGATGATTGGCATTGTGATCGGTGGCGACGACATGAGCGCCCGCTTGTACGAGCAGTTTCACGACTGCAGCTCCGATGCCGCCAGCTGCGCCCGTGACAAGAGCGCGTTTTCCCTGAATGCCTGTCAACTGCATCAGGCGGTTCCTTTCTTTTCAAGCAATGTGAGGCTGGACAGGATTTCAGGCGCGATCGTCTGAACAGCGCCGGCCGAGGTCATCTGCGGATGAAGGCATGCGACATCGACTGTCTCGACTTCCGCGCAATAGGCAGCCCAGAGCGCCGGAGTCAGGTTCTTGTCCTTGTGATCCAGCGCTGCGCGGAAATGCGTGAGCGTGCCATCGAAACGTTTGTGGTAGTGTCCCCGGACCAGCCGATTCGTATCGAGGACCGACCGGATAACTCCGTCCAGGGCAGCGTCCGGCAGTCCGCCCAGCGAGCTGCCGTCCTGTTTCAAGAATGCGATGATCGCGTCCTTCGTGATGAGTTCCGGGTGTTCAAGCGGATCATGACCGGCAATGGCCAGCAGCGCCCGCAGCGCTGCCGTTTCATCAGGCTCCGGCTCCGCGCGCCAGCAATCACAAGGATAGCTGTCGAGAAGCGCAACGAGGCCAACATCGAAACCTTGCTGCTGAAGCTCTACGGCAACCGCTTGCGCAAGAATGCCGCCAACCGACCAGCCTGCAAGGTGATAGATGCCTGTGTGGTTCTGCCGGATCAGCTCCGCATAGGATGCGGCAAGCGATGCCAGGCTTTCCGGCGAAGCCGCCTCTTTCGAAAGCCTCGGAGACTGGATGCCGTAGACAGGTCGGCGACCGAGTTGCTGGGCCAGATGACGGTAACCCCAGGCAATGCCACCTGCCGGATGAATGAGAAAGACGGGTGCCAGTGTCTCGTCGCCCCGCACAAGACGGATGATCGGACCGAGCCCCTCGTCGCTTCCTGCTTTCTCCAGCACCTTTGCGAGATCGCAAATGGCCGGATGCTCGAAGATTGCACCAAGGCCCGGATCAGTACCCGTTTCGGTGCGAATGCGCAGGCATAGCTGAACCGCTGACAAACTATCGCCACCCAGCGAAAAGAAGTCGCTCTCCGCGGTCGGATCGCCATCCAATTCAAGGATCTCCTTGAACAGGATGGCCAGAAGCTGTTCCAGCGGTGACGAAGCACGCCGGCCGGCCGAAATATCGATAACCGGCGCTGGCAAAGCGCGGCGGTCAAGCTTTCCGTTCGATGTGACGGGGAGAGCATCCAGCCTGACGAATGCGGCCGGGATCATGTAATCCGGTAACTTCGCAGAAAGGCTCTCGCGCAGGGCCTCGATGGCAAGCGATGGATCTGCAACGACATAGGCTACGATGCGCTTGTCACCCGGTCGATCCTCCCGCGCGATCACGACGGCCTCGCGCACCAGACCAGAGGTCATGATAGCCGCCTCGATCTCTCCAAGCTCGATCCGCAGGCCGCGGATTTTGACCTGATGATCAGACCGACCGAGATAGACTACGGCGCCATCGGCACGAAGCTTTGCCATGTCACCGGTTTTGTAGATGCGCTGACCTTCTATGAAGGGGTCCGGTAGAAAACGGTCTGACGTCAGATCGTCTCGCCCGAGATAGCCTCGCGCCAATTGAACGCCACCGAGGTAAAGATGACCTGCCACACCGGGCGGCAATGGCTGAAGATGATCATCCAGGACGTAGAGTCTGGTATTCCAGACCGGCCAGCCGATAGGCAGTGGCGAAGAGGTATCGGACGCCGATGCCTCCCAATAGCTGACATCGACAGCCGCTTCCGTCGGTCCGTAAAGATTATGCAGTTCGCCCTTGATCAGCCGGTGGAAGCGGTCGCGCTGCTCGGCGGTGAGCTCTTCGCCGCTACAAAAGACGCGTGCGACCTCCAAGCCTTCCACTGAGGGCTCCGCCATGAAAGCGGACAGCATGGACGGCACGAAATGCAGCGTCGTGATGTTTTCGTCGCGGATGATGCGCGCGATAGACAGCGGATCACGATGCGCTTCCGGCGGTGCTACCACCAATGTCGCGCCGCACAGCGCGGGCAAAAAGAACTCCCAGACCGAAACATCGAATGTCGCGGGCGTCTTCTGCAGGATGCGATCTGCTGGGCCGAAACGATAATGCTGACGCATCCACACGAGCCGATTGACGATAGCTCGGTGTTCGATCATCACGCCCTTTGGCTCGCCCGTGGAGCCGGACGTGTAGATCACGTAGGCGAGATTGTCGGTAGTAGCGACCGGCCATTCCGTATGCTGCGCATCTGATCGCCAGCGACTTGGCGGCAGAAGCGCATAGTCAAATAGATCCGCAGCATTCTCTACCCCAAGAATGACCACCGGCTGCGCCGACGAAAGGATGCGCGACAGGCGGTCCTTGGGATGGCTCACATCCAGCGGCAGATAAGCTGCGCCGGACCGGAGGATCGCAAACAGGGCGACGATCAGCTCAAGGGAGCGCGGAAGCGCCACGGCAACGAGGCGGTCCGGTCCGGCCCCTTTCTCGACAAGTTGCGATGCGAGCGCGAGGCTACGGCGATCCAGTTCCGCATAGGTCAGCGTCTGGCCTTCGAAGATAACGGCAGGCGCATTGGGATGCGTGTTCATCGTCCTTTCGATCAACTCGACCAGCGTGACATCTTCAACCGAATGCGAGGTGGCGTTCGCATCGAACAGATATCGTTGGCGTTCATACGGACTGGCCAGCGCAACATCGGCCAGACGCTCCGCCTTCAGAGCGTCTTCAAGATAAGCAATCAGCCTTGCCGAATGCGCTTTGGTGTCCTCTTCGCTATAGAGGGCCGGATTGCTATCCACTTCCATCATCAGGCTGGTTTTGGCATCACCCCGGAACGTGAAGGTGATATCATCCACTGCCCCGGCGCCCAGGATGTGAAGACTGACATCAAGACCATCGAACTTCGGCGGCATGTCGAATGGCTGTACGTTGATCAATGGACCGAACAGCCGACGCTGCCCACCGATCAAGCCCAGATCGCGGCGCAATTGTTCGCTGCGATAACGGCCGTGGCGACGGCAGGCCATGAGGCGTTTCGTGTGAATGACAGCTGCCTCATCAAGCGGCAGATGATCGGTGTTTTCGAACCTTACCGGCAGAACATTCATCAAGGTACAGGGAACGCGCGCCGCCTTGCTTCCGAGCCGACCCATATGCGGCACGCCCGCAACGATCTCGGCAGCCGACGCAAAACGACGGCAATAGGATGCAACCAGCGCCGTTAGAAGATCCGGCCAAGTGACCTTTGCATGCTCCGCTCGCGCTACGAGTACGCCGAAGAGGTCTTTGGATAGAAACCGGGTCTCCCGCCGGAACGAATGTTCGCTTACGGCGCGGCCACCTGCCAGGCTCACCACTTCGGGCAGGTTTGCCAGTTCATGTCGCCAGAACTCGGCATCACGCCGCCGCCTGTCGTCAGAGAGATAAACGGCTCCATCGTCCATTGCCTGGGCGAAAGGCGCAAACGGTGTGCCCCTTCCGGTACCTGACTTCAGGCCTGAGTAGATTTCGCCAACACGGTTGGTCACGAGAACGATCCCGTATCCATCGATCGCCAGATGGTGAATCCGTTCGTACCAGTAATGTCTGTCTTCGCTCAGCCTGAAGAGGGTGAATCGAGCAACAGGGCCTTGGCCAAGATTGACCGGCCTTGCGGTATCCGCCTGCATGAGCGCAAGCGCCGCAGAGGCCGGGTCCGCCTCCGAACGAAGATCTACGATCTCGAGGGAAGGACGTGTGATCGCGTCAAGACGTTGCGATGGGCCGAAAGCACCACTGTGGAATGTCAGCGAAAGGCAATCGGCCTCCTCGACCATCTGCGCGAAAGCGCGGCGGAAAAGGTCGATGTCGAGCTCACCCGCTAATTCGACATATTGGCTGGCGTTGAGGATCGGATTTGAAGGGTCGATCTGCTGAACATACCACAAGCCCGCCTGCGCTTCCGTCAACAAGTGCTCGCCGGATGGCATGGCAGATCCGATAGGCTTGGCCGAAAGGCTGCTCATGCGTTTGCCCGCTTCGCCTCGATTGCCCGCCACCAGCCGTTCAACGTGAACTCCTCGGCAAATTCGCCGAAATCCAGGTCCACGCCCGCTTCCTGCCAGGTGAGGATGAGGTTCATTAGCCGCATCGAATCAAGACCAAGATCCATGAGGTTGTCGTCAAAGCCGATCTCGGAGGGATCTTCGTGAATGATCGCTGCCACATCGGCGCGCATCTTTTCGAGAGTGATGGTCATCGCGTTCTCCTTCACGCTCCAAGTCGGGCGAGAGCCTGCTGCGTGGTCAGCGGAATGCCGCAGCGTCCCGCAACCCAATTGATTGCGAGGTCATGCTGATCGCGTGAAAAATCTGCGAGGGCATCGGCGATGAAAAAGGCTTCGATGTCGCGCTGGAAGGCTTCGGCGGCTGTCATCATGCAGCCGATATGGGCGTAAATGCCGGTCACGATCAGCTGGTCGCGACCCCTCGCCCGCATCATGGTCTCGAGGTTCGAACGCTGGAAAGCACTGTAGCGATGCTTGACCAGAACGAAGTCTGATGCTTCCGGCTGCAGCTCCGGTACAATCGATTGATGCTCCGGTGCAGAAGTCATGCCCGGCCCCCAGAGATCTGCCTGCAAACCGCGATCACGGCGATCCTGATTGCCATTCTGCGCAGTGTAGAAAACCGGAATACCGATCGCGCGGCAGGCCTTTGCCAGTTGTGAAATATGTGCTGTCGCAGGTGTTATGGGCGATGCGTCCGGCGTAAAGGCGTTTACGAAATAGTTCTGCATGTCATGGATCAGCAGAGCCGCCCTCTTCGGCTCCAGCTGCCATGGACCTTTCGGTGTCGGCAATTCCTGCGCTGTGGGCAGCGCATAGGGTGCAATCTTCGGCAAAGCCATCAGTCTATTGTCCTGCTTTCAATTCTTCATCGCCAAGAAACTGGGCTCTCAAGCGGGCCCGCAATTCCTTGCGGCTGACCTTGCCGACTGCCGTCAGTTCGAAGGCGTCGACAAAAACGATCTGATCCGGAACCTTGAAATCCGCGACCTTGCGACTGCGCATGAAGGCTTTCAGCGCTGGACCCTTCGGCTTTTCGCCCTGTGGAATAACGAAAGCGCAGATGCGCTCGCCAAGGAACGGATCCGGTATGGAAACGACCGCTGCGTCAAAAACATTCGGATGCGCCAGCAGGTGGTCTTCCACCTCGTCTGCGGAAATCTTCTCGCCTGCCCGGTTGATGTGATCGGTGGCGCGACCCTGCACCACCAGATAGCCCTCCGGCGTGCGCTTCACGATATCGCCGGTCTTGTAGAACCCGTCTTGTGTGAAGGAACGGGAATTCGCACCCGGATCGTTATGGTAATTGCGGATCGTATAGGGGCCGCGAGTCAGCAGGTTCCCCGCTTCGCCTTCCGCGACGGGATTGCCCTGATCGTCGACGATCAGGATCTCGTCATCCGGAGAGATGGGACGCCCTTGGGTTTCCACGATGATGTCTTCGGGATCATCCAGACGGGTATAGTTCACCAGCCCTTCCGCCATACCGAACACCTGCTGGAGCGTGCAGCCGAGCGTTGGACGCACGCGCTTCGCTGATTCCGGCATGAACTTCGCACCACCGACCTGCAGCACCTGCAAGCTGGAAAGATCATGCTTCGATGAAGGTGCCGCCTGCAGCCACAGAAGTGCGAGCGGCGGAACAAGCCCGGTGATGGTGACCTTTTCCCGCTCGACCAAGGGGAACACCGTCTCAGGGCTGGGCGATGGCGCAAGCACGACGGTGCCGCCCGCGTAGAACACCCCGAGATAGCCTGGCGAACTCATTGGAAAGTTATGAGCCGCTGGCAAAGCGACGAGATACACGCTCTCTTCCGTCAGCTGGCAGATCTCAGCACTCGCCCGGAAGGAGTAAATGTAATCATCATGAGTACGCGGAATGAGCTTCGACAATCCTGTGCTGCCGCCGGAGATCTGCAGGAAGGCGACAGAGGAAGGGTCGGCCGGCTCAAACGCGATGTGCTGGTCGCGCTCGAAGGAGCCAAAGGAGATGAACTCCTGCGCTTCCCCAACGATGATCACGCACTCCAGTTCAGGTCGCTCAAGCTTGATCGACCGCGCAACATCTCGGTAATCGAAACCGTCATGGCTGGCAGCTGTCACATAGGCCGCAGCTTCTGATTTCTGAAGGAAATGCAGAATCTCAGTTTGGCGGTGCGCGGGCAGCGCGTAGACCGGTACCAGACGTGCGATGAAGAGACCAAAAACGACCGAGAAGAACTCCGGTATATTCGGCAATTGCACGACGACGCGGTCACCTGGCTGCAGACCCAGCTTCAGAAATCCGCACGCGGCGACTTCGGCCTTCTCCAGAAGATCGGCATAGGTCCAGCGCTGGTCCCCTCCGACCACTGCCGTGCGCGAACCAAATCGCTCGGCGCGTTCACGCAGCAATGCCGGAAAGGTTTCACCTCGCCAATAACCTTGTTCCCGATAGCGTGCAGCGAAGTCTGTCGGGAAATTTGCCTCAAGCGGAATCATGCAGCAAACTCCTGCAAGGGTCGCCCCTGCTCATCGATGCCGAACGCAGTCAGCATGGCTGTGAACTTGGCGGAAGTTTCTTCGGTTTCCTTGACGGGATCAGACCCCGGTACAATGCCCGCGCCAGCAAAGAAACGTGCACGACGCTCTGAAATTTCTGCACACCGGATGGAGACGTACCATTCGCCATCCTGCTGATCGTCGATCCAGCCGACGGCACCGGCATAGAAGCCGCGGTCATATCCTTCCAGTCGGGAGATCAGATCTGCCGCTTCCCGCCTCGGCAATCCGCAAACGGCGGGTGTGGGATGGAGCAGCGAAAGCAGATCCGCAACCGGCGTAGCGCGGTCCTTCAATCTCGCGACGATCCGGGTTCCGAGATGATGCATGGTGGCCGTAGAGCGGATGGTCGTGCCCTCTGGCGCTGTGATCTCTATCGAATAAGGACCAAGCGTATCGAAAATCATTTCCCGCGTGATGCGATGCTCTCGCTGGTCCTTTTCGGACGCCAGAAGATCACGGGCCGCCTGACGGTCTGCCGAAGGGTCGCTCGAACGCCGCGCGGATCCGGCGAGCGGATAGGAGACTGCCAGTTCAGCCTTCTTCGAGAGAAGCAGTTCCGGAGTCGCTCCGACAAGAGCAGTCGCAGCTTTGGCGGGAAGCGGCGTCCTGAACACGGTCACAGAGGAATCGCGTCTTAGCCGGTTGATGACCTGTCCAACCGGGATTGCAGAATCCGACTGCAGTTCAAGGCTTCTGGAAAGGACAGCTTTTGTTACCTGCGTTGCAGCCGCGGGATCCGTGAGCGCAGCAACGCATCTTGCTACGCTTTCGGCATAGTCTGCGGCGGAAGGGCACGCACGTAGCATCCAGCGCCCGGAGCCGGATGCGGCATCACCACCGGACTTTGCACCCAGCAGGCGACCAATGCGAGCGGGCTGGAACAGGTAGTCCTCGTCGCTGGAAGCAAACGGCACAGCACCGACAAGAAGAGCAGGTCCATCTGACGCAGTCTGGAAGAATTCTGAAACCCGATCGCTCAGGCTATCGGCTGCTCCACGGGGCAGAGTTCGGATCACGCCATGCGCTTCCAGTTCGTGTTCCGGTGCCGAGAGCAGAAACGTATGAGCATTCTGGAATCCAGGTGCCGCAAGGGGCGAAACCAAATCTGTCATCGCGAACTCCTTAGCTGTTTGATCAAAGCGCAACTGACATCAGAACCCGAAGCGGCGGGCGTTAGCAGGCTTGGCCGAGGGAAATGCCGAAACGAAGTCGGGCGATAACTACTAACGTGACTAGGATTGTCAACTTTAATCCGATGAAAACCAGTTAAAAACTATCCACTTTAGAACAGTTTGAAACTGCACGTCTTTTCATAGAGTTAGTCAGAGTACGGCGGCGACAGCGCTGTTTGACAATCAGAGGCTGACGATTGTCAAAGGGAATTGCGTTGAGATGAAAAGACGCGCACATTAGGCGTGCATTTGATTGGAGGAGCAGATGCGGCATACTGTTGCACACGCTGATCAGGTCTATGCATCCGCGCAGTCGACTGCTGCGGGGTCAACGGTTGTTGCCTCCTGGCGCCGCTGCATGACAATGCACAAGCTGGCACCGGAACAGGCAAGGCTTCCCGACAGGCTTACAGAGGTGGAGTTTCGCCGCGCACGCGACCGCGCCTCACCTCTGGTCGAAAGTTCCACTGATGAAATCGATCGCCTGTTTCAAACCGTCGGCAAGGCCGGTTGCTGCCTCCTCCTGACGGATCAGGACGGAGTAGCGCTGGAGCGTCGGGGGACGCGCGGCGACGACAAGGATTTTCATCAACTCGGGTTATGGACCGGATCGATCTGGTCCGAGGCCAGTGTCGGTACAAACGGTATCGGCACAGCGCTCGCCGAAGAACGATCTGTTGCGATCATCCGTGACCAGCACTTTCTGTCTTCCAACATTGCGCTGAGTTGCACCACCTCGCCCATTCGCGATCATCTCGGTCGCTTGTGCGGCGCGCTGGATGTATCGACCTGCCGCGAAGACATGGACGCCATTACGTTGAACATCCTTCAGCAGACGGTTCGCGACTCGGCAATCCGCATTGAACTCAATCTTTTTCGGAGAGCCTATGCCGGGGCACGCTTCATATTGGTGCCAACCGAAACTGGGGCCAATTCCGCGCTCCTTGCCGTTGATCGGAACGACCTCGTGCTGGGCGCGACGAGATCCGCCCGCGCTGCGCTGAGGTTGACGGACGAGCGCATTTGCGCCGGAGTTCCGGCTGCGGACCTGCTTCAGGATGGAACTGGTCCAGATAACGAGGATCTGCAGCAGGCTGAGCGTGCAGCCCTCAAGCGTGCCCTTTTGCGCGCGAGCGGCAATGTTTCCCAGGCGGCGATTTCTCTTGGAATGAGCCGGGCAACGCTTCACCGCAAGATGAAGAAGCTCAACCTCAACTGAACACGCTTCGACTGTCTCAAACTTGCGACAGTGTGCACTGCGGAACCTTACTCCCCATCTTTGAACGCGTCTTCAACGGGCGCACAGTCTCCTCACCGGTTCGGAGGAACCAGTTCAATCCATGGGAGGATGACATGCTGCACCAGAAAATCGTCGAGTCACCGTTCAAGCTGAAATACGGCAACTACATTGGCGGCGAATGGCGCGAGCCGATCAATGGCCGCTACTTCGACAACATCACACCTGTCACCGGCGGCAAGCTGTGCGAGATCGCCCGCTCGGATGAGCATGATGTCAATGCGGCGCTGGACGCCGCCCATGCTGCCAAGGACAAATGGGGCCGCACCTCTACGACGGAACGTTCCAACATCCTGATGAAAATTGCCCAGCGAATGGAAGACAAGCTGGAGGTGCTGGCGCAGGCGGAGACCTGGGACAACGGCAAGCCCATTCGGGAAACCATGGCCGCCGATATTCCACTGGCAATCGATCATTTCCGGTATTTTGCGGCCTGCATTCGGGCACAGGAAGGTTCTATCGGCGAGGTCGACCACGATACTGTCGCTTACCATTTCCATGAGCCGCTTGGCGTGGTTGGCCAGATCATACCCTGGAACTTTCCGATCCTGATGGCGGCCTGGAAGCTCGCCCCTGCCCTTGCCGCCGGCAACTGCGTGGTGCTGAAGCCCGCCGAGCAGACGCCCGCCTCCATTCTGGTCTGGGCGGAAATCGTGGGAGACCTGCTGCCACCGGGCGTCCTCAACATCGTCAATGGTTTTGGCCTCGAAGCAGGCAAGCCTCTTGCCACCAGCCCGCGGATTGCGAAGATCGCCTTCACGGGTGAAACGACAACCGGCAAGCTGATCATGCAGTATGCCAGCCAGAACCTCATTCCGGTCACGCTGGAACTCGGCGGAAAATCGCCGAACATCTTCTTCGCAGATGTGATGGCAGAGGATGATGATTATCTGGACAAGGCGCTTGAAGGCTTTGCGATGTTCGCGCTCAACCAAGGCGAAGTCTGCACCTGCCCAAGCCGCGCACTGGTGCATGAATCCATCTATGATCGCTTCATGGAACGGGCAATCAAGAGGGTTGAACTGATCAAGCAGGGCAACCCGCTCGATCCGGCAACCATGATTGGCGCCCAGGCCTCCGGTGAACAGTTGGAGAAGATCCTTTCCTATCTTGATATCGGGCGCCAGGAAGGTGCCGAAGTGCTCACTGGCGGCGCGCGCAACAATCTCGGAGGCGAGCTTGCCAACGGCTATTACGTGCAGCCGACAATCTTCCGCGGACACAACAAGATGCGAATATTCCAGGAAGAAATCTTTGGCCCCGTGGTTTCCGTCACCACGTTCAAGAATGATCAGGAAGCCCTGGAGATTGCGAATGACACGCTCTACGGTCTGGGTGCTGGCGTCTGGACGCGTGACGGCAACCGCGCCTATCGCTTTGGCCGTGAGATCCAGGCGGGTCGCGTGTGGACCAATTGCTACCATGCCTATCCGGCCCACGCGGCATTCGGTGGCTACAAGCAATCCGGCATCGGGCGCGAAACGCACAAGATGATGCTGGATCATTACCAGCAGACCAAGAACATGCTGGTCAGCTATAGCCCTAAAGCGCTCGGCTTCTTCTGATAGTCGCCCAACTATCGGACGACGAGGGCTCCCGTTCCCCGATCGGGGGCCTTCTGATTACTGGAGCGATTCAGTCATTGATGAGGACGAGAGTATGGATCAACCAATTGATGAACCGCGCGTAACGGCGACAGAACCTGCACTCCAGCTCATCCGTGAGATTCAGAAGGATTATCCGGATATTCTGTTTCACCAGTCCGCTGGATGCTGCGATGGCTCTTCTCCCATGTGTTATCCCACGACCGAATACCGCGTTGGCGAGACGGATGTAAAACTGGGAGAGATCGGCGGCGTACCGGTTTACATCAGCGGCAGCCAGTTCGAAGTGTGGAAACATACCCAACTGATTATCGACGTCGTTCCCGGTCGCGGCGGCATGTTCTCTCTCGACAATGGGCGAGAGAAACGTTTCCTGACCCGCTCACGTCTATTCCGACAGGAAACTTCCTGAACAAGGCGAGGCGCTCAGTCTATTTTTTCGTCACGAGGCAAACGATGCTTGCGGAGATCGCATGATCGTTGATCTCATCAGCGTTTTCTGAAGACGGCGCGAATGTGCGTAGCGTGTCGCGAGACACCTGATCCTCATTGACCAACCGCAACATCAGATAGAACAACCTGGATTTCGGATCTTCACCGATCTCCAGAAAATCATCCTCACATGCAGAAGCGATCGTGCGCTCCACCAGGGCGTGCTGCTCCGATTCGAGCGGCGTGAAGCACTTCGACCACCTCAGCAGGATCAATCGAAGGTCGGGATTAAGATCCGCATACTGTGCTTTTGAAAACGGCATCGCTTTCCTCCTTGAAACAGGCGGAAGCGATTAAGGCTCACAGCCGTCAGCGCCCGGGATGTAATAGCTGACGATGTATCATCTTAACCCTTGCGGTTCGGCTTGTCACCGTGCGCCACCGTACGGACGATTTCGCCTCAGATCGTGCAAGACGTTTCAATGCGGTAGCCCGCATCGGAACAATATTTTCCACCGATTTTGGCGCCTGTGGGAAAGTGTGTTTTCCGGCTTGAAAAGCCGCGAAGGCTTCGATGGAAATCTGCATGAACCATGGCCTCCTGAAGCGTGCACTGCTTCAAGTTCCTCGGGAAATGGATGGATTCACATAAGTTGAGGATTGGTTTCTCTTGCTTCGCATGCCAAAAGACGAGCGGACGCGACCGCCGTTATCTTTAGAACGGGGTCGGGCGACCGATTGACGTCACGTTGCTGCCGCGAGATCACGCTGGCCGTCCGCTTGGTTCAATTGAAGGTTTCAGGATGACCATATCTGTACAGAAGACCATTCCTGCATCACGGATGCGTCAGTTCAACCAGATGGTCGATCGATGGCTGGAAGAGGGACCGATCAAGCTGGCCACGAATGCGACTATCACCGCGCTGGACAATGCTGGTATTCCGAAGGATGAACAGGTCGCGATCATTGAAGATCGCAATATCATCATGAAGCACAATATGCGCCTTGGACTGATCAGCGAGGTGTTTGCCAAGTCACTCGAAGCCGCTGTTCATTCGTTTCGATCAGGAAGTGAAGCGCAGGACGAAATCGCGCGCTTGATTGTGACTGCGGTTGGAATCCGCCAGCAAGACGACAGCGAGCTGGTCACGTTTGTGTTTCTCACGCAAAGTGAAGCCGACGCATTCGATGCAGCGCCGTGACCGTAGCGCCTGAGCTAAAAGGCTAATCTAGCGACAGTTCGGAAGCCAAGACAAGCGAGGCCTATACCCGCCGCGTAGAACGGTGGAACCTTGCAAAGCAGGCACTTGGAAAGCTGGATTGCAAAAGTGAACAGGACGACGCCAAAAATCATTGTCCCATAAACGAGAAAAAGCGCTGATAAATCAGCGCTTTTCTCAAGTACTTGGTGCGGTCGAGAAGACTCGAACTTCCACGGGTTGCCCCACAGCGACCTCAACGCTGCGCGTCTACCAATTCCGCCACGACCGCATCGTGGTAGGCCTTCTTGCGTCGGCGAGGGAGCATCTAGCAAAGCGTTTTGGCCCGCGCAAGAGCGCCGTGACAGTTTTTTGAAAGATAAATTTCTCGAAACAATCCCCATATGTGGAGGAGCCCGCATTTGCAGGGTTTTACGCCTGTGGATATAAGCGGGCATCATCGAAAAAAGAGAACCATGCCATGCTGACGCGCACCGATCTTGAGGTTTCCATGCTGCCGAAGGAGGGCTCCCCGCCCGTCCGCTGGAGAATCTCTGATGATCTTGTGCCTTACGACCATGCGCTTGCGGTCATGGAACGCGAGGTAGCGGAGATTGCTGATGGCAAAGCGGACGAGCTTGTCTGGCTTCTGGAGCATCCGCCGCTCTACACAGCAGGCACGAGTGCAGATTCGGCTGACCTGATCGAACCGGACCGCTTTCCCGTGTTCGCGACAGGCCGCGGAGGTGAATACACGTATCACGGACCTGGCCAGCGCGTGGCCTATGTCATGCTTGACCTCAAGCGCAGGCGCCAAGATGTGCGTGGTTATGTCGCCGCACTGGAAGAGGTGATCATTCGAACCCTAGATTCCATGAATGTTCGCGGCGAGCGCCGTGAGGATCGCGTCGGCGTTTGGGTTCGCAGGCCGGAAAAACCGCTCTTGCCAGATGGATCCATAGCCGAGGACAAGATTGCAGCACTTGGTATCCGGCTGCGGCGCTGGGTCAGCTTTCATGGTCTCTCGCTCAATGTAGATCCAGACCTCTCGCACTTTTCAGGCATAGTGCCCTGCGGAATTTCCGCCTACGGCGTCACCAGCCTCATGGATCTCGGCCTGCCGATCTTGATGACGGACGTCGATGTCAGGCTGCGGCAGGCATTCGAGGATGTGTTTGGACCAACGGCACGGGAAATGGTCTGAGTGAGCAGACGAGGCGCTTGACGTAAGGTGAGTCCCTGTGATTGATGTCGAACATAGGGAGAACACTCATGCATAGCGCGAGCGCAAGCACCGACCGTACCGTACCGGGAATGGCGCTCATGGCTTTCTGCATGATCGTGCTTCCGATGATGGATGCCATCGCAAAATACATGGCGACATTCGAAACCATGTCGCCCGGCCAAGTGACGTTCTATCGTTTTTTCTTCCAGCTTGTTGTTCTGGCACCGCTTTTCTTCTGGAGTGTTGGCAGCTTCCGTAACGTCAAGCGGCCATGGATGAACCTGCTGCGCGGTGCGCTTCATGCAGCCGCCAGCCTGCTGTTCTTCACCGCTGTCAAATACATGCCTTTGGCAGACGTATTCGCCATCTATTTTGTCGAGCCCTTCCTGCTGACGATTATGTCTGCAATCTTTCTCGGCGAACGCGTCGGCTGGCGCAGATGGCTGGCAATCCTTGTCGGCTTTGCCGGTGCGATGATCGTCATCCAGCCGAGCTACGCTATCTTTGGCCCCACCTCTCTTCTGCCGATTGCCTGCGCCGCCCTTTTCACGCTCTATCTCTTTCTCAATCGCGCGCTTGGCGACGCCGACTCACCGCTGACAATGCAGATGATGTCCGGCCTGGGCGGTACACTCTTCATGGGCGTAATCCTGGTTATCGGGCATCTGGCGGGCCAGACAGATTTTGCAATGTCCCTGCCCTCGTCGACCCTTGGGCTTACATTGCTTGTCATACTGGGGTCGCTGTCCGGCTACGTTCATCTGCTCGTGGTTCGCGCGTTCCGGATGGCGTCCCTGTCTCTTCTGGCACCGTTTCAGTATTTCGAGATCATTTCCGCAACTGTGCTGGGCTATTTGCTGTTTTCCGATTTCCCCACGCCATCAAAGTGGCTGGGTATTGCAATCATTGTCGCGTCCGGGCTGTTTATCATCTGGCGAGAACAGGTCGCGCGGGCGCGCTTGGAGGCCTGATCGTAAATTCACACGCACAGAGTTTCGGCCGTCAATGAATGTCGCACTGAAGACTTGAGCCTCTGAGCCGGGCATGTAACAAGCGTGATGAATCAAGAATGTAGGGAGATTAAAGATGGATGTACGTGCAGCCGTTGCCGTTCAGGCTGGCAAGCCCCTTGAAGTCATGACCGTTCAGCTTGAAGGCCCGCGCGCTGGAGAGGTTCTGATCGAGGTCAAGGCAACAGGAATCTGCCACACGGATGATTTCACGTTGTCCGGTGCCGATCCCGAAGGTCTCTTCCCGGCAATCCTCGGCCATGAGGGCGCTGGCATTGTTGTTGATGTCGGACCGGGCGTAACGTCGGTGAAGAAAGGCGACCACGTCATTCCGCTTTACACGCCGGAATGCCGCGAATGCTATTCCTGTCTTTCCCGCAAGACCAACCTCTGCACGGCGATCCGCTCCACGCAAGGGCAAGGCCTCATGCCGGATGGCACAAGCCGCTTCTCCATCGGCAAGGACAAGATCCATCATTACATGGGTTGCTCCACCTTCGCGAATTTCACGGTCCTGCCGGAAATTGCTGTCGCTAAAGTCAACCCAGACGCTCCTTTCGACAAGATCTGCTACATCGGCTGCGGCGTGACGACAGGCATTGGCGCTGTCATCAACACAGCCAAGGTGGAGATTGGCTCGACGGCAATCGTCTTCGGTCTCGGCGGTATCGGCCTCAACGTCCTGCAGGGGCTGCGTCTGGCCGGCGCGGACATGATCATCGGCGTTGACATCAACCCGGACCGCAAGGCCTGGGGTGAGAAGTTCGGCATGACGCATTTCGTAAACCCGAAGGAAGTCGGCGATGACATCGTGCCCTACCTCGTCAACATGACGAAGCGGAACGGCGATCTGATCGGTGGTGCAGACTACACCTTCGACTGCACGGGCAACACCAAGGTCATGCGTCAGGCACTGGAATCCTCGCACCGCGGCTGGGGCAAGTCCATCATCATCGGCGTGGCGGGAGCGGGCCAGGAGATCTCGACGCGCCCCTTCCAGCTTGTGACCGGACGTAACTGGATGGGCACGGCCTTTGGCGGCGCACGCGGACGAACCGATGTTCCAAAGATCGTTGACTGGTACATGGACGGAAAGATCCAGATCGACCCGATGATCACGCACACCATGCCGCTTGAGGATATCAACCAGGGCTTCGAGTTGATGCACAAGGGCGAAAGCATTCGCGGCGTGGTGGTTTATTGATCAGCCACCCCTCCTACGCAGTGGACGTGCGGAGCCTTGATGAATTCTCCGCACGCGAACTCTATGCTCTGTTGAAACTGCGCGTCGACGTTTTCGTCGTCGAGCAGGCATGCGCCTATGAAGAGCTGGATGGCAATGACGACGGAGCACTGCATCTGCGCGTAATGCAGGGCAGTGACCTGATGGCAGCTGCGCGGATTCTCCCGCCGGTGGACGGGAAGAACCCGCGGATCGGCCGGGTCGTGGTATCCCCGCATCATCGCGGCAAACGCTTGGGCGAGGCTGTGATGAGGGAGGCTTTGGCGGTCTGCGCCGATCGTTTCCCGGGTATTGACGTGGAGATTTCCGCACAAAGCCATCTCCAGCACTTCTACGGCGCCCTTGGTTTCGCGGTGATCTCGGAAGAATATGTCGAGGATGGTATTCCCCACGTCGATATGGTGAGGTCTTCATCATGATCTATGTCGATGCTGATGCCTGTCCGGTGAAGCCCGAGATCCTCAAAGTTGCGGAACGCTTCGGGGTGGAGGTCACGTTCGTCGCAAATTCCGGGCTTAGACCCTCGCGCGACCCGATGATCAAGAACGTCATTGTCTCCGGTAAATTCGATGCTGCGGACGACTGGATAGCGGAACGGGCCGGAACCGGCGACGTCGTGGTGACTGCAGATGTGCCGCTGGCTGTTCGCTGCGTCGCCAATGGCGCGCAGGTCACGGGGCCGACTGGCCGGATTTTCGATGAGACAAATATCGGCATGGCGAGCGCCATGCGGGACCTCGGTGCGCATTTGCGGGAGACCGGGGAAAGCAAAGGCTATAACGCGGCCTTCACTCAAAAGGACCGCTCCGCGTTTCTCTCCGCCTTGGATGTTCTCTGCCGCCGGGCAATGCGCGCGGATGGATCTGCGGGATGACAAGCGGGACACCGAGAGTGAAGCTGAAATGGCGTAGCCGCCGCTACAGCCCGTTCTACGGTGCGGGATTGGCCGGGCTTGCTGCCGTGCCGTTGTTTGCTTACTTCGCCCCGAATCTCCTCATTGAAGGTGCGGCGGTCACCTTTTTCCTGATCTATCTGGGCATTATGGGCCGTCGAATTCCGCACCTCACCGTAGAGCGTTACAAAAACAGCCGGGAGCGCGATGATGCGCCCGCCTACGCCATCATACTCGTCACGATTCTGGCCGTCGTCGCGGCAATCGGAGCATTGTTCAATGCGCTCAATCGGGGTTCGCATGTGAGTAGTTTCGAGATTGCGCTTGCCTTCCTGTCCGTCATCGGCGGCTGGCTGACGCTTCATACAATGTTTGCGTCGCACTATGCGCATCATTTTTGGCGGCATGTCACTGGGCCGGACGGCGTTCGCAAGGTCCAGGGTGGGCTCTCATTTCCCGAGACGGAAGAACCGGCCGGTCTGGATTTCCTCTATTTCTCCTTCGTCATTGGCATGACGGCGCAAACATCGGACGTTGCAATCACGACGACTGCGATGCGGCGTATCAATCTCTCCCATTCTCTGACAGCCTTCTTTTTCAATACGGTGCTGGTGGCGGCAACAGTCAATGCCGCCGTCGCATTGGCAGGCTGACACCGCGCAAGGACATAAGAAATGAAAGTCATCTCCCAGAATACAGCGTTTGGCGGCATGCAGGGCGTTTTCCAGCATCAGTCGGAAGCGTGCAATTGTGAAATGACCTTTGCCGTTTTCGTGCCTCCGCAGGCCATCACCGAGAAGAGACCGGTACTCTGGTTCCTGTCCGGCCTGACCTGCACCCATGCCAACGTCATGGAAAAGGGAGAATATCGGCGGCTGGCGGCTGAACTCGGGCTGATCATCGTGTGCCCCGATACCAGTCCAAGGGGCAATGACGTCCCGGACGAGCTGACGAATTGGCAGATGGGTAAAGGCGCAGGCTTTTACCTGGATGCAACAGAAATGCCGTGGTCTGAACATTACCGGATGTATACCTACATCACCGAGGAACTGCCGGCCCTGATCAGCGAGCACTTCCGGGCAGACATGACACGTCAAGGCATGTTCGGCCACTCGATGGGCGGCCATGGCGCAATGACGATCGCGCTGAAGAACCCTGATCGCTTCAAGAGCTGCTCGGCATTCGCCCCCATCGTGGAGCCATCCACTGCGGATTGGTCTGCACCCGCCTTGGAAAAATATCTCGGCTCGGACAAAGCCAACTGGCGCGCCTATGATGCATGCGCCCTCGTTCAGGATGGAGCCCGTTTTCCGGAATTCCTGATTGATCAGGGTAAGGCTGACAGTTTTCTGGAAAACGGATTGCGTCCCTGGCTCTTTGAGGACGCCATTCAGGGCACAGGAATCGGCCTGACCTTGCGCATGCACGAACGCTATGATCACTCCTACTATTTCATTTCGACCTTTATGAATGATCATCTGCGGTGGCACGCCGAGCGGCTCGGATAAAATTCAGCAGGTCTTGAAATAGGTCAGGTCACACACTACCTCCTGGCTTGCGCAGACGACTGCGTATGCTTTTCCTCTCGAAGCATGGTGAACCGGCGGGGACGACCTCGCTCTCAAAAGGAGCGATACATGCCCTGGATATACCTGTTCCTCGCCGGCGTGCTCGAAGTTGGTTGGGCCATTGGCCTGAAATACACTGACGGCTTTACGCGCCCTCTCCCCACAATCCTGACTGTCTTGTCCATGGTTGCAAGCGTTGGCCTGCTTGGGCTCGCCGTTCGCGACTTGCCCATTGGCACAGCCTATGCAGTCTGGACAGGGATAGGCACGGTGGGCGCCGTAACACTGGGCATGGTTTTGTTTGGTGATCCGGCGACAGTGGCCCGCATAGCCTGCATTGGCCTGATCCTGATCGGCATTGCCGGATTGAAGCTCACCAGTTGACGCAAAAGGAAGCGGAGATCGAACCCGTCGACCTCCGCTTCGTTGCTCATGCACATATCGATAGCAAGATTGGAAATCAGTCCGGCTTGCGGTGCTCCAGCTTCAATCCCTTAGCGGTCCGGTTCTTGAAACCGGCCCAGTAAGTGTGATCCGGCTTGAACCCACCGCCCTGTTGCGCCGACCACACGCCTTTCTCGGCGTCCTCTACCAGATCCAGATAGCGCACCTTGTCCTGGTCGCCTTTCAGCTTGAGATCGAACCAGACCGAAGCGAAATGTTGCGCGATGTTATTCATGCGCACCGTATCCCACACCGGATCGGCGTAGTGATCGAAGGGTGCATATCCCAACGTCTCACTAACCTTCCAGCTTTCAGCGGGTGCAGGCATGGGCGCCGCGGCATTGTGGTTCGCATTGTCGAATGTGAGCAGGTAACGGTCTACCGGCATTTTCGCTTCGAAGATCTTGCGGATACCCTTCTGATAGTCGGAAACGTCATCAACACTGCCAGCCATGAAAAAGAGCGGAACCTTGATTTCAGCAAGCCCCGCTGCATCCCACATTCCACGCTGCATGCCCCAGGGAGCAATGGCTAGGATTGCCTTGAACCGCTGATCGAAAAGCTGACGATGCGTCTCCGAGCCTGCCTTATGGATGGCAAGCAAACTGTTCGGCGCGCTCCAATCAGCTGTCACGGCGCCGTCGGAAACGCCCGCCCCTGCGGTGATGACTGCACCATATGCGCCCATGGAATAACCAATGAGGCCCGTGGTTGATGTATCGACCAGTCCGGAGAGAAAACTGTTGCTAGATGTCTCCTGTCTCGAAATCTCGTCCAGAACGAATTTCTGGTCCAGCGGACGGTTGACCAGCGTGCTGCCGAAGGGTCCGCGGTCAGCATATGTACTGTCCGTATGGTCGATCGATGCAACGACATAACCTTTGCTGGCGAGATTCTCCGCAAGCGGGCTCAGCAGCATCCTGTTGCCCGGATAGCCATGCGAAATGATGATCAGAGGATATTTCGGCTCCGGCTTCAGGGGTTCTGCATCGCGAACCGCCCTGCCCTTCAACGTCACTTCCGTCTTGCCATCACGAAGAAGCGTTCGGTACTCCCCGCCCATCTGGTCGGTCTTTGCAGGATACCAGACTTCAAGCGTCAGTGGCCTGTCATATCGCGGCGGCTCCTTGCCCGCTTCCGCCTTGGCGACATTGATCTGGTTGGGGTTGGTGAGGTTCAGCGTTCGCACACCAACCGGTGCGGTTCCATAGGCCGCCAGTTCTGGCGCGTCCGGTCGGATCTGGTCAATCCTGTTTTCCGCCCTGTTTTCCGCAATGGCCGGTCCAGATCCCATCATCCCAACAATGCACGCCCCTGCCAGGAGGTTAAACTTCATCACCATCTCCTCCAAACGATTTAAAAAGGAATCATGCTCACAACCCGGCCATCAAAACCGAAGCTGCTTCATTTAGAAAGATAGCATGTGACGATTGGATGAATTCTCAGAACCGTGGAAACAGGGCGGTGGCAAGGGTTGAGGGTCCTGTCTCCTGAAGACGAAACTCGAACGAGATGCGATCGGCGATCCGCCTCGCCAAAGCCACGTCGCCATACTCTGGATGAAGGGAAAATGAGGAGACGCTGAAAACTCCGGCCGCGATCTTTTCACCATTACCGACTGCTGTAGCGTCAACGGAAACATCGGCGCTGAAACGACCACCGACGATGTATTCCTGTCGTTTTACCTCGATGATCCGGACAGTCAGAACGGCTCGAGGAAGCAAAGTTGCTCGAAATGTCGCGCGTATGGCTTCATCTACAAGCCGGTCGGTTTCCGTTACAAGTCGCCGGGATACGGTGGGTGGAGCGCTGACAAATGCACCACGGACATCGTAGAGCACAGCCATTTCCGGAGGGCGATCTCCCGGCGCAAGCCGAAAGCTGCTGAGGGTCAGCCAGGCCAGCAAAAGCAACAAAACTCGGACAAAAGCGCTGTTCATGGACCACCGGAACAATTTGTCCGATGGTCTCAGAACAGGGTTAGGTTTCGGTTAAATTCGTCCGATCAGGAGCGCAGAGATCGAAATACCGCAACCGCCGCCTGCAGTTCCTGGTAACGCTTGGAGCGTCTCGCTTCAGCCTCCGCATCGACGCCCCAATGTTCATTGGTCCAATCCTCATCGAGATGAGCAAGTTTCCACGCCTCATCCATTCCGATGAAACCTCTGGCAAAGGCCAAAGCCAGCATGGCGGAACCAGTGAGAGATGTGATTGTGTGGAGCGCGGCGAGGTCCAAAGGGGTCGAGAAGGGTCTGAGCGCATCGGCAAAGGCCGCGATAGCGTCATCTGGCTGTTCCTGCGGCATGATCCCTTCTATCAGGATGAAGCGTGCACCAACTTCGCTGGCCAGCCACTCCATGACAGGATCCCATTCTGCAGTCTGCCGAGCGACAAGTTCCACGGGACCATCTGCACGGTAGCACAGCAGATCGCCGCCGGAGAAGCGAACGATTTCATCGAACACCGCCTGCATCTCAAGCGAAACACCATCAATCGCAGTGTTGACCAGACGCGTGACCGGCATGGTGGATGGATCGACGGTCTCGCTCTGCGCATCCCATTCGGATTGAAGCAAGGCGGCCAACGCCTCCGTCGGAACCTTGAGGGGATGCTTTGCAGGCGTCTTGATCGCTTTCCCGTCGAGCAGGACGGCAAACTCTTCACCGTCCAAGCTCACGGAGACCTCTTTGTAGAAGCGCTTTGGAAGCGGCTTCTGCATTTGAATCTGCGCACGACGGGTAGGATCTGGATGGCTAAGACCATCTGGAAGATCAAAGAGTTCTCTCATTTTCGGGCTTCCTCAGCCAATCAGTCTCAAAAGGTCGTCTGGTGTCCGGGCAATCGCGTCCGCACCGGCGGAAAGCAAATCGGCAACTGAGGCATAGCCCCAGGAAACGCCAATCGCTGTGGCGCCAGCCGCTTTCGCCATCTGCATATCGTAGATGGCATCGCCGATAACAAGTGTACGAGAGGGTGGGATCCCGCTTTCATCGCAGCATTCGGTGACCATTGCCGGATGCGGCTTTGAGGGACAATCGTCTGCTGTCCGGCTCACCGTGAACAGTTTGCCGAATTGATGCGTCTGAACGATCATGTTCAAGCCACGGCGCGATTTGCCCGTTACCGCGCCGATAAGCAATTGCTCGCGAGCCTCAAGCGAGGTCAGAACCTCCCGGATCCCGTCGAAAAGCGGCTCTTCGAACCCGAGTTCGGAACGCGTCTGCAGGAAGATGGATTTGTAATAGGCCATCATGCCGACGGCTTCTTCATCGGCATGGGCTTTGCCTTGCAGCCGCGCGATTGCGATATCGAGCGTCAATCCAATGATGGACTTCGTTTGCTCCAGCGTCGGCGCCGCATACTGAAAATGGGTGAAGGTTCGAACCATCACCTCGTGAATCAGCTTCGCGCTATCGACAAGCGTCCCATCGCAATCGAAAAGAACGAGACGCAGATCACTCATCGTCATCAATTGCGCCATCCGCCTGATCGAAACCGAGCAGGTTCCAACTCTGCACCATGTGGGGAGGCAGCGGCGCCGTCACACGCAGGCGCCCGCCCGAAGGATGCGGAATGTCGATGTGGCGTGCGTGGAGATGCAAACGCTTCTGCACACCACCCGGGAAATCCCAGTTCGGGTCGTCCTCGAAATACTTCGGATCGCCAATGATAGGGTGGCCGATATGAAGCGCGTGAACACGCAACTGGTGCGTACGGCCTGTATAGGGCTCCATCTCGAGCCACGACAGTCTTTGCGCGGCAGTATCGATCACGCGGTAGTAGGAAACAGCGTGATCGGCCCCCTCTTCCCCGTGCTTGGCAATGCGCATACGGTCGCCATCGGGGGTCTGCTCCTTGACGAGCCAGGTGGAAATCTTGTCCTCGCGCTTGCGTGGAAGCCCTTTGACCAGCGACCAATAGGTTTTCTTTGTATCGCGCTCACGAAAAGCCGCAGTCAGCTTTTGGGCTGCGCCGCGTGTGCGCGCGATCACCAGAACACCGGACGTATCCCTGTCGAGGCGGTGTACCAGACGTGGCTTCTCGCCCTTCTGGCTCACCCAGGCTTCCAGCATCTTGTCGATATGCCTGGCGACACCGGAACCGCCCTGGACGGCCAGACCGGCAGGCTTGTTCAGCACAAAGACCTTGTCGTCCTCATGCAGCAGCATCCGCGCCAGCAACTGGGCATCATCACCGTGCTTGAGATCCTTGCCGCCAATCGGGCCGCTCTTGATCTTGGGATCCACATCCATCGGTGGAACGCGCACCATCTGTCCCGGCTGAACACGGGTGTCGGATTTGACCCGGCCGCCATCCACACGGATCTGTCCCGATCGCAGCAGCTTTTGAAGCGCTCCGAACCCCAGACCCGGGTAGTGGATCTTGAACCATCTATCGAGGCGCATGCCCGCCTCGTCCGCGTCTACGCGGATATGCTCGATGCCAGCCATCGAACCTCTTTCCTGAAACCTGTTTATCAAGGTTCAGCCTTTAGATGATTTCACCTCCGATTGGAAAGGGTCAGTTGGGAAATACAGGTTAGGGTCAAAACTCAATCGGGATTTGGAGCGTGGTATGGCAGAAAATCGTTCAGTTATAGAAGCGAAGCCGCCGGTGGATCCAATATCCATCAAGGATTCGCGACGCAGAAATGAGCGATTTTCGCCATATCCCTGCGGAACGCGGCAGATTTTCTCTGCGAAGGCGTCGAAAAGGCTTTGTGGAGTGGCGCTCCACGGCAGCCTCTTCTCCTGCTCGCCAACAAAATCCGCTCGCGCCACGCCCGAAACCTGATTGAGTTTTGACCCTAGAGCAGCGCGCGACCGACAGCAAAACCGGCAAAAGTTGCCATGAGCGAAACAACGACGCTGGAAAATACGTAGATCACGGCCGATGAAACGGCACCCTTTTCGATCAGCGCAACAGTATCGAGGGAGAACGACGAAAACGTCGTGAACCCGCCAAGAATGCCAACGACAAGCAGCAGCCGCATTTCCAAAGAGGCATCGAAGCGCCGCGCAACCAACTCCGTCAGCAAACCGATTGCGAACGACCCGACAATATTGACAGTGATTGTGCCCCAGGGAAAAGCAGGGCCCATCAGCCTCGTCATGAGGATGCCGGTGAGATAGCGACAAACAGAACCGAAGGCGCCGCCTACGGCCACGAGAACTATGTTCAGCATTTTTGTTCCAGATGAGTTGAAAGTCCGGATGTCTACAATTCTAGGAAACGACTTAAGCTTCCTTGAGGTCGGTGACGATATACTCATGGAAACTAGACGTGGATATGGCCATGACACAAGTCCTCTCAATTTCCGCCGCAACAGCCGCTTACGCCATGGAGGCAGCGAAGCCGGCTCGCAGGATCTCGACAAAAGATCAGGTGCGCGATGTGAAAAACGATGCGGAAACCAACGAGATTGCTAAAGCTGGTAGTGCAGAGAAGGCGGAAGCAGTGGCGCTCATACCTCCGCTTGCACTGAGTCTCGGTGATACCATGCAGCGAAACGCCGAAAGCTTCCCAAGTCTGCAGGATGTCAGCAAGGCGTATGAGGAAACCGAGTAAGCCGGTCGCTCTCTAGGCTCTTCCTGTCTTCCGTTATTTCAGGATCTCGGCTTGTAATAGCCGAAGCGATTAAGTCCGTACCCGCAGTTAGGCTGCGCGACAAATTTCGTGTCCATTGCGACATTTGCTACTTGCCAACTGGCATCCTGCTCTCATAATGACGGCACATCTCGTTGGGAGAAACCGCTTCGATGCGGCGCCGAAGGAGCAACCGCCCCGGAAACTCTCAGGCAAAAGGACCAGCGAGACCTACAGAACTCTGGAGAGAAGCCTTTTCTACGCGAAGGGCTCGCCGAAGGGATAACAATCTCAGGCGCAAAGGACAGAGGGGGCTCTTTGAAAGGCGCTGTTTTGGCGTCAGTAACTGAGCCCGTGCGGCCAAGCCGCACCTGATCTGGAGGCGTTCTTGACCGATAGCGGCCCACTGTCCACTACCCCACTCCATGCACTTCACATCTCGCTCGGCGCACGCATGGTGCCGTTCGCGGGATACGACATGCCGGTTCAATATCCGGCAGGCGTTTTAAAGGAACACCTTCATACGCGCGCAAAAGCTGGCCTTTTCGACGTCTCTCACATGGGCCAGGTGCTGGTGAAGGCAGCCTCGGGCGCCGTTGCCGATGCAGCCCTCGCACTGGAAAAGCTCGTTCCGGTCGATATTCTGGGCCTGAAGGAAGGTCGCCAGCGTTATGGTTTCTTCACGGATGACAACGGCGGAATACTGGATGATCTGATGATCACCAATCGCGGCGATCACCTGCTTGTCGTGGTAAATGCGGCCTGCAAGGAAGCCGATGTCGCTCACATGAAGGCGCATCTTTCCGGCTGTTCTGTAACGCTGCTCGAAGATCGTGCCCTGATCGCGCTTCAAGGCCCGGCAGCGGAAGCCGTTCTCGCCTCACTCGCTCCCGAAGTCGCCGCCATGAAGTTCATGGACGTCCGCGATGTGACTTTGGTGGGTGCTGACTGCATCGTTTCCCGTTCTGGCTATTCGGGCGAAGACGGGTACGAAATCTCCGTTCCTTCGGACAAAGCCGAAGAATTGGCCAAGGCATTGCTGGCCCATGAAGATTGCGAAGCCATCGGTCTCGGTGCGCGCGATTCTCTGCGCCTCGAAGCGGGTTTGTGCCTCTACGGCAACGACATCGACACGACCACGTCACCGATCGAGGCTTCATTGGAATGGGCCATCCAGAAGGCACGTCGCGCTGGTGGCGAACGTGAAGGCGGCTTCCCGGGCGCCGGACGCATTCTCGGCGAGTTGGCGAACAAGACAAGCCGCCGCCGCGTCGGCCTGAAGCCCGAGGGCAAGGCACCGGTGCGCGCCCATGCCAAGCTTTTTGCGGATGCTGAAGGCCAGCGCGAAATCGGCGAAGTGACATCCGGGACCTTCGGTCCTTCTGTCGAAGGCCCCGTTGCCATGGGTTACGTGCCGAGCGAACTCGCGGTGCCCGGCCAACAGGTGTTTGCGGAAGTTCGAGGCAAATACCTGCCGCTGACGGTCGCGTCCCTGCCGTTTATTACCCCTACCTACAAACGCTAAAAAACTTCCGGAGAGAACCATGTTGAAATTTACCGCTGAACACGAATGGCTGAAGCTTGATGGCGATGTTGCAACTGTTGGCATCACGCAGCACGCTGCAGACCAGCTCGGTGATCTCGTATTTGTGGAACTGCCGGAAGTCGGCAGCACATTCGCCAAGAACGGCGAAGCCGCAACGGTCGAGAGCGTGAAAGCTGCGTCCGACGTGTATTGTCCCCTCGACGGCGAGATCGTCGAGATCAATGAGGCGATCACCTCCGACCCATCGCTGGTCAATTCCGATCCGCAGGGCGCAGGCTGGTTCTTCAAGCTGAAGCTCAGCAATGTTGCCGACGCCAATGATCTTCTGGACGAAGCGGCCTATAAGGAGCTGGTTGGCTAATGTCTGACACCCGCGATTTCCATTTCACCGACTATCAGCCCTATGATTTCGCCAATCGGCGGCACATTGGTCCCTCTCCTTCCGAAATGAAGGAAATGCTGAAGGTTATCGGTTATCCGTCGCTAGACGCCCTGATCGACGCAACAGTGCCATCCTCCATTCGCCAGCGCGAGCCGCTGGCATGGGGTGCGGCTCTGACCGAACGCGAGGCCCTGGATCGTCTGCGTGAGACCGCAAACAAGAACCAGCCCCTGACGTCGCTGATTGGACAGGGCTACTATGGTACGATCACGCCTCCGGTCATCCAGCGCAATATTCTGGAAAACCCTGCCTGGTACACGGCCTATACGCCCTACCAGCCAGAGATCTCGCAGGGCCGCCTGGAAGCCCTTCTGAACTTCCAGACCATGATCTGCGACCTGACAGGTCTCGATGTCGCCAATGCTTCGCTTCTCGATGAAGCAACCGCAGCCGCTGAAGCCATGGCGCTCTGCCAGCGTCAGGCGAAATCCAAGGCAACAGCCTTTTTCGTGGATGCGGCCTGCCATCCGCAGACGATCGCATTGATTGAAACCCGCGCGGCGCCGCTTGGCTGGAAGGTCATCATTGGAAATCCGTTTACGGATCTCGATCCTGTCGATGTGTTTGGCGCGATTTTCCAGTATCCGGGTACACACGGTCATGCGCAGGATTTCTCCGGTCTGATCGCCCGCCTGCACCAGACTGGTGCCGTGGCAGCCATGGCGTCCGACCTGCTGGCGCTGACACTCCTCAAGTCTCCAGGCGAAATGGGTGCGGACATCGCAATCGGTTCGTCCCAGCGCTTCGGCGTTCCCATGGGTTATGGTGGTCCGCACGCAGCCTTCATGGCTGTGAAGGATGCGCACAAGCGCTCCATGCCGGGTCGTCTCGTTGGCGTCTCAGTCGATGCGCGCGGCAACCGGGCTTATCGTCTGTCGCTGCAAACGCGCGAGCAGCATATTCGCCGCGAAAAAGCGACGTCAAACATCTGCACCGCGCAGGTGCTTCTCGCTGTCATGGCTTCCATGTACGGCGTATTCCACGGACCCGAAGGTCTGAAGGCCATCGCCCAGCAGGTTCACAGAAAAGCTGTGCTGATGGCCAAGGGCCTGGAAAAGCTCGGCTATATGGTAGAGCCTGACGCATTCTTCGATACGATCACCGTTGAGGTCGGGCATATGCAGGGCCTCATCCTGCGCGCCGCCGTTGCCGAAGGCGTCAACCTTCGCAAGGTCGGCACAACCAAGATCGGCATGTCACTGGATGAGCGCACGCGTCCCGCAACGCTGGAAGCGGTCTGGCGTGCCTTCGGCGGCAATTTCGCTGTCTCGGATTTCGAAGCAGATTACCGTCTTCCGAAGGATCTGCTGCGGACATCGGCCTACATGACGCATCCGATCTTCCACATGAACCGTGCTGAAAGCGAAATGACGCGCTACATCCGCCGTCTTTCGGATCGCGATCTGGCGCTCGATCGTGCAATGATCCCGCTTGGCTCGTGCACGATGAAGCTGAATGCCACGGCCGAAATGCTGCCGATCACCTGGCCGGAATTCTCCGACATGCATCCTTTCGCCCCGGTCGAACAGGCCGCCGGCTATAAGGAAATGATCGAGGATCTGTCTGCCAAGCTTTGCCAGATCACCGGCTACGACGCTTTCTCCATGCAGCCAAATTCCGGTGCGCAGGGTGAGTATGCTGGCCTGCTAACAATCCGCAACTACCACATCGCCTGCGGTGATACGCATCGTGATGTCTGCCTGATCCCCACCTCGGCGCACGGAACCAACCCCGCCTCGGCGCAGATGGTGGGCATGAAGGTGGTGCCGGTAAAGGCGAAGGAAAACGGCGACGTCGATCTTGATGATTTCCGCGCCAAGGCTGAACAGTACGCGTCCAGCCTTTCCGCCTGCATGATCACCTACCCGTCCACGCACGGTGTGTTTGAGGAAACTGTTCGGGAAATCTGCGAGATTACCCATCAGCATGGCGGCCAGGTCTATCTCGATGGCGCGAACATGAATGCCATGGTCGGCCTCTCCCGCCCAGGCGATATCGGCTCTGACGTATCGCACCTCAACCTGCACAAGACCTTCTGCATTCCGCATGGCGGCGGCGGACCCGGCATGGGACCCATTGGCGTCAAGTCGCATCTGGCACCCTATCTTCCGGGACACCCGGAATGGGACGGACGCGAAGGTGCGGTCTCGGCTGCACCATTCGGATCTCCATCCATTCTGCCGATCAGCTGGTCTTACTGCCTGATGATGGGCGGCGAAGGCCTGACGCAGGCAACGAAGGTGGCAATCCTGAATGCCAACTATATCGCTTCCCGTCTCGCCGGTAGCTATGATGTGCTGTACAAGTCTGCATCCGGCCGGGTTGCGCATGAATGCATCATCGACACACGCCCATTGAGCGCTTCAGCCGGTGTCACTGTCGATGACATCGCGAAGCGCCTCGTCGATTGCGGCTTCCATGCACCGACCATGAGCTGGCCGGTTGCAGGAACCCTGATGATCGAGCCGACCGAGTCGGAAACAAAGGCGGAGATCGATCGCTTCTGCGATGCGATGCTGGCGATCCGCGAGGAAGCGCGCCAGATCGAAGAGGGCAAGATGGATCGGGAAAACAACCCGCTCAAGAATGCACCGCATACGGTCGAGGATCTGGTCGGCGAGTGGAACCGTCCTTACTCGCGCGAGCAGGCCTGCTTCCCTCCGGGTTCTTTCCGCGTGGACAAGTACTGGTCTCCCGTCAACCGTATCGACAACGTCTACGGTGACCGTAACCTCGTCTGCACCTGCCCTCCAATGGAGGAATATGCAGAGGCTGCGGAGTAACTAAAAAACCCGCTCCCGGTTCTCTGACCGGGAGCGGAATGCCAATGCCGGCATGCCGATCTTCAGCAAGCCGTCAGTATCGGTTGCTAGCCATTCTCCGGGGCAATACCGAACGGAGAATTTCAATGTCCAGACTTACAACACTATCGCTTCTGGTTGCTGGCGGCTTGCTGGCATCGGCACCCGCATTCGCAGCCGGTTCGACTGTCATGGTCATGACCAATGGCGAAGGCGGTCAACCGATGACATTGTCTCTTGATAAAGCCAGCGTCCCGGCGGGTGACGTGACGTTCAAGGTTCACAATAGCGCCATGACGGAAGAGCATGAAATGGTGCTCGTCAAGCTGAAGAGTGCCAATGATCAAATTCCCTATAATGCGGCGAAACATAGGGTCGATGAATCGAAGCTCAAAAGTCTGGGTGAAGTTTCCGATCTGAAGCCCGGCAAAGATGGTCAGCTCAAGGTCAAACTCGCTGCAGGCAACTATCTCCTGCTCTGCAATATCAAGGGCCATTTCGAAGCAGGCATGAAGGCGAATTTTACCGTGACGCCCTGATGTTCGCCCTATCAGATTTGTGAATGACGGCTCCGTAGACACGTACGGAGCCGCTTTGCTGTAAAGCTGTACTTAATTTGGGCGGGTTATTGCCAAGTCGTAAATTGTCCCGCTGAAGTTATTCATCTGTCCATACATCACGTGACTGAGTTTACATCTCATCAATCCTACCGACGTATCATCAGCGACAACGATCTATTCGTTGGGTATGGTCATCGTCAGGCATAATTGCCTGGAGAGGTGAAAATGAGCTTGAGCGGTGTTACGAATTCGGCCCTGTCTGGCATGCAGGCACAGGTTACGCGGCTTTCTGCCACTGCCAACAACATTGCAAATGTTGACTCATCGAACTACAGCCGCCTCTCCACCCAATTCAGCACGACCCCTGATGGTGGCGTACGAGCAGATCTATCTCAATCTCAACAGCCGGGCGCTGACGGAGAAGGAGTAGACATCGGGCAGGAAATGCTTGAGCTCACAGAAGCATCGCTGTTTTTCAAAGCCAACGCCGCCGTTTTTGAAACAGGCGCGGATCTGTGGCAGCTATTGGCGACAATCAAGCGCGACTGACATTACATTGTCTCCCAAGACAAAAAAGGCTCTGGATCGATCGATCCAGAGCCTTTTTCGTAAAGTATATCTATAGATCAGCCGACAAATGCGCGTTCGATGACAAACTCGGCAGGCTTATTGTTTGCGCCTTCCGTCAGTCCCGCCTTTTCAAGCAATTCCTTAGTGTCCTTGAGCATGGCCGTCGATCCGCAAATCATACCGCGATCAACAGCTGGATCGAGCGGCGGAACGCCTAGATCGGTAAACAGTTTGCCGTTTGCGATCAGATCGGTAATGCGCCCCTGGAACGCGTAATCTTCACGTGTCACCGTCGGATAATGCTTGAGCTTGTCGCCGACAACCTCAGCCAGAAACTCGTGATTGCGGATTTCTTCCATCAGGTCGAAACCGTATTTAAGCTCCGCAATCTCCCGGCACGTATGCGTGAGAATGACTTCGTCAAACTTTTCATAGGTTTCGGGATCGCGAATGAGGCTCGCAAACGGAGCGATGCCCGTACCGGTCGAGAACATGTAAAGGCGCTTGCCCGGCGTCAGCGCGTCGAGCACCAGAGTGCCAGTCGGCTTCTTTCGCATGAGAACCGTGTCGCCTGGCTTGATCTTCTGAAGATGCTGCGTCAGCGGACCGTCCTGCACCTTGATGGAGAAGAACTCCAGTTCTTCGTCCCAGGCCGGGCTGGCGATGGAGTAAGCACGATAGATCGGCTTCTCGCCAACCATCAGGCCGATCATTGCAAACTCGCCTGACCGGAAGCGGAAGCCCGCAGGGCGCGTCATGCGGAAACGAAACAAATGATCCGTGTAATGTTCGACAGCCAGAACGGTTTCCGCATAAACTCCATCCGGAATATTGGCGGGTGCCTTGGCGGCGAATTCTTCAGTCTTGGCGGAAACGTTCATTCGTGCGTCTCGTTCTATCCAGCTTCGTGTGCGCTAGCGACATATACCATGAACACACTGTTTTGAAGGCATCCGCGTTTATATGTCGCGGATGCTTGGAAAAATTCGCCTCTTGCACTCAGCTTTAATCAGGCCGAGCGACGGCGCCAGCTATAGGCTTCGCCGCCTGTTGCTGCACGAGCCGTGGGCTGGTAGTGAACAGCAATGCCCGGCAGCCGGTTTTCGGAAAGACGACGCAACGCGGTCTCATTGGTGACCGCGAAACTGTCGAAGCCGCACCGTAGCATGAGCGGAACCTGGTCGATCAAGACATCGCCCACCGCACGCAATTCATTGGCGTAGCCGAGCCTCTCGCGAAGCAGAGAGGCGTGGCTGAAGCCACGACCATCGTTGAACGCGGGAAAGGCGACAGCGATCAGCGCCAGTCGGTAGAGATAGGGCTCCAACCTTGATACGTCATCGGCGGGCTTGACCAGTACGCCAAAGCCAACGTCGTTGGAGTTATCGGCGCGCTCGATCAACTCATCAATGGTGAGGAGAGCCGTCTGCCCCTCGCCTGCCTTGACCTCATCCGTTTCGATGATCCAGGGATCAGCGTCCACGAAACCGTTTTCTGTCCAGATACGTGTCATGTTCAATCCCTAAACCTATGCTGCCTGTGCAGCTTCGCCGTAAAGCGCATCCTTGAAAGGCTGCGGGCCGACACGACGATAGGCCTGAAGGAAGGTTTCCTCCTTGGACAATCGAAGGCCAAGATAGGTATCCACGATCTTCTCGACGGCATCGGTCACTTTTTCCGGCTCAAAACCGCGCCCGATGATCTCACCGATCGAAGTATGCTCGTCCGCCGAACCACCGAGCGTGATTTGATAGAGTTCAGCACCCTTCTTCTCAACGCCGAGCAAGCCGATATGACCAACATGGTGATGCCCGCAGGCGTTGATGCATCCCGAGATCTTGATCTTTAACTCACCGATTTCTGCCTGACGCTCGGCGGAGCCGAAACGCTGCGAAATTGCCTGCGCAACCGGAATGGACCGCGCATTCGCAAGCGCGCAGTAATCAAGACCGGGACAGACGATCATATCGGTGATCAGCCCGGCATTAGCTGTTGCAAGCCCTTGCGCTACCAGCGCCCTATAGACGGCTTCGAGATCGGCAAGCGCCACATGCGGCAGAACGATATTCTGCTCGTGCGTGATCCGGATTTCATCCAGCGCATACTGCTCTGCGATGTCCGCGACGGCGTCCATCTGCACATCGGTCGCATCACCTGGCACGCCACCGATCGGCTTGAGTGAAATCGTCACCATGCCGTAGTCGGGATGCTTGTGAGGCTGAACGTTCTGGTGCACCCACTGCGCGAAACCGGCATCTGCCTTCTTCGCACCCGCCAGCTGCGCCCAGCCTTCAGGACGCGCAACCAGCGCAGGCGGTGCAAAATAGGTGCTGATCGCCTGGATGTCTGCCTCAGGAAGCTTCAGTTCGGCACCCTGCAAATGGGCAAACTCGGCTTCTACCTGACGAGTGAGTTCTTCCGTTCCTGTCTCGTGCACAAGGATCTTGATGCGCGCCTTGTACTTGTTGTCACGGCGACCATGCAGATTGTACACGCGCAAGATCGCAGTCGTATAGGACAGCAGATCCTGCTCCGGCAGGAAGTCACGGATCTTCTTTGCGATCATCGGGGTGCGGCCCTGGCCACCACCGACGTAAACGGCAAAGCCGATCTCACCCTTGTCGTTCTTTTTCAGATGCAGACCAATGTCGTGAACCTGAATGGCAGCACGGTCGCGTTCAGCGCCGGTCACTGCAATCTTGAACTTGCGCGGCAGGAAGGAAAACTCGGGATGCACCGAAGACCACTGACGCAGGATCTCGGCGTATGGACGTGGATCCGCTACCTCGTCCGCAGCAGCACCGGCGAAATGATCAGCGGTTACATTGCGAATGCAGTTGCCAGAGGTTTGTAGCGCATGCATCTCGACGGACGCGAGTTCCGACAGGATATCCGGCGTATCGGAAAGTTTCGGCCAGTTGTACTGGATGTTCTGGCGCGTGGTGAAATGGCCATAGCCACGGTCGTACTTGCGCGCGATGTGCGCAAGCATCCGCATCTGCCGGGAATTCAGCGTGCCATAGGGGATCGCAACACGTAGCATGTAGGCATGAAGCTGCAGGTAGACGCCATTCATCAGACGCAGCGGCTTGAATGCATCCTCTGCGAGCTCGCCCGAGAGGCGGCGCGCGACCTGATCACGAAACTGCTCCACGCGACTGGAAACGAAAGCGTGGTCAAACTCATCATAACGATACATCGAATTCCTCAGGCAGCAATGAATGCCGGATCAGCGGGCTTGTAACCGGGGGCATAATCCATCGTCGGACCAGCGGCGCGAATACGCTCACGCAGGCGCAGAGGACGGATAAGGCCATTGACCTCTTCCACGTCCACCACGTTGACGTCAACGACAAGATTTGCAGAAAAGTCGCGCTTGCCAATTTCCTCCAATGCCGTGACGGCCTCAGTGTGCCGCGCCACCAAGGCGCTCTGCAATGCCTCGTTCCACGCTCCACTGGCGTCAAGCCATACGGCAATGCCGTCGGTCAGACGATTCGCGGTCAACACCTTGTCTGCCATCACTGGGTCCTGTCGTTCCTGTGCGCTCGCACAATGATGAGTTATTGCACTTAATATCGCAGTTTCATGAAAAATCGAGAAGCAACAGCAATCCGTGGAGACCGGACTTCTGATATTTTCATTCTGAATGTGTGGCAAATCACAGAAAATCAGCCTGATACGCCGTCGAGGCGACGCTGCGTGGTAGGCGGTCAAAAGGGAATCGGTGTTTTCAAGCTCTCCACACCTGTCGTATGGTGGAGCAATATCAGAAAAAGGACATGAGCGCGTGACTCCGAAAACAATCGCTACCCGACTGCTGGATGTTATCGACAATGACATCCTCCCGCTCACCGAGCGCGGAGTGGCCCTCGGCAACAAGGTGTTTGGTGCCGCCATCCTCCGCAAGGCGGATCTCTCACTGGTTCTTGCAGAAACCAACAACGAACTCGAAAATCCCCTCTGGCACGGCGAAGTGCATACGCTGAAGCGTTTCTATGAAATGGCGGAGCGGCCGGACCCACGCGAACTCATTTTCCTGTCCACCCATGAACCCTGCACCATGTGCATGTCGGCAATCACCTGGGCAGGTTTCGATAACTTCTATTTCTTTTTCAGCCACGAAGACTCGCGTGACGCCTTTGCCATCCCCCACGATCTGAAGATCCTGAAGGAAGTGTTCGGCCTGGAACCCGGCGGTTACAAGCGGCAGAACGCATTCTGGAAATCCTTCGCGATCAGCGAAATGGCCGATAGCGAGGAGGAAAAGCTTCGTGCCGAACTTCATGAGCGTATCGATACCATCAAAGCCCGGTATGATGCACTCTCGGAAAGCTATCAGCAAAGCAAGTCCGACAACGGCATTCCCCTGAACTGATAGAATAAGGCTTTAGCAATGCAGCCCTCCAAGGATATCTCCGATCTCCTGAAACTTATGGCATCTCTGCGTGATCCTCAGACGGGATGCCCGTGGGATATCAAACAGGATTTCCAGACCATAAAGCCCTACACGATCGAAGAAGCCTACGAAGTGGCGGACGCGATTGAGCGTGCTGATCTGGAAGATCTGAAGGATGAATTGGGAGATCTGCTGTTTCAGGTCGTGTTTCATGCACAGATGGCGGAAGAAGCAGGCGCATTCAGCTTTGCCGATGTCGTTGAAGCGATTACGACGAAGATGATCAGGCGGCATCCACACGTCTTCGCACGTTCGGATGTCAATACGCCAGAAGCGGTCAAACTCCAGTGGGATCAGATCAAGGCCGCCGAAAAGAAAGATCGCGCCGAGCGACGTGCAAAGCGCGGATTGGTTGACGATGAGACTGTCGGCCTCCTGGGTTCCGTATCTCGTCATCAACCTGCTCTTGTCGAGGCACTGAAGCTGCAGGAACGCGCGGCAACTGTTGGCTTCGACTGGTCGGAAGCAGAACCAATTCTCGACAAGATCGAAGAAGAGATCGCAGAATTGCGAGAGGCTCTGCGAGAGGGGCAATCGGTAAAGATAAAAGACGAACTCGGGGACCTGATATTCGCCGTTGTGAACATCGGGCGTCACGTAAAAGCCGATCCCGAGCAGGCTTTACGTGGTACCAATGCAAAATTTAGAAACCGATTCAGATATATAGAAACGGAACTTAAGAAATTGGGGAAGGCTCCTGCGGAATCCTCGCTTGAGGAAATGGAGGCCTTCTGGCAGGCTGCCAAGGGCGTTAATCCTAGAGAGGCAGCAGAATAGGGAGCGGCTTACCGCTCCCAATCTTCCTTTTCAGCCACCGGAAAAACGCCTAGCTTCCGTTCAAGGGCGTTCGCCTGTTGCTCGGAAAGTCTCAGATCGAAAGCGACAGAACCATCTTCCCGATCCTCTCGCTGGTCGACCATGGCATTTTCATAGATCCACGAAATCAGCGACAGCTTTTCCGGCGGAAGCACGACGGTCGTCTCTGTCACGACACCCGCCAGGCGGCGTGAAATCTCGTCCATCAAACGATCGACGCCCTCACCGGAGATTGCCGAGACGGCCATGACGTTTTCACGGCCAAGAGCGCGTTCAGCAACGGCCTCGTGCGCCTCGGGCTCCAGACGGTCAATCTTGTTCCAGACCTCGATAATGCGCTCGCCGCGCTCCTTCTCGTCTATGCCAAGATCATCGAGAATACGCAGGACATCGGCCGACTGGGCCCCGTTATCAGGATCGGACATATCGCGGACGTGGAGAATGAGATCTGCCTCCAGCACTTCTTCCAGCGTCGCGCGGAAAGCGGCGACCAGATGGGTAGGAAGGTCCGAAATGAAGCCGACCGTATCGGAGAGGATGACAGTTCGGCCATGCGGCAACTTCATGCGACGAAGCGTCGGATCAAGCGTGGCGAACAACATGTTTTCTGCCAGCACGCCTGCTCCCGTGATCCGGTTGAAGAGTGTTGATTTTCCGGCATTCGTGTAGCCCACGAGCGCGACGATCGGATGAGGAACCTTGCGGCGCTTGGCCCTATGCAGCTGCCGGGTGCGCACAACCTGCTCGAGTTCGCGCTCCAGCTTGAGGATGCGCTCCTGCAGCAGTCGACGGTCAGCTTCGATCTGGGTTTCACCCGGACCACCCATGAAGCCCGCACCACCGCGCTGACGCTCAAGGTGCGTCCAGCTTCGCACGAGGCGACCCTTCTGATAGTTGAGATGCGCAAGATCGACCTGGAGCGTCCCCTCCTTCGTGGAGGCTCGTCGCCCGAAAATCTCGAGAATGAGACCCGTGCGATCAATCACCTTCGCCTGCCATTCCTTTTCGAGATTGCGCTGTTGCACCGGCGTCAACGGATGGTCGACGATCACCAGACCACAGTCATTCTCGTCCAGCAGAGCCTTGATCTCCTCGATCTTGCCGGTCCCAATCAGTGTCGCGGGCTTCGGCTGACTGACCGGTATGATCAGTCCACGAGCAATCGTCAGGTCAATGGCACGAGCCAGACCCATCGCTTCTTCCAGTCTTGCTTCATCGGATCGGCGCGGCGCAGGTGTCGCCGTGTCAGACGGGCCGGAAGCGGCAGATCGCGCCTGTTTCAAAACCGGAACGAGCACCAGCGCGCGCATATCATCGCGGCGTTTCTCGGCGTCGGGAATCAGGGATTCATGTGAGGTATCGCGAGTGACTATCGCAGTCTTCCTTCAATTCTAGCCAATTAAGCCGTTTGGGGAAACAACCAGTTCGCTAAGACATGCGAAAACCGCCGAAAGGTGTCGGCGGTCTGAGGTTCCCTGCAAGTGACGGCTTTCCTGAGTGATAGATGGGGCAACCGGTGTTGGTATTCAATGGCTGCCCTGATCGAGATCAACCAGCGCTTTCTTCAGTTTCGAACATCTGCATCGGCTGTCCAGGCATGATTGTAGAGATCGCATGCTTATAGACCAGCTGCGAATGACCATCACGCCGCAACAACACGCAGAAATTGTCGAAGGATGTTACAACACCCGTCAGCTTGACGCCATTGATGAGGAAAATAGTAAGTGAAATCTTCTGCTTGCGAACAGTGTTGAGAAACAAGTCTTGAAGATTTTGAGAACGTTCCGCCATAGCGCCGCTTCTTTCTTTTTTGCCAGCCATGCGGCCGGGATATGATCACGCTCGGAAAATTCGGTAGAGCACCCTCTCCTGCCTCCACCGTCCGTGCAATTGGTTATCAAATCGCCGTGTTTTGCGCAATGACCAATCGCATATGCGAAGAACCGGCCCTTGTTGAGAACAATGCTTGTAAAAGCAGTTACTTATCGAGAAATCTCGCTTTTTGCGAAGCTCAATAGGCCGTCCATACGACGCCTAATGAATATCATGCTATCGAACTATCCACAGCTCTTGGCAGCGCCAACCTGCATAGGCCAGCTGGAATTCTCGCAGGGTCATTCTCTAGAAATATTGGATAGACACCCGGAATAGCTGCTCCACATTGCGCACGGCCTTTCGAGTAGCCAGCAGAACAACCCTGTCCTTTGCCTTGATCCGCGTTTCACCACCAGGTTTCAGAACCTTTCCGTCGCGCAGCATGGCACCAATTCGTATTCCTTCCGGCAGATCGAGATCACGAAGACAGGACCCAACCAGCGGTGAAGTTTCCAGAGCCTCGGCTTCGATCACCTCTGCGGCGCCATTCTGAACGGCGTAGACGGATCGAATTCGCCCCTTGCGAACGTGCTGAAGGACACGGGAAATGGTAACAGCGCGCGGATTGATAACGGAGTCGATGTTCAATGAATCACTCACCTCGCTCAGCGAGGTGGAATTGACAAGAACGAGGTTGGATCGGCATCCCAGCGCCTTGGCCATGACCGCACTGAGAATATTGACCTGGTCATTGTTGGTCAGCGTGATCATCAGGTCGGCATCCTGAATATCAGCCTGCTGCAGAAGGCTCTGCTCCAGAGACGAGCCCTGCAGAACGACGGCGTTCTTCAGCTCTTCTGCAATGAGTGTGGCGCGCGCCCGATCTGTTTCGATGATCTTGACCCGGCTTCTTGGCTGCATCTGCTCGATACGCTGTGCAACATAGAGCCCGATATTGCCACCGCCGGCGATCACGATCCGCTTCGCTTCCTGCTCTTCATGGCCGAACAGACCAAGCGTGCGCCGTGTATGCTCGCGCTGGCAGATCACATAGGCCAGATCCCCAACGTGAAGCTGATCACCCGATCGGGGAATGAAAAGCTTCCCGTCCCGCAAAACTCCCACGACGGTAGCAATCAGATCCGGAAACAGTTGGCTCAATTGCTCAAGCGGCGTGTCCACCACCGGGCAATCTTCCATGCATTCAATGGCAACCATCGCGATGGCGTCGTCAGCAAAGCGGGCAACGTCCACAGCACCGGGAAACGATATACGTCGCAGAACCATCTTGCCGACTTCGATTTCTGGAGAAATCGTCACGTCGATCGACATGTTCCGGCTGCTGAAGAGATCGGCATATTCCGGCAGCAGATAGCTTTGCGAGCGAATACGGGCGATCTTGGTCGGGACACTGAAAAGCGCATGAGCGACCTCGCAGGCCACGATGTTGACCTCATCGTACAACGTCACGGCGATGATCATATCCGCCTGCTCGGCGCCTGCCTTGGCGAGCACGTCCGGATGCGCGCCGTGACCGACATAGCCGCGCACATCAAGCGTTTCGGTGATGGCGTTGATCAACGCCGCCGAAGTATCGATCACCGATACATCGTTTTCTTCTTGCGAAAGACGCTCGGCGATTCCGTAACCCACCTGCCCGGCACCACAAATGATGACCTTCATCTTGCTCTTTCAACGTAACGGGTGGGTATTCAAAGTTCAGACGCCCAGCGACTTCAGCTTGCGATGAAGTGCTGAACGCTCCATACCAACAAATTCAGCCGTGCGGGAGATGTTGCCACCAAAACGATTGATCTGCGCCACAAGATAATCGCGTTCGAACATTTCGCGAGCCTCGCGGAGCGGCAAGGTCATGATGTGATGATCCCCCTTCGTGGAGATCTTCGGCAGCATGTCGCCAAGATCCGTCGGAAGCATATCCGCCGAGATCGGCGAATCCGGACCGTCGGTTCGCGCAAGTATCATCAGCCGCTCGATGTTGTTACGCAACTGGCGAATATTGCCGGGCCAGTCATGCGCCTGCAGAACAGCCATAGCATCATCGCCGATCTTGCGCGGACGAATGCCCGCCTGCTCCGAGATCTGTCGCATGAACATGTCCACGAGGAAGGGGATGTCTTCGCGACGCTCGGCCAACGCTGGAACCTTGACGGGCACAACGGCAAGGCGATGGTAAAGGTCCTCACGGAAGATGCCTTCCGCGATCAGGTTCTCGAGGTGGTATGCGGTCGACGAAATGATGCGAACATCGACCTTGACGCGTTTGGATCCACCGACGCGTTCGAACTGTTGATCAACCAGCACCCGCAGGATCTTGTTCTGCGTTTCGCGCGGCATCTCGCCAACCTCATCAAGGTACAAGATACCGCGATGCGCTTCTTCGAGTGCGCCGATCTTGCGTGGCTGCCCCGGCCCGCCTTCCGTACCGAACAGCGCGATCTCCATACGATCCGGCGTAATGGTTGCCGCGTTCAAGGCGACGAAGGGACCGCCCGCACGGGACGACCGCTTGTGGATCATCCGCGCAACCAGTTCCTTGCCGGAACCGGAGGGGCCAAGAATCATAATGCGGCTATTGGTCGGCGCAATCTTTTCGATCGTCTGGCGAAGCTGCGATATGGCGACCGAGGTCCCCACGAGTTCCGAAGAATCGCCCGCCCGTTTCTTAAGCTCGGTGACCTCGCGCTTCAGCTTGGAATTCTCAAGCGCACGTTCGGCGATCAGGATCAGGCGATCAGCCTTGAACGGCTTCTCGATGAAATCGAAAGCGCCGCGCTTGATGGCGGATACGGCAGTCTCGATGTTGCCATGACCTGAGATCATCACGACCGGAACCTCAGGGTGCCGGACCTTGATCTCATCCAGCAGAGCCAGCCCATCAAGCTTGCTTCCCTGCATCCAGATATCCAGGAAAATCAGGCGCGGCACACGATCGGAGATCGCCGCGAGGGCGCTATCGCTGTCATGCGCCATCCGCGTTTCGTGTCCTTCATCGGACAGAATACCCGCAACGATTTCCCGAATGTCTGCTTCATCATCCACGACGAGGATATCAGACGCCATAAGCTGCTTCCTTGTTCATATCTGTTTGAGACGCGGCAGCACTCTGAACATGCGGCAGGATCACACGGATCATGGCACCCTTGCCCTGATCGAAATCCGCCGGTGCGTCGTGCAGTTCCAATTGGCCGCCGTGCTCCTCAATGATCTTCTTCACGATGGCGAGTCCGAGCCCGGTGCCCTTTTCCCGCATCGTCATGTAAGGCTCGAGAATGCGGTGCCGGTTTTCAACCGGTAGACCGTTTCCATTGTCGATGATGTCCACCCGGAACTGGTCCTTCGCCGCATCGAACATTGACCGAACCAGAACCTTCCGGCCATCGCGCTCGGCGTCACTGGGGACCGCCTCTATGGCCTCAACCGCATTTTTGATCAGATTGCCGAAGGCCTGACCCAGCATGCGCGAGTCAAACAGGCCCTCCAAGCGCTCGTCTCCCAGTTCGCGGAAAAACGTTACATGGCTGGCGCCCATTTCGCGCAGGAAAATTGCATCCCGGAGGATATCCCGAAGATCGCCCTTTTCCTTCGTCGGCTTCGGCATTCGGGCGAACGAGGAGAACTCATCCACCATTCGGCCAATGTCACCCACCTGCCGCACGATTGTATCTGTGCACTGGTCGAAGACTGCCCGATCGCTTTCGTCTATCTGCTTGCCGTATCGACGTTTCAACCGTTCTGCTGAAAGCTGGATTGGCGTCAGCGGGTTCTTGATCTCGTGCGCAATACGTCGAGCGACGTCGGCCCAGGCGGTCGACCGCTGCGCAATGACAAGGTCGGTGATGTCGTCCAGCGTGATGACATAGGAGTCAGTGCTGCTGCGCTGCTCTTCGCGCGTGACCTGCACACTCAGAGTGCGTTCCTTGCCACCGCGTACAAGATTCACTTCCTTGCGCAGCTCTCCACGCGCCCTGCCCGCTGCCTCCTTCAGAACCTGATCGATTTCCGGCGCCACGTCTTCAAGTCGCTCGCCAACCAGTTGGTCGGCCTGCATGCCAAGAAAATCTTCGGCAGATGGATTGACGATCGTGATCCGGTGGTCGTTTTCGACACCGATAACAGCGGCCGTGACACCCGAAAGCACAGCCTCGATGAAGCGGCGGCGATCATCCACCTCATCCTTCGCTTCCAGAATTTCATTTCGCTGGCTGCGTATCTGCGAGATCATCTTGTTGAAGGTTCGCGATAGATTGCCGACATCGCCATCCGCAGAGCGCACCGGCACCACGACATTGAAATTGCCCGTCGCGACATTATCCGCGGCACTGATCAGCAAACGGATCGGGCGAACGATACGGTCGGCGACGGCGATGGCAGTCCAGATCGCAGCCAGAAGAACGATGAGCGCGAAGCCAAGATAGAGAACGGCAAAGGCGACCTGCAGGCTCATACGGCCCGCTTCCATGGCTTGATACTCCGCCCGATTATCCTCCATCAACCGCATGGCGCTCATGACCTTGGGGTCGACGGCACGGATGGTGTAGAGAAACGCGCCAGGGATGGCTTCCAGCTTGATGATCGCGCCAACCAAGTTTGTAATGCCAGGCGGAATGAGCGTCGGCTGACCGGCCGCCGAACTGGCCAAGGCATCCTTGGGGATTGCAGGTAGCGGCTTTTCGGTCTGGATATCCGCCTGGGCGATCGCTTCGCCATCTTCACGGACCAGGAATGCACCCAGCATTCCACGACCCCTGGCCTGACGCGTCATCAGGTCAACGAATCCGGTGCGATCCAAATAGAACATCGCACGGTTTCGTTCGAGGTCGTTTGCCATCGATACGGTCTGACCCTGCAGATAGCTCGCATTCTCAAGCATATAGGCGCGTGCAACGTCCAGCGAGGACTGGACGATCGACTGGGTGCGCAAGGAGAACCAGCGATCAAGACCGACATTGAGCGTCAGACTTGCAAAAATCGCGACCAGGACAGCAGGCGTGATCGCCACAATCGAAAACAGTACAACGATACGGACGTGTAGACGCGCTGCGGCGCGGCCGCGCTTGCGCGCTTTGACCAGGCGTGAAACTTCGCGTGCGATCAGATAGATCAGCCCCAGCACGAAAAGCGTGTTGAGAACTGCCGAGGTGATCACGACATTTGACGTCGGTGCAATGGGCGTAGCGCCGAGAAGCACGAGAAGAGTTGCAACGGCGCAGATGAGTGCGCCGCCTGCAAGCAGAAGCCCGGGCAATGCGAAGGATGCACGCCGGTCCTGCACCAGTGCCGCTGGCTCTTCACCCGCGGCCGCTGACAACGCATCTGCCATGCTTAACCCCAATCCCAGTCCCTGCACTCAAACAGCGACCAACGCGCTCATTTCGCAAAAACGACCGCATCCGGGATGCGACTCGATCTCTTCTGCGTTGCTATTGAGCAACGCATTGTGGCGAAAATGCAACGAGCCCTGATCCTATGTCAAGCTCGAAGGGCAAGGACGGCTACACGGTCCGCGAGCTGCGGTAGACCGAAACGCCCAATTCGCGGATCTTCTTCCGCAAAGTGTTGCGGTTGAGCCCAAGCAGATCCGCTGCCTTGATCTGGTTTCCTCTCGTTGCCGTGAGGGCGGCAAGAATGAGCGGATATTCCATTTCTGTCAAAACGCGGTCGTAAAGCCCCGGCGGCGGTAATGCCTCGCCAAAGCTTGCGAAATAGGTCCGCATGTTTTCTTCGACCGCCTGGGCAATCGTCATGTTATCCGGTCGCGCACCCATTTTCTCGATCGGACTGTCAGGAACATCGGATCTGAGCTCCGTATCGATAATCTCGCGCGTAATGACTTCCTGTGGATAGAGCGCCATCAACCGGCGAACAAGGTTCTCCAGTTCGCGAACGTTTCCGGGCCACGCATAGGCTTTCATCAGATCCAGCGCCTCCGTGTCGAATCGCTTGCCATCAAGGCCCTGCTTTTCAGCCTGCTGCATGAAGTGACGAACGAGATCCGGAATGTCTTCAGCGCGGTCCCGCAAGGGCGGCAAGCGCAGCGGCACCACATTAAGGCGATAGTAGAGATCCTCGCGGAACAGTCCCTGATTGATGAGCTGCTTCAGATCCTTGTTGGTTGCGGCCACGATCCGGACATCGGTACGGATCGGAGTCCGGCCACCCACCGTCGTGTACTCCCCCTGCTGAAGAACGCGCAGCAGGCGCGTCTGGGCGTCCATGGGCATGTCGCCGATTTCGTCCAGGAAAAGCGTTCCGCCCTCAGCCTGCTCGAAGCGACCTGTCGAGCGGTTCTGCGCGCCGGTGAACGCACCCTTTTCATGTCCGAAAAGTTCAGACTCGATCAGGTCTCGCGGAATCGCCGCCATGTTGATGGCAACGAAGGGGCCATTGCGCCGCTTGCCGTAATCATGCAGCGCCCGTGCCACCAGTTCCTTGCCAGTGCCGGACTCGCCCGTAATCATCAGCGTCAGATCGGTCTGCATGAGGCGGGCCAGAACGCGGTAGATTTCCTGCATCGCAGCCGAGCGGCCGACCAGCGGCATGCCGTCCTGCATGTCGTCATCCAGCTTGGCCGGCTTGCGCTTCGGCTCGGAAAGCGCCCGCCCGATGATGGCAATAAGTTCGGTCAGGTCGAACGGCTTCGGAAGATAGTCGTAGGCGCCCTTTTCCGATGCCTTGATAGCGGTCATGAATGTGTTCTGCGCGCTCATGACCAGAACGGGCAGATCAGGGCGTGACTTCTTTATGCGCGGAAGCAGATCGAAAGCGTTCTCATCCGGCATGACGACGTCGGTCACGACCAGATCACCCTCGCCTGCTGAAATCCAGCGCCACAGCGTGGCCGCGTTCGAGGTGATACGTACATCGTAACCGGCACGCGTCAGCGCCTGGTTCAATACGGTCCGGATGGCCGCATCGTCATCTGCGACAAGGATGGTAGCAGTCATTTCAAACTTCCTGTCGTGTTCAGCAGCGACCTTCAAGCCTGAAGGTCATCTCCCTTGTGCATGGGCATGAGTACGCGAAAAACCGTCCGGCGCGCCTGGCTGTCGCATTCGACGATGCCGCCGTGGCCGCCGATGATCTTTGCGACCAGCGCAAGGCCGAGGCCCGAGCCGTTGGTTTTCGTGGTAATGAATGGATCGAACAGATGGGGCAGAAGATCACTCGGCACGCCCGGTCCGTTGTCGATGACGCAGAACTCCAGTGGCAGAGAGATCTTTTCCCGCGTACCGGCGACGGAGAGGCGAATGCCGGGCCGATAAGCGGTGGTCAGCATGATCTCGCCATCCTGCTGGTCCCCAATCGCTTCGGCCGCATTCTTGATGAGGTTGAGAAAGACCTGCACCAGTTGATCGCGGTTTGCATAGACCGATGGAAGCGAGGGATCATAGTTTTCGCTGATCTTGATATCGCGCGCGAAGCCGGCCTTCGCCACAGCCTTTACGTGATCGAGTACGGAGTGAATGTTGAGCGGAACCCGGTCTACGGGACGTTCATCCGAAAACACTTCCATCCGATCGACCAGCGAAACGATCCGATCGGTCTCATCACAGATCAATCGGGTCAGCGCACGATCTTCGTCTGCGACCGATGTTTCGAGCAGCTGTGCGGCGCCACGGATGCCCGAAAGCGGGTTTTTGATCTCATGCGCGAGCATGGATGCAAGGCCGGTCACAGACCGTGCCGCTGCCCGGTGGGTCAGCTGACGGTCGATCTTGTCCGCCATGCTTCTCTCCTGAAACACAATGACAACGCAGCCCGGATCCGTCACCACAGGCGCGACATACAGGTCCACCAGCTTTTCCTGGCCAAGACGCGGGGATGAGAGATCGACACGATATTCGTTGACCGGCGCACGACGCTCCCGCACCTGATCGATCAACGCCAGAAGCGGGCTGCCAAAAGGAATGAAGGTCGAGATTTTGTTCTTGGCGAGATGCGTAGCGCTGGCACCGAAAAAAGCTTCGGCCTCCCAGTTTGCGAACGCAATCTGCCCTTCCTGGTCAACCATGATCACCGGGTTCTGAACGGAATTCAAAACCGCCATGGCCAGTTTGTCTGTTGCTTGCGGGCTCATGCGGCCTCCCTACGCGCAGGAACCGCGCCTTTGATCATCATATCTTCCAATACCTTGAGAACCCGCTCGGGATCCCGCTCTGTCATCAGGCTCGCTTTCAGCTCCGCCGGGACGCCGATCGTGTTGCGATCGAGATACCAGCCGACATGTTTGCGGGCATGGCGCAGACCGGCCTCCCGCCCATAGAACGCAAGCATCATTTCGTAGTGTTCGCAGGCAACCGACGCCTTTTCGCGGACATCAGGTTCCCGAGCACCAGCCAGTACGCCTGCATGCCACGGACGACCCTGCGTGCCTCGGCCAGTCATGACAGCATCCGCACCGGATGCTGCAACGATGTTCTGCACGTCGTCTGCTGTCTCGACATCGCCATTGGCCACAAGCGGAATGGATAGAACGTCCCGAACCGCGTGAATGGCGGACCAGTCCGCACGACCTTCGTAAAACTGCATCCGTGTCCGCCCGTGCACGGTAATCATTGCAACCCCGGCGTCCTGCGCTCGCTTTGCGATCAGGGGCGCGTTGAGCGAATTGTCATCCCAGCCCAACCGCATCTTGACTGTGACGGGCACGCGAACAGCACGAACCACAGCTTCCACGAGGCTCAGTGCATGGTCAGGATCCCGCATGAGGGCAGAACCGGAATATCCACCGGTCACCTTCTTTGCAGGACAGCCCATATTGATATCGATGATGTCAGCACCCTCGCCCTCGACAATCCGGGCGGCTTCGGCCATCCAGTGTGCCTCGCGGCCTGCCAGCTGCACCATATGTGGGCGAATGCCGGTACTTTTCAGCCTCTCCCAGGATTCACCCTTGTTATGGACGAGTTCCCGGCTCGCGACCATTTCCGTCACCACCAGCCCTGCGCCATAGCGCCAGGCAAGTTGCCTGTACGGAAGATCCGTCACGCCCGACATCGGAGCAAGCACGATCCGGTTCCGGATCTCGACCGGTCCGATGAAGAATGGCGCTGCAGGATTGAATGGACTCAATTGATGATCTTTCGGGCATCGGAAATTTCTGCCCTATTTTTATTCATTGATTTAGGTTTTGCCAAGAGCGTTTTCGCGAATGCGTCATTTATGGGCGCGAGGCTGGAAAACCGGGATTTGAAGCTGTAGTTCTGCGCTGTCAATCAGAGGATGAACTTAAAATCAATGTATGATGGGCGGCAAATATGAGGATTGGCGTTGTTATTGTGGCAGCAGGCCGTGGCGAGCGTGCCGGTGCACCTGAGCAAGGGCCCAAGCAGTACCGGCCCATCGGTGGGCTGCCCGTCATTCAGCACACGTTGAATGCATTTCTTACGTGGCAGCCAACTCATCAGGTCGTCTCGATTATTACCGTCATTCATCCAGATGATACTGACCTGTTCGCAACAGCAATTGATGACCTCAGCAATGCGAACCGCATACACTCGGTGATGGGCGGCGCGACACGTCAGATGTCCGTCTTGGCCGGCTTGAATGCATTGAAGGGATCAGGCGTCACACATGTCATGATTCACGACGCGGCCCGTCCCTTTGTCGAGCATCAGTTGCTCGATTCCATCGCAGACATTCTTGCAGAGGGCGCAGCCGGCGTTCTTCCCGCAATGGCGGTGACCGACACATTGAAGCGGGCAGATGCATCAGGCGTCGTTGAGGAGACGGTGCCCCGCGCAAACCTCTATGGCGCGCAAACGCCTCAAGGCTTTCGCTTCGAAGCGATTCTTGCCGCTCATGAGGCTGCTGCAACGAGTGGCAGGACAGATTTTACCGACGATGCTTCCATCGCAGAATGGGCGGGAATAGCCGTGAGGCTTTGCCCTGGCACATCAAGCAACGTGAAGCTAACCACCGCACAGGATATTGCCATGGCAGATGCCAAGCTCAAGACACAGGAACGATTCCCGGATGTTCGAACAGGGAATGGGTACGATGTCCATCAACTCGTGCCAGGCGATGGCGTAACACTGTGCGGCATCTTTATTCCGCATGACCAGAAACTCAGCGGTCATTCGGATGCAGACGTTGCATTGCATGCCTTGACGGACGCGCTTCTGGCAACGTGCGGCGCAGGTGACATCGGCGACCATTTCCCTCCGTCCGATCCGCAATGGAAAGGCGCTGCATCTCGGATTTTTCTGGCGCACGCAGCGGAGATTGTCCGTGGAAAAGGCGGCGTCATCACTAATGCCGACATCTCCTTGATTGCGGAAGCACCAAAAGTGGCTCCCCATCGCGACGCCATGCGCCAGAACCTGTCGGAAATATTGGCAATCTCGATCGATCGATGCTCTGTTAAGGCAACCACCAACGAGAAAATTGGCTTCATTGGCCGCAAGGAAGGAATCGCGGCAATCGCGACAGCGACCGTGGTTTACGGGATCGTTGGAGAATGAGCCAGTTTCCAACGGAGATTTTGACCCTTGCAACTAAGGTGATCGAGCTGAATGCTTGCCGCCGGACTAGGATCGCGACCGCCGAGAGCTGCACGGGCGGGCTTATCGGTGCCGCATTAACGGAAATCGCCGGTTCTTCTGCTGTTGTTGATCGGGGGTTCATCACCTACAGCAACGATGCAAAAATGGATATGCTGGGTGTTACAGCAGAGACCTTGCAGCAATTCGGCGCCGTTTCGCGCGAAACCGCCTTGCAGATGGCCAAGGGTGCACTCATCCGTTCCAATGCACATCTGTCCGTTGCCGTAACAGGAATCGCCGGACCGGGTGGGGCCACGCCGGGAAAGCCAGTTGGCTTGGTCCACCTCTGCGCCGTTCATGGGGACGGTCGCCTGATCCACAGGGAAATGCAGTACGGCGATATCGGACGAACAGAAGTGAGACTGGCGACGGTTACGACCGCACTTCAACTGCTTGCGGAATTATCGGCCTGATACACCTTGTCAGCACGCGCTTCGAACGCTTCAGCAAACATGCGGAATGCGCGATCAAACATGGAGCCCATAACAGCGCCGAGAATCCTGCTCTTGAACTCGTAGTCGATCAGGAAGTCTACGATGCAGCCCTCCGGCGATGCCCGGAAACGCCATTGATTGTCCAGATACTTGAACGGACCTTCGATGTATTTCACATCGATCACGAGGTCGGCTGGATTGAGTAGCACCTGGGTGGTGAAGGTTTCGCGGATCGCCTTATAGCCAACGGTCATATCAGCAATCAGCAATGTCTTACCATCGCGCTCCTTGCGCGAACGCACCGACAAGGCTTCGCAGAGTGGAAGAAACTGCGGATACTTCTCAACGTCTGCGACGAGCGCGAACATGTTCTCGGGAGAATGGCGTACGGGGCGATGGTTTTCAAACTTGGGCATGATGTTCAGCTAATATCGGAAAAGCGTCAAGACAAGTGACAGTTCGCCGCGATTAGTCGAACCACCACTGGATACTTCTAATTTAGCCATAATCGAAGTCGATCAAGCTACAAGAACTGCGGGCTTGGCGGAAACCTGCGCTTCCCCAGACCCTTCGAAATCGGCGTATGGCAGTATGGATGACACGCTCAGACTGATAAGACATCTCAAAAAAGCTGGCGACATCGCCGAAAAAATAGAAGCACCGATGTTGGCATACTTGATCAGGATGGCCTTGGATGAGGCGAAGACCATAAGATTCAGCGCCACACCACCACCCACATCGAGCAACTCAACCTAGGCGGGTCCTACTCCGCAGCAGCGAGGAGTTTCCGCGCACGAGCTTCCCGGAGACGCGCGAAGTCATCACCAGCGTGATGCGAAGAGCGCGTCAGGGGGCTGGAGGAAACCATCAGGAAGCCCTTGGAGTAGGCAACAGTCTCATAGGACTTGAATTCTTCCGGCGTGACAAACTTCTCGACCTTGTGATGCTTGCGCGTCGGCTGCAAATATTGGCCGATCGTCAGGAAATCGACATCTGCCGTACGCAGATCATCCATCAACTGCAAGACTTCGTTCCGCTCCTCGCCCAGCCCAACCATGATACCGGATTTGGTGAACATGGTCGGATCAAGCTCCTTCACGCGCTGTAAAAGGCGGATGGAGTGAAAATAGCGCGCACCAGGGCGTACCGTCAGATAGTTGCCCGGAACCGTTTCAAGGTTATGGTTGAAGACGTCCGGCTTGGCAGCCACAACACGTTCCAAAGCCCCCGGCTTCTTCAGGAAGTCAGGTGTCAGGATTTCGATCGTCGTCGAAGGGGAAGCCTCGCGGATGGCCCAGATGACCTTTTCAAAATGCTCGGCGCCACCATCATCCAGATCGTCACGATCCACAGAGGTGATCACCACGTGGCTGAGCCCCATCTGCTTGACGGCCTTGGCGACATTGGCAGGCTCTTCGAGGTCAAGAGCATTCGGCTTGCCGGTCGCCACGTTGCAGAAGGCACAGGCGCGCGTGCAGATCTCACCCATGATCATGAAGGTGGCATGCTTCTTGTCCCAGCACTCGCCGATATTGGGACAACCTGCCTCTTCGCACACAGTCACCAGTTTGTGGCTACGCACAAGCTCCCGCGTTTCCTGATAGCCCTTGGACGTGGGCGCCTTCACGCGGATCCATTCGGGCTTGCGCATGACCTCGGTATCCGGGCGATGCGCCTTCTCCGGATGGCGAACGCGCTTGGCATCATCACCGGACATGCGATCAAGAATAGTGACCATAGTAAAATTGCTTTCTAAACCAAAAAGGCTAGCGTCTCACGAGTTTTGCGACGAATAGCAGACCACAGGCGCCAAGGAAACCGCTTACGAGGCCACCCCAGACGCCGGGTTCAACCCAGATGCCTGCTCGTTCCAGGATCGCGGTGGCCAAAGCTGCCCCCACGACACCGATCACGATATTCATGAATACGCCGAAGCGCAGATCCATCAACATGCCCGCCAGCCAGCCGGCCAGACCGCCAATGATAATGGTTCCGAAGAAACCGAGACCTTCCATGAAGCGTCCTCCTTTGCGGACACGATATGGGCTTGGCCTCGCGCGGTTACAATGCCGCCCGAGGCCGATTTGGCATCAGGCATTCAGGACTTTGCCATAGGCGTCGAGAACGCTTTCCTTCATCATTTCCGAGAGTGTCGGATGCGGGAAAATCGTGTGCATCAGCTCTTCTTCGGTCGTCTCCAGGTTCATGGCGACAACGAAACCCTGGATGAGCTCGGTGACTTCCGCACCCACCATATGTGCGCCCAGAAGCTCACCCGTCTTCTTGTCGAAGATGGTCTTGATCATTCCCTGATCTTCACCGAGAGCGATGGCCTTTCCGTTTGCCGCAAAGGAGTAACGGCCAACACGAATATCGCGGCCTTGTTCCTTCGCTTTGGCCTCTGTGAGACCGACGGAAGCAACTTGCGGGTTACAGTAGGTGCAACCCGGAATCTTGGCCTTGTCCATTGGGTGAACGCCCGGAACACCGGCGATCTTTTCGATGCAGATGACACCTTCATGCTCGGCCTTGTGAGCCAGCATCGGAGGACCGGCCACATCGCCGATTGCGTAGAGGCCCGGAATGTTCGTCTTGCCGTAGCCATCAATCACGATACAGCCACGATCGGTTTTCACGCCCAGCGCTTCGAGGCCGAGATTCTCGATATTGCCCTGCACGCCGACCGCAGAGATCAGGCGATCTGCAGTGATCTGTTGAACTTTGCCATCCTTGGTCTCGACATGAGCCGTAATGGAATTGGCACCCTTATCGACCTTGGAGACCTTGGCTTCCGTGATGATCTTGAGACCGCGCTTCTCGAGCTGCTTGCGCGCGAATGTAGAAATCTCGGCATCTTCGACCGGCATGATGTTTGCCATCAGCTCGACGACGGTGACGTCCACGCCCATGGAACGATAGAAAGATGCAAACTCGATACCGATGGCGCCGGAGCCCATGACAACGATCGACTTCGGCATGAAATCAGGCTTCATGGCTTCGAAATAGGTCCAGATCAATTTGCCGTCCGGCTCGATACCCGGCAGTGCGCGAGGACGTGCACCCGTAGCGACGATAATATGCTTCGCGGTGTACGTACCTTCACCCAACACACCCTTGGGAACCGGATTCTGCGGCTGAACGGCGGGCTTGGACGGCGCACCGACGACAATTTCGCCCGGCTTGGTGAGCTTCGCTTCACCCCAGATCACATCGATCTTGTTCTTCTTCATCAGGAACGCGACGCCGCCGTTCAGACGGGCGGAAACGCCACGCGAACGTGCAACCACATCCTTGACATCGGCCGTCATGGTGCCGTTGAGCGTCAAACCATAGGACTTTGCATGATTGGCGTGATCGAGGATTTCAGCAGATCTCAGCAACGCCTTCGTCGGAATGCAGCCCCAGTTCAGGCAGATACCACCCAGGTGCTCGCGCTCGACGATCGCCGTCTTCAAACCGAGTTGGGCAGATCGAATGGCCGTTACATAGCCGCCGGGGCCGGAGCCGATAATGATCACGTCATAGGATTGAGCCATGGGTGCTTCCACTCCTTCAGAACCTAATTCCCGCAAGCTTCTGGCTTGCCTTGTTGTTCTCTCGGGAGTGGAAGCGTTAGGCCCGGATCAGGCCTCTTCTGAGGCCAGCGGCTCCGCCCGCGTCAACATCCCGCTTATTTCATCCTTCAGGGTCATCCGGCGCTTCCGCAGATCCGCCATGTGGAAATCATCGCAGGGCTCGATGTTTGTCTCACCCAAATGAATTCGATGATTGACCTCGTCGTATTCCTTCGAAATCCGGTGAAAATGGCCGTCTGTTTCTCGCAGGTGGCGCATCTTGCCCAGATGCTCCGGAAATTCTTCTGCAAGCTGATGTGGCGTATGTGTCATGACTACCTCCGTCTGATGACTTCGGTACCCATGCTACCTTCTGCGGATTCCTACTCCTTGACCCTGATCAAACTTCTCAAGGACCTCACAGCCCAAGCATCACACGCACGACCGGCTCGATACCTCGACCGATAGCACGCGTATTCTCGGCATCCAGATGGATACCATCCAGCGGCGTCGTAACAGCAACAGAGCCCGCGTCGAAGAAACCGCAGCCTGTCTCATCCGCCAGGTCTCGATACAAAGTCGCCAGCATCGCCGACTCATCGAGCGAGCCACGAAACATGGCCGCAAAATGGGCATTCGCTGTCTCGCAGGTCTTCGGCGGCGAAACCAACAGAATATCCGGGGCGTCATAATCGAAGCCCCAGACATGATGGCGAACGAGATCAACGAGACGCTTCATACCGCTGGCCGCCAGATTGGCAGAGCCCGCGATGCCTCGCTTCATGTCGTTTGTGCCGAGCATGATCACCACGAGATCGACCGGTTTGTGCGTTTCGAGAAGGCTCGGGAGCAGCTTCGCCCCGTTTCTCTCGCAGTCGGCCAAATGATCATCATAGGCGGTGGTCCGGCCATTCAAGCCTTCAGCAATGACCCGGACACCATGTCCAAGCGATTTCTGCAATACGCTTGTCCAACGATCCTCATAGGCATGACGACCCAGGTTTACCGGGTCGTATCCCCATGTCAGGCTATCGCCAAATGCGAGAACGGATTTCATACCGCCGCCTTTCTGGTCTTAAACCAGCATGCCCATTGGGTTCTCGATGTAACGCTTGAACGCACCGATCAACTCGGCACCCAGTGCTCCATCGACCGCACGGTGGTCGGTTGAAAGCGTCACGGTCATGACGTTTGCAACCTTCATCTCGCCCTTTTTAACGACGACACGCTCTTCACCCGCACCAACCGCCAAAATGGTCGCATGTGGTGGGTTGACGACAGCGGCGAAGTTCTTCACGCCCATCATGCCCATATTGGAAACCGCGGTCGTACCACCCTGATATTCCTCGGGCTTCAGCTTCCGCTCCTTGGCGCGCTTGCCATAGTCCTTCATCTCGTTCGAGATCGCGGACAGGCTCTTGGTTTCAGCCTTACGAATGATCGGCGTGATCAAACCACCCGGAATGGAAACGGCAACGCCAACATCCGAATGCTTGTGCTTGACCATGGCGCTATCCGTCCAGGAGACGTTGGCATCCGGCACATCACGCAGAGCCAGTGCAAGCGCCTTGATCACCATGTCGTTGACCGAGAGCTTGTAGACCGGCTTGCCATCCTTCTCAGGTGCGGCAGCATTGAGCTGTGCACGCAGAGCGAGGAGAGCATCGAGTTCGCAATCCACGGAGACGTAGAAATGTGGGATCGTCTGCTTCGACTCCTGAAGGCGCTTGGCAATCGTCTTGCGCATGCCGTCATGCGGCACGAGTTCGTAAGAGCCCTGTTCGAACAGCTTGAGCACGGCTTCTTCCGATGTGCCCTTGGACGGAGCAGGCGCTGCGGCAGGTGCAGGAGCTGCAGCTGGTGCAGCCTTGGCAGAACCGCCGGCAACAGCCTTTTCGACATCCGACTTCACGACGCGGCCCTTCGGACCCGATCCGGAAACCTTGGCAAGATCGAGACCAGCTTCCTTGGCCAGACGTCGTGCAAGCGGGGAAGAGAATACCCGATCGCCGGAAGACGCAGGAGCCGATGCGGCCTCAGCCTTTGGCGCCGGGGCGGCAGCAGGTGCCGCCTCTGCCTTCGGAGCAGGCGCAGCTTCCGCCTTGGCAGCTGGAGCAGCAGAAGCGCTACCAGATGCAGCGGCGGAAACATCCTCACCTTCCTCAGCAAGGATTGCGATCAGGGCATTGACCTTCACGCCTTCCGTGCCAGCAGGTACGACGATCTTGGCGACCACGCCCTCATCGACGGCTTCCACTTCCATGGTCGCCTTGTCGGTTTCGATCTCCGCGATGACATCGCCAGACTTGATCTTGTCGCCTTCCTTCACAAGCCACTTGGCGAGGTTGCCCTCTTCCATGGTGGGAGAGAGGGCAGGCATCGTGATATTGATCGGCATGAGCCTACCCTCCTCTTACTTGTAGCAAACAGCTTTGACGGCCTGAACCACTTCGCCGACGTTCGGCAGAGCGAGCTTTTCGAGGTTGGCCGCGTAAGGCATCGGCACGTCCTTGCCAGCAATCGTCAGGACCGGAGCATCGAGGTAATCGAAAGCTTCGCGCTGAACCGAGTTGGCAATGAAGTCACCGACGGACGACTGCGGGAAGCCTTCCTCGATCGTGACAAGACGACCGGTCTTCTTGACGGATTCGATGACGGTCGGCAGGTCCATCGGACGAATTGTCCGCAGATCGATCAATTCGACATCGATACCAGCCTTCTCCAGTTCAGCAACAGCCTTGACCGCATAGGTCATACCAATGCCCCAGGAAACCAGCGTCACATCCTTGCCCTTGCGATGAATGCGCGCCTTGCCGATCGGCAGGACGAAATCATCCAGCTTCGGCACGTCGAAAGACTGGCCGTACAGGATTTCGTTTTCCAGGAAGATCACCGGATTCGGGTCACGAATCGCGGCCTTCAGAAGACCCTTCGCATCAGCAGCCGTATAGGGAACGACGACCTTGAGGCCCGGAATGTGGCTATACCAAGCGGCATAATCCTGGCTGTGCTGGGCGGCGACGCGGGCAGCAGCACCGTTGGGGCCGCGGAACACCATCGGCGCACCCATCTGGCCACCGGACATATAGAGCGTCTTCGCAGCGGAGTTGATGATCTGGTCAATCGCCTGCATGGCGAAATTGAAGGTCATGAACTCAACGATCGGCTTCAGACCAGCCATTGCCGCACCAACGCCAACGCCAGCAAAGCCATGCTCGGTGATCGGAGTATCAATAACGCGGTTTGCGCCGAACTCCTGAAGCAGACCCTGGGTGACCTTATAGGCACCCTGATATTCGGCAACCTCTTCGCCCATGACGAATACGTCGGGATCCCGGCGCATTTCTTCTGCCATGGCATCGCGGAGAGCTTCGCGAACGGTGGTCGACACCATTTCCGTCCCAGCTGGGATATCGGGATCAGCGGCGACATCAACCTTCGGCTGGGCAGGAACCTTGCTGTCAGCAGCAGCGGTAGGCTCATCCGCACTTTCGCGCGCTTTGCCACCCGATGCATCAGAGGTTGCAGCAGGCGTATCGGCGTCAGCCTTCGGCGCAGCAGCCACGGCATCGGCACTTTCGCCGTCTTGCAGAAGAACCGCGATTGGCGTGTTGACTTTCACGTTTTCGGTACCGGCAGCAATCAGCAACTTGCCGATGACGCCCTCGTCGACAGCTTCAACTTCCATGGTCGCCTTGTCGGTCTCGATCTCGGCAATCACATCACCCGAGGTGACCTTGTCACCTTCGTTCTTGAGCCACTTCGACAGAGTGCCTTCTTCCATGGTCGGAGAGAGGGCGGGCATAAGGATATTGATAGGCATGGGTTCCCTCCCCGATTAGAGCAGAATGTCGGTGTAGAGCTCGGATACATCCGGCTCCGGATCGCTCTGTGCGAAATCGGCGCTGTCTGCGACGATATCACGGACGTCCTTGTCGATCGCCTTCAGCTCATCTTCGGTCGCCCAGCCCTTTTCGAGCAGGCGCGCGCGTACCTGCTCGATCGGATCGTGCTCGGAGCGCATCTTCTGGACTTCGTCCTTCGAACGATACTTCGCCGGGTCCGACATCGAGTGGCCGCGGTAGCGGTATGTCAGCATTTCGAGGATGATTGGGCCCTTGCCAGAGCGGCAATGTTCCATCGCCTCGTCGGCCGCAGCCTTGACGGCGCGAACATCCATGCCATCGACCTGATAACCGGGAATGCCGAAGGACGCACCACGCTGGGAGAAGTCCGTCTGCGCGGAAGCGCGCGCGACCGAGGTGCCCATGGCGTAGCGGTTGTTCTCGATCACGTAGATGACCGGCAGCTTCCACAGGTTGGCCATGTTGAAGCTTTCATAGACCTGACCCTGGTTGGCAGCGCCATCACCGAAATAGGCGATCGAAACGTTGTCATTGCCGCGATACTTGTTGGCAAAGCCAAGACCTGTACCGAGCGAGACCTGCGCACCGACGATGCCGTGGCCACCATAGAAATGCTTTTCCTTGGAGAACATGTGCATGGAGCCGCCCTTCCCCTTGGAATAGCCGCCCCGACGCCCCGTCAACTCTGCCATGACACCGCGGGCCGTCATGCCAGTCGCCAGCATGTGACCATGATCGCGGTAACCGGTGATGACCTGGTCACCTTCCTTCATCGCCATCTGCATGCCGATGACGACAGCTTCCTGGCCGATGTAAAGGTGACAGAAACCGCCGATGAAGCCCATGCCATAAAGCTGGCCGGCCTTTTCCTCAAAGCGGCGGATGAGCAGCATCTCGCGATAGGCGCTCAGCTCGTCATTCTTGTTGAATTCGGCAATGGTTCCGCCGTTGAAGTCTTTCTTTGCAGGCTTCGCAGCCGCCTTACGGACGGGTGCGGACGCGGATTGCTTCGGCGCCATTCATAACCTCCCTGCGCGTTTGTTTGGTTGCGCGTACCATAGGGAAGAATTCACGCCTCAGCAATGCCATAAATGCATGGCTCACATGATAATCAACTATCTGGAATCACTAAGAAAAAGTTGATTTAACCAATTTTAGGTTAATTCAGAAATAGCTGCGAAAAACGGTGATCTCGTCTTTGCGAGAAACATTGAGCTGGTATCGCGCAATTTCGTCCAGCATGTCTTTTTCCAGCGAACCGTCGCTCAACAGGCGAACCTGCCGTTCCAAAGCCTCCCGCTTTGCTACCAGCTTTTCAAGCGCAACAGCTCTCTCCACCCGAGTACGCTCGAATTTCTCCGTGGCGATCAGTCCAAGATCACCATGAATGGAATGATAACTGAAATAGGAGACGAAGGCGATGGTAATAGCGGGAAGGACCAAACGCCCCAGTTTTCGCTCTTTATGATGCTTGGTCCACATATCGATTTCCTGACACGCATTACGGTCTGCAGATTGCCAGAGTTTGCTTAATCAATCGTTGACCATGAATGTCAGCGGGACGCGGACAACAAAAAAGGCGGCAACCGCAATGGGTTGCCGCCTCGAAATCGTGACCGGAAGACCGAATTATGCGCGCAGGATCGAACGACCTGCGTAGGCCGCCTGCGGGCCCAGCATTTCTTCGATACGAATCAGCTGGTTGTACTTAGCAATACGGTCGGAACGTGAGAGCGAACCCGTCTTGATCTGTCCGCAGTTGGTCGCAACGGCGAGATCGGCAATCGTCGAATCCTCGGTTTCGCCAGAGCGGTGTGACATGACGGCAGTGTAGCCAGCCTTATGCGCCGTTTCCACAGCATCCAGAGTCTCGGTGAGTGAGCCGATCTGGTTGACCTTCACGAGGATTGAATTGGCAACGCCCATCTTGATGCCGTCGCGCAGACGCGACGAGTTGGTGACGAACAGATCGTCTCCTACAAGCTGAACCTTGCTGCCGATCTTGTCGGTCAGGTATTTCCAGCCGTTCCAGTCGTCTTCCGCCATGCCGTCTTCAATGGAAATGATCGGATACTTGGCGGCAAGCTCGGCCAGATAATCAGCCATAGCCTCCGGCTCGAGCGTGCGACCCTCGCCTTCCATGACGTATTTTCCGTCCTTGAAGAATTCAGTAGAAGCGCAGTCGAGTGCCAGCTGCATATCGTCGCCCGGACGATAGCCAGCCTTTTCGATCGACCTCATGATGAAATCGAGCGCTTCTGGTGCACTCTTGAGGCCGGGCGCGAAACCACCTTCGTCACCGACGTTGGTGTTGTGGCCCTGTGCCGACAGTTCCTTCTTGAGAACGTGGAAGACTTCGGAGCCCATGCGTACGGCGTCGCGGATGTTTTCCGCACCGACCGGCATGATCATGAATTCCTGGAAATCGATCGGATTGTCGGCATGCGCACCGCCGTTGATGATGTTCATCATTGGAACCGGCAGCAGGCGGGCGTTCGGGCCACCCACATAACGGAAGAGCGGCAGGCCAGAGGCTTCTGCAGCGGCCTTTGCAACGGCAAGCGAAACACCGAGGATAGCATTCGCACCGAGGCGAGACTTGTTCGGGGTGCCGTCGAGCTCACGCATCAGGTTATCGATGAGGATCTGGTTTTCAGCGTCGTGACCGCCAACCGCATCAAAAATCTCGCCGTTGACGGCTTCGACAGCCTTCTCGACACCCTTGCCGAGGTAACGCTTGCCACCGTCGCGAAGCTCGACCGCTTCATGTGCACCCGTGGATGCGCCGGAGGGAACAGCCGCACGGCCCATGCTGCCGTCTTCGAGGTGGACATCAACTTCAACGGTCGGGTTGCCACGGCTGTCGAGAATTTCGCGCGCGATAATGTCCGTAATAGCTGTCATAAGCTCATCCTGTGCTGTGCGGTGAAAGTATGTGCCTGTCTTACCCAACAAGGCAGAAAATACAATGGCACGCGTATGACAGCTCGATATTCAAGCTGCCATGGGCGCCACTAAGCGGAACGCTTGGCAACGGCATCGAAGGCCATCAATGTTTCCAGCAGACGCGGAAGGTCCTGAAGCTTGACCATGTTTGGTCCGTCAGAAGGTGCATTGTCGGGATCCTGATGGCTTTCGATGAAGACGCCGGCGACACCGACAGCCACAGCGGCGCGCGCCAGTGTCTCGACGAATTCGCGCTGGCCGCCAGTGGAGCCACCCTGCCCGCCCGGCTGCTGAACGGAGTGGGTTGCATCGAAGATGACCGGTGAGCCCATGGCAGCCATGATGGGCAATGAACGCATGTCGGATACAAGCGTGTTATAGCCAAACGAAGCGCCTCGTTCGCACAGCATGACGTTCGGATTACCGCTCTCCGTGAACTTGGCCTGCACGTTCTTCATATCCCAAGGGGCCAGGAACTGCCCTTTCTTCACATTGATCGCGCGACCTGTCTTGGCCGCAGCAACGAGAAGATCCGTTTGCCTACAAAGGAACGCAGGAATCTGCAGAACATCAACGACCGGCGCGACCTCTGCACACTGCTCTTCGGTATGGATATCGGTCAGGACCGGAAAGCCAAACTTCTTCTTGAGGTCACTGAAGACCTCAAGCGCCTTCTCCAGGCCGATACCCCGCTTGCCGGAAAGGGACGTCCGATTGGCCTTGTCGAAGGAGCTCTTGTAGACGAGCCCGATACCCAGCTTGTCAGTGATCTCCTTGATCGAACCTGCCATCATGAAGGCGTGGTCGCGGCTTTCCATCTGGCACGGCCCGCAAATGAGCGAGAGAGGCTTTGCATTGGAAAACTCGACGCGGGATTTGCCTTCGCCTACGGCAACCACGGAATTCGCGACAACACTCATAAGCTTATCCTTCCCGGCGTCAGCCGCTTGCTCGGCTTGAGGCGTCGGCAAATTGCTGAAAGCTTCAGGCCTTTTCGATTCGGGCATCGTATAGTCCGGATATCACCCAAGAATGGCACCGATGCGCTCGCGCGGTGCATAACAGTCGAGCGTGTAACTGTCACCAGTGGAAATGGATGCCACTCTCACCTCGTTCGATCGAGCAGCAAATGGTGCGTATAGGTCTCGATAACGAAGCTGAAGGGCATCGAATCCGGCTTGTGCAGGACCGCGTGATGTCGAAGAACGAAGTACGGCATGGGTTCTGGTGGACACCAGAGGATTTCGCTCTGCAATGTTCTCCGGGTAAACTGCAAAGCCTGCACAACCCGGCCAAACGGCACATTTGTTTGAGCCAAACACTCTTTCATCTGGATGGTCAGCGCGTCTGGCCGATACCAGTTGTGAGCCTCGGAAAGAACAAGTCCATCGCGCATCAGCTGAACCTTGCGATACTCGATTTCCTCGCCATCACTTAGACCGAGAGCGGTGTAAACTGATTTGGAGGGTAACACTGCATTGGCGCTCACCCGTTTCGCTTGGGTCTTGGTACGTCGTTGGAAGCCTCGCAACTCGCACCAGACATCAAGCGCCTGTGTCGCGCTGTCGTATCCTAGGAGATGCTGATCAAGCTCTTCAACCCGGAGAAGCGATGCACCCTTCGCAGCCACGGTCGTTGATATCGGGAGCGTCTTGACTTGCGCAGGGTTCATTTCACTAAGGCCTCGCCAATCGTGCACATCAGGCCTGAACAAATTCCACAATGCATCCCTGTCCTTGCGCCGGCGCGATGATCAGGCGCTCGCCGCTGCTCTGATGCGGAATTGATGCTTCCTGTAGCACAGAGCGGGTTTCTGCAATGTTCCTGACGCGGAACCGAATGCCGATCCCGCGGAGACCTGTGGGATACCTTGGAGTGTGGTCTAATTCGGGGGCAATTTCCATCGCGACCTCGACGTCACAATTGCCCAGCGGGAACACATACTTGTGATCCTTTTCCTGCACGTGAACGCCAAGCATCGTTGCCAGATTTTCAATTCCCCTTGACCCCTCTGTGGCGAGGAAGAGAGCGCCAAGTCCGAGCGCACCATTTCTATGCTCTACGGACGGCCCCGCAGTTGGTAATGCCGCATTCACTCGTTGGCACGTGAAAGCGAAGAAGCTCGAGGAATCGAGATCGGCAAAGGCCAGTCGAAAGCTGGCAACCGAAGCGCTACCGTTCTCATCAACGACCGTACGCGAAAAGTCCAGGCGATTCCCGGCGCTGATCCCGGATTGCCGGAAGCGTTCATCATCCGTCACCGCATCCGTCGAACGCAAAACAAAAGCAGAAAAACCTTCACGAGCTCCGGCTTGCCGAAACGTACGATCTTTTTCGACGAAGCAGTTTCCTGCAGTAATGCTCTGGCCTGCGAGAGCCTCATCTTGAACGGCAAGTGGCTCAAGATAGGTTCCGTCGCTGAAAAAGACACAGGCATTGGACGTGCCGAAAGGATGGAACGCGTCCGGCGCCACGGTAAAGCCAAGCTCCTGCCAACGCTTGCGCGCGCCAACCAGCGATTCGACCGGCAAGACCAGATGATCGATGTTCGGAGTAGTCAAAAAAGAAGCTCCTGTCGGTAACACGGCCTGCAACCCACCATTATCCATGTGTTTCTGCAAGCTATATTTGCCGTGAACCTCTTGCGGAACACATATGGAACAGATAGTGTCTGTTCTGGATTTGTTTCCCAACAGGATGACGACGCATGTTGACACGTAAACAGCAGGAACTGCTTCTTTTCATTCATGCACGGATGAAGGAGTCGGGCGTGCCGCCGTCATTTGACGAGATGAAAGATGCTCTGGATCTCGCCTCCAAGTCGGGAATTCACCGCTTGATCACTGCTCTTGAAGAAAGAGGCTTTATCCGTCGGCTGCCCAACCGCGCCCGGGCGCTGGAGGTTATCAAGCTGCCCGAGCCCTTCGGTGCAACGCCTGCGACACCCAAACGCGGCTTTTCGCCAAGCGTCATCGAGGGATCGCTTGGCAAAGTGCAGCCGCCTTCACCTGCTCCGGTGCAGTCAAAACCCGCAGAAGAGGATAGCCAGTCCGCATCGGTTCCTGTCATGGGGCGCATCGCCGCTGGCGTGCCGATCTCTGCGATTCAGAACAATACCCATGCCATCAGCGTTCCATTGGAAATGCTTGGGCCGGGAGAACACTACGCGCTCGAGGTCAAGGGTGATTCGATGATCGAGGCAGGGATCCTGGACGGCGACACCGTAATCATTCGAAACGGCGCGACAGCCAGCCCCGGCGATATCGTGGTAGCACTTGTGGACGACGAGGAAGCGACGTTGAAGCGTTTCCGCCGCAAAGGCGCATCGATTGCGCTCGAAGCTGCGAACCCCGCTTACGAAACGCGCATCTTCCCGCCAGACCGTGTCAAGGTACAGGGCAAGCTGGTGGGCCTCATTCGGCGCTATCACTGAACCCGAAGTCGACGGATAGGATCGTCGTCCAACTGCTGGAATGTGTTGGTTCGCCAGTCGTAAAGACGGTGCAACTGCCAAGGTCTTTCGTTGCCCTGAAGCGCAGACTCCAGCATCCAGGAACCTGGATGAGGCTGACCGTTAAACCAAATTTCAATGGAGCCTGTCTGCTTCAGTTTTGAACCCGTCAGGAGCAACGCACCAGAGCGGCATTGTGTAAAGGGCGAGCCGGATACGACGACGATGTCAGACTTGTCGCACGCATATCCTGTGAGGCGTGTGTCACTCACGATCGTAACTCTGGCACCTGATGGACTGCGTCCGATGCAAATCAGATTTTTGACGCAAGAGAAGCGCGGCATTTGAAGCGGCGGCAACTGGTCTATTGCCAATGCTCTGTCGATGAGCGCGATCTCTTTGCTCGTCAATGCATGACGCGGTGTCTTCCCTGAAACCGTTCCTGTTACTGGCCCGTTTGATTCTGGTGCCGCCTCGCGCTTACCCACATCTACCCTCGTCACGGCTGGCATCACAAGTTCCTCAAGGCCCAGCGCGTTCTTCCATTGTTTGAATACGAACTCGGATGGTCTTTCGGTCGTGACGGATGCCGACGTCCCACTCAAGAGCGCCACCATTCTTCCATCCTCTGCAATTACGAGATCAGGCCTGGACGGCTCCATCAGTCCGTTGACACACACGGAAGCCACAAGAATGACGAGGCCAAACCATCGCAGTCGTGTCCGCAAGAGCGAGAAGATGATGAGACCGGCGGTGGCAACAGGCAAGAGCCAGCTTGCGGCACGCCCCGTTTCTATATTTCCGCCCCAGGAGGCCACCTCCAGGGCCACCGCGATTACCAGCTTCAAGCCAAGAGACATGATCATGAAGAACGGTTGATCGAGCCCGAAGGGCATCAGAAGCATGCCGATGAGTCCCGAAGGCATGACAATGAGGGAGATGATGGGCATGGTCGCAAGATTGGCAGCGAGGCCATAGGCAGTCAGCTGATTGAAATGCGCAATGGAAAAGACCGCAGTTGCCAATCCTCCGATCAGGGATGTCATCAACGTCCCGCCCAGAACCCGAGAGACGCCGGACAAAAGGCTACGAAATGAAATGCCGGAAACGAGCGCCTGATCGGACTCATGAGCGCGATCAGCCCAGATGCGATAGCAGGCAAGCAGAGCAGCAGTCGCAGCAAACGACATCTGGAAACTGGCGCCCATGACACTGGATGGGTGAAGAACGATGATCACCAACGCCGCCAGGGCGATGTTGTGCATACTCAACGAAGGGCGGTTGAAGAGGATGGCAATCAGAAGAATCGCCATCATGATGTATGCTCGTTCAGCTGATACGCCGAAACCGGAGATGCAATAATAGGCCGTCACCATCAGAAGCGCACCGAATGCGCTGACTTTTTTGACAGGTAAACGCGCTGAAACGCCCGGCAGCATAACGAGCACGGTTCGTAGGCCGACAAAAAAGATTCCCGCAGCGAGCGCCATGTTCAGGCCGGATATGGCGACGATATGGGCTAGCCCAGATGATCTGAGAGCCTCCACGACCGTTGGCGAAATCGCTCGTCGCTCATCCGTTACGATGGCAGCCGCAAATGCCCCCTCATCGCCGGGATTAAGTTGCCGAATACGATCGCCAACATAGCTGCGCAATGCGAAGGCAAACTGCACGGCCTGTTGCCAAACCCCTATTGCTTCCCGAGCACCCAGTATCTCGGGGCTGCCGTAGAAAAAGCCCGTTGCACCAATGCCGTCGAAATAGGCCGGAAAGCTGAAATCGCTCAAACCGGGAAGCGCCGGCCCTGACGGCGGCGTCAATCGCGCGCGCCCCCGCACGACAGCGCCGGTCTGCAAAGGGTCTGTCTTGCCGCGCACGATCAGCGCCACACGTTCAGGGGCGCGCTTCAGCTTCGGTCCAGAGGTCTCCAGGATGTTGAGGACGTAGCGCCAACGCTGGTCGCCGACAGCTTCGCGACGCTCGACAACTCCGGTCACAGTCGTCGTGACCGGGCTATCGAGAATGATTGTCGCAAGCCGGTCGGATTCGAATCTGGCGAGCAGCATCCCCCCTGCCAGAAGACCGGGAATGGCAGCAGCAAGTGACAGCTTTTGATAGCCCGCTCGCCCCAACAGACATGCCGCAGCAAGAAGGAGGCAGGCTGACCAGAGTTGGACCAAAGGAGGTTCAAACGGAAGTGCAAACCAGATTGCCGCACCGGTGCCCAGAGCGACGGGCAGAAAAAGGAAAACGTGTCCAAAAGACACCTCTTCGGCCCATATACGCTGGTACCACGGTTTCTTGCTTTCAACAGCAGGCGGCGGCTTATAGCGGTCATTCGATGACGGACGCGTTGGGAGTTGTGGCGAGGCGGTCTTCTCCCGAGATGCATCGGCCAAGTGCACCCAGACTTGAGTCGCCTCTCTAGGGCGGCGAAAACGTAAGAATGCACGCCCAACAAGTGCCCGATCCACTATATGCTGCCTTGAAAATCGCTTGCTAAGTTAAATATGAAGGGCAGACTGCATGTGGTGAACGAGCGCGTCAATCGGCGTCAAACCAAACTTGTTGGCTAAATCTGTATTGGATCGATTTAATTCAACATATTCGCGGGACACCCTCTTTACTGTCTCGACATGAGGTCGTTAAGCCCTACTTTCGCGGTGCACAAAACATCATGTCGAGCGCTTGGCAGGGGCTGCGAGATCATATAGCTAATTGCACAGCTTCAGTTTTTCCTGGCGCGTCCTGCGCCGTTCCGCCCATCGGAGGATCAGTATGACGGACACAAATGCACATCTTGGACTAGGCGATAAGAAGGTTGACCTTCCGGTGCGCAAGGGCACGATCGGGCCGGACGTTCTGGACATTGGCGCGCTCTACAAGAACACCGGCACCTTCACCTACGATCCCGGCTTTACGTCGACTGCATCCTGCGAATCCAAGATCACCTTCATCGATGGCGATGAAGGCGTACTTCTGCATCGCGGCTACCCGATCGAACAACTCGCAGAGCATGGCGACTTCCTGGAAACCTGCTACCTGCTGCTCTACGGCGAACTGCCAACAGCTGCTCAGAAGAAGGATTTCGACCACCGTGTAACCCATCACACGATGGTGCATGAGCAGATGAGCCGTTTCTTCACCGGCTTCCGCCGTGACGCTCACCCAATGGCCGTCATGGTCGGCACTGTTGGCGCCCTTTCCGCCTTTTATCACGACTCGACGGATATCACGGACCCGCATCAGCGTATGGTTGCATCTCTGCGCATGATCGCAAAGATGCCGACGATTGCTGCAATGGCCTATAAGTACCACATCGGCCAGCCCTTCGTGTATCCGCAAAACAATCTCGATTATGCCTCGAACTTCCTGCGTATGTGCTTTGCCGTACCGTGCGAGGAATACAAGGTTAACCCTGTCCTCGCCCGCGCCATGGACCGGATTTTCATCCTTCATGCTGATCACGAGCAGAACGCTTCGACCTCGACGGTTCGCCTCGCCGGTTCGTCTGGTGCTAACCCGTTCGCCTGTATCGCTGCTGGCATTGCCTGCCTCTGGGGTCCTGCACACGGTGGCGCGAACGAGGCAGCGCTCAACATGCTTCAGGAAATCGGCACTCCGGACCGTATTCCCGAATTCATCGCTCGCGCGAAGGACAAGAACGATCCGTTCCGCCTGATGGGCTTTGGACACCGCGTGTACAAGAACTACGATCCGCGCGCCAAGATCATGCAGAAGACCACGCATGAAGTGCTGGCGGAACTTGGCCATTCGGACGATCCGCTGCTGCAGGTCGCGATGGAACTGGAAAAGATCGCATTGACGGACGAGTACTTCATCGAGAAGAAGCTCTACCCGAACATCGACTTCTATTCCGGCATCACGCTGAAGGCCATGGGCTTTCCCACCACCATGTTTACGGTGCTCTTCGCACTGGCCCGTACAGTGGGCTGGATCGCTCAGTGGGCGGAAATGATCGAAGATCCGCAGCAGCGCATCGGTCGTCCGCGCCAGCTCTACACCGGCGCGCCGAAGCGCGACTACCTGCCGCTGTCCAAGCGCTGAACGGCGCATCTGACATGAGAAAAAGCCCGCCATTCGATCGAATGGCGGGCTTTTTTGTCATTGGAGCTTCTGATCTGAGGAACAAACGATGTGAAATTCCCGCGGAACTTCGACCCGGCACAAGGTCAAACAGGAAGCTTGTTTTGCTTTGCGAGCAGATCCAGTACAACTCTGGCTCCGGCGAGACCCGGAGGAGTGTCGGTCGCAAGCTTCGCCCAGACTTCGTCGAACCCGCTCTGCATTGCCCGCAATTGGGGCGTGTCGCGCGACAGCACCTCCGCCCAGCGCGCAAAGTAGCCAGGGCGTAAAAGATCATTCAGGTGTTCCGGAATGACAGGTTTGTCCGCGATGAGATTAGGCAAGGCGGCTGACCACACCTTGATCCGTGACAGAAACAGCTGCATCAACAGATCCGTCTTGTACATGGAAACGGTTGGGACACCGCACAGTGCAAGCTCCAGCGTCACGGTCCCAGAGGCGGCAAGAGCCATATCCGCCTTGGCAAAAGCGTCCCATTTCTCCTGCGGAGTCCGCGTGACCGTTGGCTTAACGCTCCAGCCCGCAAGCAGCGATTCGACGAGAGCATGTTGACGCGAAACCGTTGGAAGAAGAAAGGTCGCCGACGGATTACGACTACGGATGAGGTCGGCCGTGTCCTTGAGAATTGGCATCAGGCCCTTGATCTCGGTCGACCGCGACCCCGGCAAAAGCAGAACACAGGGACCGGAGCCGTGACCAGTGACTTGATTTTCTGCCAAAATCTGGCGCTGCTCACGCACGCGCTTCACGTTCGGATCAGCGGTCAATCGATGGCCGATAAACGTTGTCTTCGGTCCACCCAGGCGAACCATCTCCTGTGGTTCAAAGGGCAGGACAGCCAGCACATGATCGACATACCCCAGCATCGCCTTGGCACGGTACTCTTTCCAGGCCCACACGCTTGGACAGACATAATTCACGATGGGCAAGCCCGGCAGTTTCGCGCGGACATGTTTGGCGACACGATGGGTGAAGTCTGGACTATCGACAATGACCAGCAGGTCAGGCCTGGCTTCAGCAATTCTGTCGGCAGTCTGCCGTATGCGGCGCAGAAGCTGCGGCAACCGCTTCAGAACCTGCGTTATTCCCATGATGGAAAGTTCAGAATAGTCAAAGAAGGACCGGAGCCCTTGTGCCTCCAGCGCATCCCCGCCAACCCCCACGAGTTCGATCGTGCCGCCGTGTTCTGCACGCAGATAATGCATGAGATCGGCAGCGAGGAGATCCCCAGACACTTCACCCGCAACCACCGCGACCTTGAGTTCTCTTCCGTTCACGGCAGTCCCAACCCATCCAATCCCAGATCAACGCCAGCGATGAAAAGACCATGTTGCTCAGCAAGTTCCCCAGCCGCAGCCCGCTCGACAATCAGCGAGCGCCCTGCCTCAACGGCAACCCCTGCCAGACCCGCGGCCGAGAGTGCTGCAATCGTCGACGGACCAATCGTTGGAAGATCTGCACGCAGATCCTGCTGAGGCTTGCAGAGTTTTACAAGCACACCCTTCTTCCGTTGGGATATGCGTCCTGATCGACGCAGGTCAGCGACACGGGAAAGCATTGAGTCCGTGCCCTCTGCACCCTCCAGGGCGATGATACGGCCACCAACGCAAACAGCCCCCTGCCCGATATCCAGCCGACCGAGAGCGCTTGCTGCATCTACTCCGGCCTTGATGTCTATCCGATCCTGATCCGTCAAAGCTGGACCATGTAGCAACCCGGTTTGCGCAAGAAGATCAGGGGCAATTTCATGGACGCCGCAAACACGGCAACCCATGCCCTCAAAGATGCCGATGACCATCCGCAGGACAGCGTCATCTCCGCCGTTGATCAGCGTCCTCACAATCGAAGGCAAGCGAAAAACCACCCGCAACGTCGGGTGAATACTGCCCCAATCTGGCCTCTTGTGAACACCGCCAGACATGACAACGCGGCCGATCCCTTCGCGCCGGACGATCTGCTCAATCAGGCGCGCATCGCCAATGCCTGCAATTTGAGTGGAGAAGCCCGAAAAGTCAGCATCCGCTTCGTTGCTGAGCGCGATGATATAGGGATCATCCTGCGCTCGGCGCGCTGCCTCGGCCACATACAGAGGGAGGAAACCACGCCCTGCTATGATGGCGAGCCTACCTTTTTGGCCTCCACCACCGACCATAGACACCGGCTCAAGCCTTCCCGCGATACGGAGACGAAATGGCGCGATCACTCTCGGCACAGATGAAGTCAACCACCTCGAGCGCCTCAGGGCAGTCCAGATAGTCGTTCCGCAACGCAGCGGCATTGCTGCGAACGGAGCCCTCAGCCTCGAAAATATCTTTGTAGGCTCGCCGCACCTTGTGGATGACGGCCCGCTCTATGCCTGCACGCGTCATCCCCACAACGTTAAGGCCGCCCAGAATTCCGGGATTGCCGTTCAACATTCCATAGGGAATGACATCGTAGTTGACCGCAGAAAGCCCACCAATAAAGGCCTGCCTGCCAATTCTCGTGAATTGGTGCACTGCACATCCACCGCTCAGGATAGCGCGATCTCCCACAATGACGTGCCCAGCAAGCATGACATTGTTGGACAGGATGATATTGTTGCCGAGACGGCAATCGTGGGCAACATGCGAATTGGCGAGAAACAGGCAGTCATCTCCGACGCTCGTTATGCCACCGCCACCCACGGTACCGGAATTCATCGTTACGCCTTCACGAATCGTGCAACGCGCTCCGATGACAAGTTTCGAATCCTCACCGGCTTCATGCAGGCTCTGCGAAACACCACCGATAACGGCCATCGGATGGATACGGCAGTCGGCGCCAACTTCCGTAAATCCGTCGACCACGGCATTCGAAATGATGTGAACGCCATCTTTCAGGACAACGCGCGAGCCCACTCTTGAAAAGGGACCGACAACAACGTTCTCACCAATGACTGCGCCATCCTCGACAACAGCGAGCGGGTGAATACGTGCACTTGAAGCTATCGAACTCATTCAGCTTCCTTCGGGCGCATCATGGCGCCGATATCTGCTTCGGCGACGAGCACATCGTCAACCAGAGCATCGCAGTGGAACTTCCAGATGTTACCACGCTGTTTCTGCTTCTGAACCCGGATTTCAACGCGGTCGCCAGGAACAACCGGCTTACGGAAGCGAGCATTGTCAATTGTCATGAAGTAGACGAGATTGCCGCCAGCACCCTGCTTCCGCGCACAGATGGCGCCAGCCGTTTGCGCCATAGCTTCCACGATCAAGACGCCGGGCATTATGGGTCGAGTCGGAAAGTGCCCCTGAAAATGAGGCTCGTTGACCGTGACATTCTTGATACCAACTGCGCTATCGTCACCATTGATATCAACGATCTTATCAACAAGGAGAAACGGATAGCGATGAGGCAAGAGCTCCATCAGTTCCATGATGTCGACTGAATCCAGCACGTGCTGCGACTCTTCAGCCATTATTTTCACCCTTCTTCTTCAAGCGACCTTCGGCACGCACCATGATCTCCGCCGATTCTCGCAAAAAATCGCCCAGGGGACGCGCAGGCATTCCACCATATTTTGCACCGGCAGGAACGGGTGTAATCACGCCGCTCATTCCCGCTATCTGGGCACCATCACCGATGGAAATATGTCCGTTAACCCCAGCAGCACCGCCTATTTGGACTCCACTGCCGATCACCGTCGACCCTGCAACCCCGACACCACTCGCCATCGCCGTATGCCGGCCGACCCGCACATTATGGCCGATCTGAACGAGATTATCGATCTTGGTGCCCTCGCCAATAACCGTATCATCCATCGCACCACGATCAATTGTTGTGTTGGCGCCAATTTCGACATTGTCCTGAATGATCACACGGCCAATCTGAACGATCTTCACCATGCCGGTTGCACTGGGCGCAAAGCCGAATCCGTCCTGTCCGATGCGAGCGCCAGAGTGAATGATCACGTTGTTGCCGATAAAGGTGCAGGCAAGCGTAACATTGGACGCAATAGAACAGCCCCGACCAATCTTGACGCCGGGTCCGATGGTCACGCTAGAACCAATATGCGTGCCAGCTCCAATCTCAACGCCAGCACCAATGACGGCGAATGGCTCAATGCTAACATCCGCCTCAAGACGCGCGGTCGGATCAACATGGGCAGATGGCGAAATGCCCGATGTTTGAACCTGCGTCGGCCGCAATGCCGCTGGATACAAAAGCGAAGCCATCAACGCAAATGAGGTTTGGGGCGACGTCGCACGCAGAATGGAAATTCCGGCTGGCACATAACCCTCAAGTCCTGAGCCGCAGATGATGGCGGTGGCAGCACAGGTTTCCAGTTCGGCCCGGTACTTCCTGGATGCAATGAAGCAAACATCGCCTTCCTTGGCACGATAAACAGGCGAAACACCCCTGATGATCGAGCTACCAGAACCTTCATCCACGAGTTCAGCCTGACACCGGTTTGCGAGCTCGCGCAAACTGAACGCCTCAGAAGGCGGAAAGAAAGAATGTCTATCCATGAAGTCAAGCTCCCGAAGAGCAATCGGCCCTCTTTCGAGGGCCGAGAAGATCAGAACTGGTTCGCCATGCTGAAGCGGAAGCGCTGTTCCTGATCGTAGTCTTCCTTCATGACCGGAACCGCGTAGTCGAAGCGCAGAGCTCCGAACGGAGAGGCCCAGGTGATGCCTGCGCCCACAGATGCGCGCCATGCAGAGCTCGTACCCTGGATACCGGCTGTATTGGCAACTTCGTTGCCGTAAAGCGTACCCGCATCTGCGAAAAATGCTGCGCGCAGACCAAAGTCTTCCGGAACAACCGGCAACGGAGCCGTCACTTCCGCAGAAGCAGTGAAGTAAGTCGTACCACCGATCGTGTCACCATTGCGCATACGAGGACCGATACCATCGTTCTCGAAACCGCGAACCTGACGGCCGCCCAGCGTAAACTGGTCAAACACATTCAGCTTGTCGCCTGTTGCAACAACATGGCCGGCACCAACAGACAACTGACCGATGAGGTCCATTTCATCCGAAAGCGTGTGGAAGTAACGAGCGCGACCATAGATCTTGTAGAACTCGGAATCGCCACCGAGACCGGCATATTCATGCGTAACCGTTGCATAGATGCCCTGACGCGGGAGCGTCATGCTATCCAGCGTGTTGTATGTCAGCGTCTGCGAAACGGACGACTGGACATAGGTACCGCCATTCACGAGATCCAGATACGGACGCGACAGGCTCGTCTTCCAGTCGCCATCACCGCTATACTGGATTTCCTTGTAGTTATACCGGAATGTCGTCGCCAGTTCTTCGGTTATGGGGGCCGTCACACGCAGCGTAAAGCCCTGCTCTTCGTAGGTATAATAGTCGTTCGAAGAGGTCTGGCTCTTGAAAACGTCAAAGCCAGCAGCAAGGCGATAGCCAAGGAAGTAAGGTTCAGTGAAGTTCAAGGAGTAGGTGCGCGAGCTATCCTGACCACCACCGGCAGCGACACGAATGTACTGACCGCGACCCAGGAAGTTCTTTTCCTCGACTGAGGCTTCAAGAACGACACCGTCATTGGCCGCATAACCTGCACCAATACCAAACGAACCGGTTGCCTGATCCTCAACATCGACAACGATCACGACGCGATCAGGAGACGAGCCCTGCTGCGTAGAAATATTGACCTTACCGAAGTAACCTAGAGCCTCCAGGCGGCGCTTGGCACGCGTGATCATTGTCTGATTGAAGGCATCGCCTTCGCTCAGGTCGAATTCGCGACGAATGACATAGTCACGTGTACGCGTGTTGCCGCGAATATCGATACGCTCAACGTAAGCGCGCTCACCCTGATCCACCAGGTAGGTCACACCAACGGTGTTCGTCTGGAAATTACGATCACCGCGCGGCGTAACACGCGCGAACGGATAACCTGCGCTAGCGACCTTTTTGGAGATCGCCTCCATCGTCTTCTGGATTTCCTTGGCGTTGTATGTGTTGCCGCTCTTGGTCTGTACCAGACCCTGCAACTCCTCGCCACTGATACCGCTGACGGTTGATTCGACAGCTACATTGCCGAAATTGTAGCGCGCGCCCTCTTCGACGGTGAACGTAATTGTGTACTCGTTCTTCGACTCATCAAGCACAGCATTGGAAGAGACGACGCGGAAGTCTGGATAACCGTGATTATAGTAGAACTGGCGAAGTGCCTCTTCATCAGCACGCAGCTTGTCATCGGAGTAGACATCCTTACGCGTGATGAACGAAAGCGGGCCGCTTTCCTTCGTGACCAGCACATCGTGAAGACGACGGTCGCCGTAAGCCTGATTACCGACAAAATTGATTGAGGAGATCTTCGTGCGCTCGCCTTCGTTGATCACGAAAGCCAAGTTCACTCGACCCTGTCCGACTGGAGCCGTCTGGGTCGTGATCTGTACATCGCTACGACCGATCGACGTATAGGCTTCCTTGAGGCGCTGAATATCCGCCTGGATGATTGCATCAGAGTATGGTCCAAGCGGCTGTGTCTGCACGACTGCCTGGAGCTTGTCATCCTTGATCTTGCGGTTGCCGTTGAAAACAACCTGATTGACCAGGCGGCTCTCATTGACCGAAACCACCAGAGTCCCGCCCGAAACGGAAATCTTCACGTCAGAGAAGTAGCCGGTTGCGTACAGGCGCTTAACCGACTCATCAATGTCCGAATTGGAAAACGCGACCCCTGGACGGATGGTAAGATTTGAACGGACAGCCTCCTGGCCAGTCCGCTGGGCGCCCCGCACATCAATGCGCTGAATCACAGCGGCTTCAGCCGCCAAAGGCGATGCAAGCACCACAACGCTTGCGCCCGACACGACAACACCAGCAGACAGCGCAAACGCCGACACTGCGTTCAAAAACTTTGAACCAGCTTTCATTTCAATTCTTACCTTTTCCCGTTGTCCCTCGGCGGGCGGTAACCCGACTCCGGCCACGTGTGTCGTTTTACCTGCTTTTACCCTACAAGCAAGGTTTCCCGTTAATTTCTATTTACTTCCTTGCAAGCAGTGTCTCAATCGACACGGCGACTTGCAAACAAGGTAAACAGACTCTTTCCTCGAACGCCCTCAGCCTATGAGATTGCTGATGTCGTTCCACGTCGCAAATACCATCAGGCTCAGAACCATAGCCAGTCCGATACGAAACGCAATCTCTTGTGCACCCGCCCCAAGTGGTTTTCCACGAATGGCCTCAATGGCATAGAACACAAGGTGACCACCATCAAGTACCGGAACCGGCATGAGATTGAGCAAACCGATTGAAACGGACAGGACGGCGGCGAGTTGTATCACTGCGGCAATTCCGAGAGTCGCCATCTGACCGGATGCCTGCGCCACCCGCACCGGACCACCAAGCTGATCTGCCTTCATGCGACCGGTAACAAGATTTCCGATGTAGCGGAACGTGCCGGAAATGATCTGCCCGGTTTCGATCACACCTTCTTTCACCGCCTCAATCGGTGTGTACTGGACACGGCGGAAGTTACCGCTCTGCTCGTTTGTCACGACGCCGATCAAACCCATTTCGACCTTGTTGCCGAACTGGTCGGTGAGTTCGGTCCGCTTCGGCACCAGAGGAATGTCTTGGCGCTGGCCGTTGCGCTCGATGGTCACAATGACCGGTGTTTCCGGGCGTATACTGACGTAGCGGCGAACGTCATCGAATGTCTTGATCGCAGATCCATCCAGCGCGACGAGGCGATCTCCCGGCAAGATTCCAGCGGCGGACGCGGCACTGTCCGCGCGCACTTCTGAAACAACGGGATCGGATACGGATCGTCCGTAGACACCGAACAGGATGGCGAAAATGACGATTGCCAGGAGAAAATTCGCAATCGGACCGGCAGCAACCGTTGCAGCACGCTTCCAGAGCTTGGCTCCGCCAAGTGTCTGGGCGCGCTCCGCCTCCGTCAGATGATCAAGGCCGTCGAAATCAGGTCGGCTCGAAGCATCCTCATCGCCCCAGAACTTGACATAGCCGCCCAATGGGATCGCGGAGATTTTCCAGCGGGTGCCGTGCTTGTCATTGAAGCCGATGAGTTCCGGGCCAAAGCCGATGGAAAATGCGGTGACTCGGATACCGCTCCAGCGACCAACGAGATAGTGCCCCATCTCATGGACGAAGACGAGCAACGACAGCACAAGAATAAATGGAATCAAATAGCCGGTAATGAAGCCAAAGATGGCCATTTTATCCTCCGCGCAAGATCCGGCTGAATTTACAAGCCAAATACGAAAGCTGCAACTGATGTACCACCTGCGTCAGACCACGCCGCATGGATCACCGCAAGAAGAAAAGCTGTGAAACCGGCGAAAACGAGGCCGTCAACCCGGTCCATCACTCCACCGTGACCGGGAATCAGATGGCTGGAGTCCTTCACACCGAAGCGACGCTTGATGAACGACTCGAAGAGATCGCCGATTTGACTGGCAATGGACAGCAGGAGCGCGAGGCCCAGCGTCCGGAAACTCAGCTGGGGAAAGAAGGAAAACGACACAGCGCCTCCGGCAATCACCCCGGATACGGTCCCGCCAATGGCACCAGACCAGGTCTTCCCGGGCGAAATGCGTGGCGCCAGTTTCTTCCCGCCAATGGCGCGTCCAACAAAGAATGCGAGAATGTCAGTCGCCCAAACGATCGCGAAGACATAGATCATCGCAACGAAACCTGTGGCATCACTTCCACGTATTGCGGCCAACGAAATGCCACTGAGGCCTGCGTAGAAGATACCACCCGGAAACCAACCGCTGCAATCTCTCAGATAGAGCAAAATCAATGCGGTCATGGTGAGACCAGCAAGCAGGGGAACGCCGAGAGCCGGATCACCCACGATCAAATTCAAGGAGAGGAGAGCGATCGCGAACCAACCGAAGGCGTAGGAAGGGTAATGCCGTGCCGACAGGCCGGTCATCGTAGACCACTCGTAGTAGATCGAGATCATGATCACGGCCGAAAGGATGTCGAAGGCCAATCCGCCCATCCATGTCGCCCACAACGAACCGACTGCCAAAACGATGGCCGAGACAATTCGCTTCTTCAGTTCAGACGACATCACCCTACCACCGCGGTTGTACTTTCGGACAGGCCGCCAAAGCGACGATCGCGCGCAGCGAAGATTCGCAGGGCCTCATCGAACATCTCGCGGCCGAAATCAGGCCAATAACCGGGCAGAAAAACCAACTCGGCATAGGCGGCCTGCCAGAGCAAAAAGTTCGAGAGGCGCTCCTCGCCGCTGGTTCGAATGATCAGGTCAGGATCAGGAATTCCGAACGTATCCAACTGTGATGCAAGGTGATGTTCAGTGATATCCTGTGATGCCAGCTCTCCTGCTTCGACCATATTCGCGAGACGACGGGCCGCACGCGTCAGTTCGTCGCGCGCCCCATAATTGAAAGCAATGATCAATGTGAGGCCGGAATTGCCACGTGTGGTATCCTCGGCCTCAATCAAAAGCGGCAGAATATCGCCCTTCAGGTTCTCGCGATCACCGATGACCTTGATCCGAACATTGGATTTATGCAGCTCAGCGAGGTCGCGTCGGATGAACCGTCTCAGAAGCCCGAGAAGGTCAGAAACCTCTGCTTCCGGCCGGCTCCAGTTTTCTGACGAAAACGCGAACAAGGTCAGATAGCGTATGCCATAGTCACCGGCCACTTCGACCGCACGACGAACGGCTTCCACACCTTTGGTATGTCCAACGGTCCGTGGCAGGCCCCTCTCCTTGGCCCAGCGACCGTTGCCATCCATAATGATGGCAACGTGCTTCGGCACATTCGGCGTCGAGCCACTATTCATGGAATATCCGTTCATTTCGTGCCGATTCAACCGGTGAGCGCAGCAGGGGATTTAAACCTGCATGATTTCCTTTTCCTTGTCAGCAAGCAAGCGATCTACTTCGGAAATCGTATCATCCGTCATCTTCTGCACTTTTTCAGACTGTGCACGGCTGTCGTCCTGACCGATGACGCCGTCCTTCTCAGCCTTCTTCAGAGCTTCCATACCGTCGCGGCGAACGTGGCGAGCGGCAACCTTTGCCTTTTCGGCGTAATCATGTGCCACTTTCACGAGCGACTTGCGGCGCTCTTCATTCAGTTCCGGCAGCGGAATGCGCAGTGTCTGGCCGTCGACGATCGGGTTCAGTCCAAGGTGGGATTCCCGGACAGCACGGTCCACCGCCCCGACCATCGTCTTGTCCCAGATGGAAACCGATAGCATACGCGGCTCTGGAACGCTGATGTTGGCGACCTGATTCAGCGGAACACGCGAGCCATAGGCCTCCACGGTGACCGGATCCAGAATGTTTGCCGAAGCACGGCCTGTTCTCAAGGACGCAATATCGCTCTTGAATGCTGCAATGGCGCCGTCCATACGACGCTTGAGATCGTTGAGATCCGTTCCGCTCATCATACACTCCATTCTTCTTGCTGTCGCGGCATCCTGACCGCGCCTGATGTCAGTTATCGGTTACGATGGTCTTCAGGCCACCACCCGTCAAGATTTGGCCGAAACCGCCCTTCTCGTGGATCGAGAACACGATGATTGGAATACTGTTCTCACGCGCCAGAGCCACGGCGGCTACGTCCATGACGGCCAGTCCCTTCTCCAGCACTTCGCTGTGCGTCAGTCTGTCGAAACGAGAAGCATTCGGGTCCTTTTTCGGATCGGCAGAATAGATACCATCTACCTGCGTACCCTTGAAAATAGCCTGTGCACCGATTTCGGCGGCTCTGAGCGCGCCAGCCGAATCGGTCGTAAAGAAGGGGTTGCCCGTTCCGCCGGCAAAAATCACCACGCGGCCCTGCTCCAAATGATGAAGCGTGCGCCGCTGTGAGAAGCTTTCACAGATCTCTGGCATCGCGATCGCAGAGAGAACCACCGTTTCGATATTGAGCTTGCGTAGCGACGTCGCCAGCGCCAGCGCATTGATCACAGTCGCCAACATGCCCATGTGATCGCCAGTGACGCGATCTCCACCCTTGGACGCAACAGCCACGCCGCGGAAAATGTTGCCTCCGCCTACGACCACGCCGACTTCAACTCCCATGGAGACGGCCTCGGCAATGTCGGCGGCAATACGATCGGCGACAGTGACGTCAATGCCAAAGCCCTGACTGCCCATCAGCGCCTCACCAGAGACCTTCAGCAGTACACGTTTATAGACGGGTTGGGTGGAAGACATGGAAACTCCTTCGAGGATCGCACCGAATGCCGGATACACGAAGGGCATCGCATTGTCACGCGATGCCCCAGGCTTTTACAGGTTTTAGGACGAAAGCTTAGTGCTTAACGGCCGCAGCAACTTCTGCAGCGAAATCCGTCTCTTCCTTCTCGACGCCTTCGCCGAGCAGGAGACGAACGATGCCCGTAACTTCGATCGGCGCACCGGCATCCTTTTCCGCTTCCTTGAGAGCAGCGGCAACCGTCAGGTCAGGATTGATGACGAATGCCTGCGACAGAAGCGCGACTTCTTCGAAGAACTTGCGCATGCGGCCTTCAACCATCTTCTCGATGATCGCGTCCGGCTTGCCGGATGCGCGGGACTGCTCGATGAAGACGTTACGCTCACGCTCGGCAACGGCAGCGTCGACTTCCTCGGCGCGAACAGCCAGCGGGTTGGTTGCGGCAACGTGCATGGCAACCTGGCGGCCGATAGCTGTCAGAACATCCTTGTTACCGGTCGACTTGAGAGCAACCAGAACGCCCAGCTTGCCGAGCGAATCAGCAGCAGCGTTGTGGATGTAGGTCGCAACCACACCGTCTTCGACCGAAAGCTTTGCAGAACGGCGAAGCGTCATGTTTTCGCCGATGGTGGCGATTGCGTCCTTGATCGTATCGGTGACGGACTTGCCGGTCGCTGGGTAGGTTGCAGCCGAAACAGCCTCAACAGAACCATCAGTCGTCAGCGCAACAGAAGCAACGCCACGGACGAGATCCTGGAACGCATCGTTACGGGCAACGAAGTCGGTTTCGGAGTTGACTTCGACAACCACGGCGCTGGTGCCAGCGCTGGCAATGCCGACGAGACCTTCTGCAGCAGTACGGCCAGACTTCTTGTCAGCCTTGGCGATACCCTTGGCGCGCAGCCAGTCGATCGCGGCTTCCATGTCGCCATTGGTTTCGGCGAGCGCCTTCTTGCAGTCCATCATGCCTGCGCCGCTCTTTTCGCGCAGTTCCTTGACCATTGCGGCTGTGATTTCGCTCATTTTCGCCTCTTATCGATTTGTCGGATGCGCCTGCTGGAATCAGGAACCGGCGCCAATTTGGAGCACGAATGTACTCGGGACTATAACAGCGTTATGAATGGCACTCCGGCGCATCAAGCTATCAACAGCGTGCATTCGGCCACGGAGCGTCTACATTCGAATGAAGGCCGCCACGAGGGCGACCTTCAAATCATGAACCGAAGAGCCGAAGCTCCCCGGCAAATTACGCCTGAGCGTCTTCAGCCAGAGCCGGCTCGATCGGAGCATCGGCAGAAGCGCCGATATCGCGACCGGAAGCGCCCTGCTGGCGAGCAAGACCGTCGATTGCAGCGCGGGCAACGAGGTCACAGTAAAGCGAAATCGCACGCGAAGCGTCGTCGTTACCCGGGATCGGGTAGTCGATGAGGTCTGGATCGCAGTTCGAGTCGATGATGGCCACGACCGGGATACCCAGGCGCTTGGCTTCGTCGATAGCGATCTTTTCCTTGTTGGTATCGATGATGAACATCAGGTCCGGCGTGCCGCCCATGTCACGGATACCGCCGAGAGCCTTTTCCAGCTTCTCGCGCTCGCGCTCAAGGTTCAGGCGCTCCTTCTTCGTGAAGCCCTGGGCTTCGGAGTTCAGGATTTCGTCGAGCTTGCGCAGGCGCTGGATGGAGTTGGAGATGGTCTTCCAGTTCGTCATCATGCCGCCGAGCCAACGGGAGTTGACGTAATACTGGGCAGAACGCTTGGCAGAATCAGCGATCAGTTCAGACGCCTGACGCTTGGTGCCAACAAAGAGAACGCGGCCGCCACGGGCAACCGTGTCGGAAATCACCTGCAGAGCGCGCGACAGCATGGGAACAGTCTGCGCCAGATCGATGATGTGGATGTTGTTACGATCGCCGAAAATGTACGGCTTCATCTTCGGGTTCCAGCGATGTGTCTGGTGACCGAAGTGAACGCCAGCTTCCAAAAGCTGACGCATGCTGAAATCAGGCAATGCCATGCCTTATACTCCTAGTTTCCGGTTTAACCCCCGCGAAGCGAACAGCTGCATAAACAGCCACCGGCGGAACAGACCGGATTTCTCCCGGCCAATCCCAAGCTTCGCGTGTGGAATGAAGGTGCGCATAACCGCCTTGTCATCCAATTGCAAGACCCGCACCGATATTTTAACGACCCTGCTCCTGAGATTGCTTCGCCTCCATAGACATCAAGTCTGGAATTTTGCAGTCTGCTTAAGAAACTTGCTGGGGACGATTAGAATGAACAAACCTGTAATTGTTCTGGCTTTTATACCTGTATTTGCAGCCTCGCTTGCCCATGCGTCGGATGCAGCATGTCCTGTTCGTGCATCGGATCCGCTGATTTCCATAGAGCTGTTCGATGGTCCGGTGGCAGATAACGTGGTGCTCGCGCCAGACCAGTCATCAGGAAATGCGACCAAGGGGAAAGCGATCTGGCAAGTGAGTTCCGTCTACAAGGAGGGCCGAATGCTCAACTTAGCGTGCCGCTATCGATCATCAGAAAAACCTCTGATGATCGAAATCAAGCAGAAGGTAGCGACCTGCACCCAGCAACTCGACACGAAGATGGGTGGCACCTTTACCTGCAAGTAAGACACGGCAGTGCGCTAACCTAACGTCAGTTACATTTTTCCTGCGCCGGCTTCCCCAGAACCTCAAGTTTTGACAGCGTGCCGGAAAGGACGAAGTCGCCATAGTCCATGGTAAGGTCGCGCGTGATGCCGTTGTCATAAAGCTTGAACGACATGCGGTAGACGGGCGTAGAATCGGATTGGGCGTCCTCGTTGTAATAGGCAATCGTGACTGGCCAGTACGGTGTCTTGGCGAATTCACCAGCAAGCTGCGCCTCTTCATCATCGGACTTCGGCTGCTGCTGCGCGCCGACAACCGTGGATGTCAGCAGACTCTTGTCTCCGTCTTCTGAGCCGTCAAAAACACGCGCCTCGAAAAAGCGCTTGCCCTGCTTGGCGTGATCGATGACCTCCAGCATATGCTCCGTCGGGAACTGGGAAGGTGTCAGCGTCACATCCCGCTTGTCCGGCTTGGCAAGTGAGATCGCAAGATTGGTTTTTGCGTCAGTCGCCTCCCCGGTCACCTGCTTGTCAAGCTTTTCATCCGTGAAGGACTTGGTGTCAAAGCGAAATTGACGTGCCTTGATATTCTCGAAGGTTGTCGTCTGCTGGTCGGTGACGCGCTGTTCCTCGCCCGTATCGATCTTGGTGACAAAGCGGAAATTGGTCGTGAACCCGCTGCAGGCAGACCCCGTGAACTCGTAGACCATGCGGCCGAACATGCCTTCAATACCGGATCGATCGGACAGGTCTTTCAACTTCAAATCATAAACTGCGCGATGGGGAACGAGCGAAAGTGCGGTTTCGACGCCAGCGTGAGCTGCCCCGGGAGCAAAGAGCAGGGTCGAGGCGTAAAAAACACCAGCGAGGCCGTAACGGTTCATCCACAATCTCCTATGGGACTCAGCCCACGATGTTATATGTACGCCACAATAGCAGTGCGTCCTTCATGTGTGACGGAATCGCGTCAATTTTACAATCAAACAGGAGAATGAAATGTCCGCAGCCATCGAAACACGGCTCAAGGATTTGGGGTTCGAATTACCCGTAGCAGCCGCGCCAGCTGCGAACTACGTGCCCTTCACGATCAGCGGCAACACTCTCTACATCTCGGGCCAATTGCCCATGGAAGGCGGAAAAATTGCGATAACCGGGCTTGTTGGCGCTGAAGTCGACGTGCCGACAGCCCAGCGCGCGGCTGAACTCTGCGCCATCAACATTCTCGCTCAAGCCAAGGCCGCACTGGGTGGAGATTTAAGCCGTATCCGGCAAGTGCTCAAGCTGAACGGCTTCATCGCCTCCGCGCCTGGCTTCGCTGAACAACATATCGTGATGAACGGCGCCTCAAATCTCATCGCAAATGTGCTCGGTGCTCCGGGCAAACATGCTCGGGCCGCGGTGGGTATGGCCGCTCTGCCCTTCAACGCCGCTGTAGAAATCGACGCCATCCTGGAAATTGAAGCATGAGCATGAACGCTGATTGGATCAAGGAGATCCCCGTCGCCCATCGCGGCTATCACGATCAGAACAAGAAGGTCTGGGAGAACACGCTGTCCGCGTTCTCACGGGCAGTGGAAGCCGGTTTCGCCATTGAATGCGATATCCAGCTGTCTTCGGATAGCGTGCCTATGGTCTTTCATGACCACACGCTGGAACGCCTCTGTGGGATTGCGGGAGACGTGCGCGAAAAATCCGCGGCTGAACTCGGCCTGTTGTCCGTCGGCGGAACCGGCGACAAGGTGCCCAGACTGCGCCAGATGCTGGATCTCGTGAAGGGCAAGGTCCCCCTGGTTATCGAGCTGAAGGGTCGCACGGAAGAAGATGACGATGGATTTGCGGAAGCCGTTCTGGAGGTTCTGGAAGGCTATCAGGGCAAAGTGGCTTTGATGAGCTTCGATCATCATCTGCTTTTCGCACTGAAAAAGGCAGGCTCACCCTTCCCTGTCGGCCTGACCGCGGAAGGGAATGATCCGGACAAGTTCTTCGAGCATGATGAAGCCATGCAGGCTGGTCTGGACTTTATTTCCTACCACTGGGCGCACCTGCCGAACAGTTTCGTTGAGGCTCAAAGAAGCCGCGGAATTCCCGTTATCACCTGGACTGTCAGGGATGAAAATGCGCGGTCTCATACCTATACTCATGCAGACCAGATGACATTCGAGGGTTTCGACCCACGAGAAAGCTGAAACGCTGCGTAAATGACTGAAGAAATCACCATCCGCGTCGAACGATCTTTCAAGAACATCGCCAGTGAGCAGTGGTCGCATTTGACGGGCGCTCGACGCGGAGGTGGTTCACCTTACAATCCGTTCCTGTCTCACGCTTATCTCTCTTCCCTGGAAGCGTCTGGTTCGGCCACGGCCAAGACTGGCTGGCAGGGCCACCATCTGCTTCTGGAAGACGAGGCGGGAATGCTGATAGGCTCCGTTCCGGCCTATCTGAAAAGCCACAGTCAGGGCGAATATGTCTTCGACCATAGTTGGGCAGACGCGTTCGAGCGCGCCGGTGGTCGCTACTATCCCAAGCTCCAGTGTTCCATACCCTTCACCCCGGCCACCGGACCTCGCCTGTTGGCTCGCGACGGATCGTCAGCAGATGATGTGCGATCCTCACTTGCTCAGGGCGTCGCCGCTGCGGCTTTGCAAACGGGGCTTTCTTCCGCCCATGTCACGTTTCTCAGTGAGCGAGAGTTGCCGTTCCTGGAGCAGGCTCGTTTTCTGCACCGGACCGATCAACAGTTCCACTTCATCAACCGTGGCTATTCAAATCACGATGAATTCCTGAATGAGCTCTCGTCATCGAAGCGGAAGAACCTGCGCAAGGAACGCCGCGCTGCCGTGGAAAATGGCATCACCATCGAATGGTTGACGGGCTCGGATCTGACCGAAGATATTTGGGATCAGTTCTTCGCCTTTTACATGGATACCGGCAGCCGGAAATGGGGTCGGCCTTACCTCACGCGGCAGTTCTATTCGCTGATCGGCGAGCGGATGCCGGAAGACATCCTGCTCGTCATGGCAAAACGAAATGGCCGCTATATCGCAGGTGCCATCAACTTTATTGGCGAAGACGCGCTGTACGGTCGTCACTGGGGCTGCATCGAGGATCAACCATTTCTGCATTTCGAAGTCTGCTATCACCAGGCAATCGATTTCGCCCTTGCCAAGGGTTTGCAGCGGGTCGAGGCTGGTGCACAGGGAGAACACAAGCTCGCCCGCGGTTACCTGCCGGTGACCACACATTCCTGCCACTTCATCGCCCATGCGGGTCTTAGACGCGCAATCGACGATTACCTTGAAAGGGAGCGGCGCGAAGTGCAGTACGCTGGCGAATATCTCAGTGAACACAGCCCTTTCAGAAAGGGCGACCTATCTGAAACCAACCGCATAAATATCGGGAAGACAGACATAGATGACGTATGATCCAGACAACATATTCAGCAAGATCATTGCCGGAACGATCCCCTCTCACAAGGTTTATGAGGACGAGGACACGCTGGCTTTCATGGACGTCATGCCGCAGGCTCCCGGACATCTGTTAGTGATACCCAAATCGGGGTCCCGCAACCTGCTGGACGCAGATCCGGTAACGCTTTCCAAACTGATGCCGGTTGTTCAGAAGCTTGCCGTTGCTGCGAAAGACGCGTTTGATGCAGACGGCGTGTTTATCGCGCAATTCAATGAGCCAGCCGCTGGACAAACGGTCTTCCACCTGCACTTTCACGTCATTCCCCGGCATGAAGGGCAACCTTTGAAGCCACATTCGGGCAAGATGGAAGACCAGGCAATTCTGGCAGACCACGCTGCCCGGATCCGCGCTGAACTGACCAACTGATAGCCCATGCTCGGGTCATGCAAGGCATTGCCCGAGCATACCGCATCACAATCGACGGACTCCGAAGTTTTGTCGAAGCTGATCTTATCGGCCGAACTGCTCGCCCAGTCAGACGATCAACAATCCACTGACAAGGCACACCAGCGATACGACCACACAGACGATAACCCGCTGGCCTGCTATCAAAAAGGCAACAAAGCCAATTCCCACCGCCCCTGCCCGGAGCCAAAGCGGGGCATCGGCAATTGTGCCGGTGGGAAAGACAACCAGTTTTGCGGTCACCGCCATCACCAACGCGGTTGCAACGGCGCGTACCCATTGCAGGCCCTCGGAATCCTCATCGAGCCGGTTTCCGACGATAACGCCAAGCCAGCGCCAAATGTCCGTGGCCAGCCATCCAGCAACGGCAATGACGAGAAACACCCACCACCAACTCTCAGTCATGGCAGCTCCTCCCGCGGTTCAGCTTTCGGAGACTTGGACGTTCGATTGCGGATAAAATAGCGATCAATCAGGTAAGCTGCCGTTCCTCCACCAATACCCACGTACAAGATATCAAAGCGAGGCTCGATGGTCGCCATTAGCGGCCCACCGATGACGCCAACAATAAAGGCGAGCTTCACGACAGAATGACGAGCGCTCGCCCAAATCGACGCGAAGAAATAGATCGGCGTCAGCATGAACAATGCGCCGGCCACAATGGGCGGAAACTGGGCGACAATTCCATAGCAGACACCGACGATAACGCCGTTCAGCAGCGTGAGCGTTATCGCGAAACCTCCGAAATAAGCGAGCCTGCGGTCTCGCGGTACAGCTTGCATGTGCTGCATGGCAAAGACCCACGAGGTTATCGCAACAAAATGCGACAGAAACAGAAGTAGCCAGGTTGGACTTCGCTCATTGCGCATTTCCGGCATGATGGAGGCAACCATCGGCATCATACGGATGGAAGAGAGCGTCACAGCCAGAAAGCTCGCGGCAACGGGTGCACCGCTTGCCATAGTCCCGATCAGGATCATCTTGGCCGGCAACGCCCAGACAGACAGTGTCATGAAGACAGCCTCGGCTCGCGTAATTCCTGATTCGAGGGCGAAGGCACTGAATCCGACGAAAGACGTCATAAGGATTATGGCTGGTATGGAAATTATTCCGCGCATGCCAGTCACAAACCAGGCGGTATTGGAGCGGTACTCAGTCGGGGAAGCTTGCATCGATCGTTTCCAGCGCTACCCCAGCAAAACCACAGAGTGCTGGCGTAGAAATTGTGTCGGCGCGGTGGGTCTAGCACAGCCCGTACGATTAGGTGATGCTGAAATTGAAAATGCCGGGGAAAATCCCCGGCATGGGTAACCCTGTCGAGTTACTTCTTTTTTGGAACCCGTGGCACCGTACTTCCTTTGCGCGGCTTGGCCGGTTCGTCAGTGATGACATCTCCATCCTGAAGTTTCGGCTTCACCGTCTTTTCCTTCGTGTCGGCCTTCGTGGATGCCTTGGCTTTCGAAGTCTTCTGCTTCGAAGAGCCGCTCTCTTCGGCAGCCTCCTCGACCTCTGCTTCAGGCTTAGGCTTCACCGGAACGGCTTCGGGAATGGACTTGAGAACCAGACCATCCTTGCCGTCTTCCTTCTTGCCGACAGTGACCTCAACGACACCACCCTTGCGAAGCGCACCGAACAGGATCTCATTCGCAAGCGGCTTCTTGATATGCTCCTGAATGACACGAGACAGTGGCCGTGCACCCATGCGCTCGTCGTAGCCCTTTTCCGCCAGCCAAGCGATGGCATCCTGATGCAGATCGAAGGTGACATTGCGCTCGGAAAGCTGGCTTTCCAATTGCATGACGAACTTCTGGACGACCTGATGGATGACTTCCGTTGGCAGCGGCGCAAACGGTATGGTCGCATCGAGACGGTTGCGGAATTCCGGCGTGAACAGTCGGTTGAGAGCCTCCTCGTCTTCACCGGTCCGCTTCGAAGAACCGAAGCCGATCGCCGCTTTCGCCATCTCCGACGCGCCAGCGTTCGTCGTCATGATCAGGATCACATTGCGGAAGTCGATCTTCTTGCCGTTGTGATCCGTCAGCGAGCCGTGATCCATCACCTGCAATAGGATGTTGTAGATGTCTGGATGTGCTTTTTCGATCTCGTCCAGCAGCACGACCGAATGCGGATGCTGATCGACCTGGTCCGTCAACAGACCACCCTGATCGAAACCGACATAGCCGGGAGGCGCTCCGAGCAGGCGCGAAACCGTGTGGCGCTCCATGTATTCCGACATGTCGAAACGGAGCAGTTCCACGCCCAGAGACGCCGCCAATTGCTTGGCTACCTCCGTCTTGCCGACGCCTGTCGGGCCGGAAAAGACATAGGAACCAATCGGCTTGTTCGGCTCGCGCAAGCCCGCCCGCGCAAGTTTGATTGCGGTTGCAAGCGCCTCGATCGCATTGTCCTGACCATAGACGACCGACCGCAATTCCTTCTCAAGGTTGGCAAGAACCGCCTCGTCATCCTTGGATACGGTCTTGGGCGGAATACGAGCCATCGTAGCAACGGTGGCCTCGATCTCCTTTTCCGTGATCAGCTTGCGGCGCTTCGATGCCGGAAGCAGCATTTGAGCTGCTCCAGTTTCATCGATCACGTCGATCGCCTTGTCCGGAAGCTTCCGGTCCGAGATGTAGCGAGCCGAAAGCTCGACTGCGGATTTGATCGCATCGTTGGAATAGCGGAGCTTGTGATACTCCTCGAAATAGGGCTTCAAGCCCTTCATGATCTCTATCGCGTCCTCGATCGAAGGCTCATTCACGTCGATCTTCTGGAAGCGGCGCACGAGTGCGCGATCCTTTTCGAAGAACTGCCGATATTCCTTGTAGGTCGTCGAACCGATGCAGCGGATCGCACCTGAAGACAGGGCTGGCTTCAGGAGGTTAGAAGCATCCATCGCGCCGCCGGAGGTCGCACCGGCTCCGATTACCGTGTGGATTTCGTCGATGAAGAGCACGGCACCCGGATACTCTTCCAGCTCCTTGACGACCTGCTTCAATCTCTCTTCAAAATCACCGCGATAACGCGTACCGGCCAACAGCGTGCCCATGTCGAGCGAGAAGATTGTGGCATCCGCAAGCGCTTCCGGCACCTTGCCTTCAACGATACGCTTAGCCAGACCTTCGGCAATGGCGGTCTTGCCTACCCCAGGATCACCCACGTAAAGCGGGTTGTTCTTGGAGCGGCGGCACAGAACCTGGATGGTACGGTTCACTTCCGAATGACGCCCGATCAACGGATCAATCCGGCCATTCTTGGCTTTTTCGTTCAGGTTGACGCAGTAGGCGGTCAGAGCATCCTGAGCCTTCTTTGCACTTCCCTCTTCCTGCTCACGACCCGGTTTGGATTCGGCTTCGCCCTCTTCGGCGCCGCGAGGCGTGCGAACTTGCGAAGACCCTGGACGCTTTCCAATCCCGTGAGAGATGTAATTGACCGCGTCATAGCGCGTCATTTCCTGCTCCTGCAGGAAGTATGCGGCATGGCTTTCCCGTTCAGCAAAAATCGCGACCAGTACATTGGCGCCTGTCACTTCTTCACGGCCGGAGGACTGCACGTGAATGACGGCTCGCTGAATGACCCGCTGGAAGCCGGAAGTCGGCTTCGAGTCCTCATCATAGCCGGTCACGAGGTTTGCGAGATCGTTATCGATGTAATCGGATACGGTTTTGCGCAGAACGTCGAGGTTGACGTTGCAAGCACCCATAACGGCCGCCGCATCGGCATCATCGATCAACGCCAGCAGCAGATGCTCCAGCGTCGCATATTCGTGGTGCCGCTCATTGGCGAAAGTCAGTGCCTGATGCAGCGCCTTTTCAAGACTAGGCGAAAAAGTTGGCACGTGGGTTCCTCATTTCTTTTCCATGACACATTGCAGCGGGTGCTGGTGCTGGCGGGCAAAATCCATGACTTGGCTTACCTTCGTCTCAGCAACCTCATATGTAAAGACACCACATTCGCCCACACCGTGATTGTGAACGTGCAGCATGATGCGAGTGGCCGCTTCACGGTCCTTCTGGAAAAATCGCTCCAGAATGTGAATGACGAAATCCATTGGCGTGTAATCGTCATTCAGCAATAGAACGCGGTACAGATTGGGACGCTTCGTTTTGGGTTGGGTACGCGTGATAACAGACGTGCCGCGATTGGCCCGATTACCGTCTTCGTTTCCATCGTCCTGCATCAAGATCGGCTTTGCGATCATCTTTCATTCTTCCCCATTGTCTGGCGAATTCAGGTGTGTCGTTCCATCGCAACCAGACATCAGTCATACATATTTAGTTCACCGTGTCGGGATTTTAAGCCCCCTGAAATCCCACGCAATCACTATTCCTCGACCCGATCTGGCTACCCTACCAAAACTGGCTTGCCCAGACCTGAGCGCAAACGAAAAAAGCCGCCGCGACGTGTCGCGACGGCCATGATACGTAAGATTCACTCGATCCAATTACAGGGTCGTCTTCGTGAAAACGGATGTTGACTGGCTTGCCGCCGCTTCGAATGGCTTGGCGAGAGTCTTGCCCAAATCGGAATACAATTCTGTCAACTTGCTGGTTTGCGCCACAGCAGTCTCGTAGGAAGACTTAGCGAAGTTGGTCTGCAACTCGAGAGCTGCCTCGATGGTGCGAACACCCATCAATTGCTCGAAATAGGATGTCGCGTCCTGCATGTATTTGCGCGAAAACTCGCCCGTTTCCGTCGCAATCGCCTGCCAGCTCTTAGCGACTTCGGAATAGCTCTTCAGAACGCCATCGACAGCTTCTTTGCTCTTGCGATTGGCTTCTTCGATATTCAACATTTCCCACCTCCTGGACAAATTGAGCCCGAAGTCAATGATTCCGCACTGCGAAAGTCAAGCGAAATTCTTTCGCACTTGCGAAATGCAATGGAAAAAGACAAAAAAATAGCGGGCAACACTGCCCGCCCACAACTCTACCAGAGATAAGTGTTACGAGAAACGTCACTCAACCGACAGGAAAAATTGATTCCAATCGTTGCGGATCCGAATCGGATCGGATCACAAATCCACGTCGAGGATCGCCATAGAGAAATTATACGAACGGTCATCGTCTTCGTCATCGACGTAAACCACGCCCAGGAACTCGTCGCCTGCGTAAACTTCAGCGGAGTCATCTTTGCGCGGACGAGCCTTGACCGACATCGAGGGATTGAAGACGCGCTTGAAGTAGGCGTCGAGTTTCTTGATTTCGTCAGCTTTCACCGGTCATTCTCCGTCGTGTTCATTAAGGCTGCGGGCTTTTGGCACGGGAAACAGACGAAAGTAAAGACAGTTCCGTCCACCAACGGGGGTCTTAGTCCTCGGCAGCAAGCATCTGGTTCATGACCCGGGATGGCTCAGAGCAACCCGCCTCTCCCACCACCTTGGCGGGCACGCCAGCGACGGTAGAATTGGCCGGAACCGATTTTAGAACAACTGAGCCCGCAGCAACACGAGAGCAATTCCCGACCTCGATGTTTCCAAGGATCTTCGCACCCGCGCCAATCAGAACGCCGTGCCGGATCTTTGGATGCCGGTCCGCACCTTCCTTGCCCGTTCCACCCAGCGTCACACCGTGAAGGATTGAGACATTGTCTCCGATGACAGCCGTCTCGCCGACCACAAGCCCCGTGGCATGATCCAGGAAAATCCCCTTGCCGATGCGCGCAGCCGGGTTGATGTCGGTCTGAAAAATACTGGAAGCCCGGCTCTGCAGATAAAGCGCAAAGTCGCGACGATCCCGCTTCAGCAACCAGTTCGCCAGCCTGTGAGTCTGGATCGCGTGAAAGCCCTTGAAATAGAGAACGGGCTCAAGAAACCGCGTGCATGCCGGATCTCGATCATAATAGGCCTGAATATCGACGCGCACGATGGAGCCCCATTCGGGCCAGTCAACCATCATTTCTTCAAACGTCTGACGCAGAAGAACGGCCTTCACGTCGGCATGATCCAGCCGCTCGCAAATGCGGTGGATGACACAATCCTCCAGTGTACGGTGGTTTAGAACGGTCGAATAAATGAAGGCCGCCAAGAGGGGGTCACGCTCCGCCGCGATAGCTGCTTCAGACTTCAAGGTGTCCCAGATTGGATCTACCGAGGCGACCTGGTCGTTTGAGCGAATTTCAGTGCGAGCAACCATGTGAGCCAACCCCTATCGATGGATCTACTATATAGAACGTCGGGTAAAAAAACCACCCGAGGCCCTGACCGGCTTTCACCCTATTTCATTATAGAAATCGAGCACCGCAGCTTTGAAAATACGGTCCCCAACGGCAAGCATGTGATCGCGGTTGGGAATATCCAGTGCCCGCGCATTCGGCATCAGATCGGCTAACTCGTGCGGCGAACCGGCAATATCATCCTTGGTCCCCACCCCGATGAGCGTTGGCACCTTGATGGACGCCACAGCGGCCCGATCGACAAGATCCCGCGATCCTCTGATACAGGAAGCAAGCGCTGTTCGGTCACTCTTTGTCTGATCGGCAAAGGCACGAAACATCTTGCCACGCTCATGCGTGATCGCGTCCGGTTCGGGCGCCAGCAACGCATCGGCAATAGGGTCCCAATCTCCGACGCCATCCGTCAATCCGATCCCGAGGCCGCCAAGCACCAGGGATTTCAGTCTCTGCTGATGGTTGAGCGCAGCGAAGGTCGAGATCCTCGCCCCCATCGAATAGCCCATGAAATGAGCCGCTTCGATCTCGAGGTGATCCAGAAGAGCAACCGCATCATCCGCCATGATCCAGGGGCGATAGGCCTCCGGATCGAGCGGCTTGTCGCTGGCGCCATGGCCGCGATTATCCAGCGCGATCACTCGGTAGCCAGCCTCCCCGAGCGTCTTCAACCATCCAGGATAGACCCAGTTCACATTCGCACTCGAAGCAAAGCCATGAATGAGAATCACGGCCTCGACATCATGCGGCCCCTCATCGAAATAGGCTATCGAAAGACCGTCATGTGAAAAGCGGGTAAAGCTGGGCGTGTTGAGGTTCATCGAGAAATTTCCTATTGCGGCCGGAACATAGGTCCAAATACCTGTCAATTCCAAGAGAGAACACAGGAATTTAAGCTCAGTAGGGCTTTCCCTCTACACAATCTGCTGCGGCATGGATAATGTCCCGGCAACAGAAAAACGTTGGAGACTATCATGGCCGGTCACGGTATCCCTCATTTCCAGAACGACGGCGGACATAGGGTCATTGAAGTGGGCGTGAAGGAATTCATGTGCACGGGCACTAATGTGCCGTTCGATCATCCGCATATCTACATCGACATGGGCGATGAGAACGAAAAGGTATGTTCCTATTGTTCGACACTTTATCGCTATAACGCGTCCCTGAAATCCGGCGAAACGATCCCCGCTGGCTGCGTATTCCACGTCAAGGCAGCCTGACGTTAGCAGAACCGATGACGATAAAGACCGCCGCAATCATTGGTGCCGGTATGGCTGGCTTGACTGCGGCGCTCGCGCTCGCTCGGCGCGGCGTTCAGGTGCATGTGCTTGAACAGGCACCCTATCTGGCAGAAGTTGGAGCCGGGCTTCAGATATCGCCGAACGCATCACGCATACTGGATCGGCTGGGTGTCCTGTCCGCACTCGAAAAAGTGTGGACTGAGCCGGAACGCGTGTCGCTGAACTCCGGAAAATCACTGAAACTGCTGGGTCAGGTCCCCGTCGGCCAATCCGCTCGTCAGAGATGGAAGGCGCCTTATGGTGTGCTGCATCGTTCCACCTTGCAGAATGCTCTTCGCGATGCTTGCAACGCCCAGGAGAACTGCACGATCTACCTCGGCAAACGCATTGATGGTGCCACCGCCAGACAGATGAGTGATATGATTGGAGCGAATGCCGATCTGATCATCGGCGCTGATGGCGTATGGTCTGCTGTACGCGAAACGATCGACAAGTCGCCGGAGCCAGACTTTTCCGGCAATATCGCGTGGCGTTTCACTATTCCCTTCTCGGAGGCTCCGGATTTTCTCGACAACAGAAGCGTGCAGGCTTTCCTTGGACGTTCGGCTCATGCCGTGTGCTATCCGCTTCAGGAGGTTCGCCAGTTCAACATTGTTGCCATTGCCGCTGGCGTTTCACCCGGTCACACCTGGAACGCTCACTCGACGCCGGATCAGAAGAAGCTTCTTTTGGCAGAATTCAAGGGGTGGCATCCGGCTTTCCGGCAGCTTTTGAAAACGGCAGAAGATCCTCGTTTCTGGCCCCTCTACCAACTGGGCGCCGGCGCCTGGACCGATCACGTTTCGAAAGTTCTGATCGGTGATGCAGCGCACGCAATGATGCCGTTTGCGGCACAAGGCGCTGCCATGGCAATCGAAGACGCCTGGGAGCTGGCGCAGACGGTCACAACGCTGCCGCTTGCATCAGCCCTGAGCCAATTTGAGAGTGTCCGCCAGCGACGCGCTGCCAAAGTTAAGGCACGAGGTAACTTCAACCGTTTCGTCTACCATGCCGGCGGGCCGATCCGGCTTGGACGGGACTTGGTCTTGTCGTTGCGTCCGCCGCAATCACTCGCGGCAGACCTTGATTGGCTTTACGGCTACGGCGCCTGATCAAACCGCCGCAGCGGCTCTGAACCCCACTTCCAGGTCCCTCTTCAGATCTTCAATGTTTTCAAGGCCTATCTGAAGACGAATCACCGGTCCGGCCGAAGGCGCTTTCCTGATTGTTCGGTCGTTGAGATTCACATGCAGCGCCAGGCTCTCATAGCCGCCCCAGGAATAGCCAAGACCGAAAAGGGACAAGGCATTCAGGAAAGCGTGGGCTTTTGGCTTGAACTGATCGGGCGTGGCCGCCTTCAGTACGAATGAGAAGACGCCGGAAGACCCCTTGAAGTCACGCTTCCAGATCTCGTGGCCCGGGAAACTCTCGAGGCCAGGATGCAAAACACGTTCGACTGCATCGATGCCTTCAAGCCAATGGGCAACCGCAAGCGCGCTGTTTTGATGGTGGTCGAGCCTCACCGCCATGGAACGCAAGCCCCGCAAAATCAGATAGGAATCCTCAGGCGCACCGCAGATACCGAGTGTGGTCTGCGCCTCCAGGAGCCGAGGCCATGCAGCAGCGTTGGCAGATACGGAACCCATGACGATATCGGAATGACCAGACGGATACTTAGTCGTCGCATGGATAGAAACGTCGATCCCAAAATCCAACGGACGGAAATAGAGCGGCGTTGCCCATGTATTGTCCATCGTCACGATGCAATCATGCCGATGCGCAGCATCCGAGATCGCTCGAATGTCTTGCATCTCGAATGTGTTCGAGGCTGGAGCCTCCGTGTGCACCAGGCGCGTGTTGGGTCGAAGAAGCGCTTCGATGCCAGCGCCGATTTCTGGATCGTAATATTCCACTTCGATGCCCAGACGCTTCAGCATCGTGTCGCAGAAATAACGGCACGGTCCATAGACGGAATCGACAATGAGCGCATGATCTCCCGAAGAGAGAAATGCAAGGAAAGGAACGGTGATCGCCGCGAGGCCAGAGGGAACGAGGACTGTCCCGGCAGCCCCTTCCAACGCGTTCAGTGCCTCGCACAGAGCGTCTGTCGTCGGGGTACCACGGGTCCCGTAAGTGTACTTCTGGTTGCGGCTCTCCATTGTTGCGCAGTCGGGAAACAGCACAGTCGATCCCCGAACGATGGGCGGATTGACGAAGCCGTGAAAACTGTGCGGGTCATTTCCGAGATGAACGAGCCGGGTACTCGTACCCAATGTGTCAGATTCTGCTTTATTTCTACTCATGAAACCTGAAGCTTTCTAATATGATAGCCTCATCATTGTGGCTATCCACAGGTGCCGCGTCAACATACGAAAACGCTCACTGAAGTCATGCAAAATTGCGATGGATGCTGGCCGAATAAGAGGCAACGCCTGCGCAAAAACGCACAACCAGCCTAATATATCAGCAGCTCAGCGAAATTTGTCGAATTTTGGGCGCTAATATAAAGTGTGAGACTTGACCCTCGCGAAGATTTCCGACTGTGATAGGCGCGGCTCGCTTCGGGAGGCCTTACGAGCCGGTCCTGCGCCATGGTGCGGGATAAACATGCTAAAAAACAAACAGACAAAGGTTGGGAAAATGAAAAAGACAATCCTGTCAGCCGCGATTGGCGCGGCAGTCCTGGGCTTCGCCTCGGCTGCATCCGCTGCCACGCTTGCCGATGTGAAGGCTAAGGGTTTCGTTACCTGCGGCGGTAGCAATGGTATTCCGGGCTTCTCTAACCCGAACGACAAGGGCGAATGGTCCGGTATCGACATCGACTACTGCCGCGGCATCGCTGCAGCTGTGTTCGGTGATGCATCGAAGTTCAAGATCGTTGCTCTGTCCAGTAAGGACCGCTTCCCTGCATTGCAGTCGGGAGAAGTCGATGTACTGACGCGCAACACGACCTGGACGATCAGCCGCGACTCGTCGCTCGGTTTCAACTTCCGGACAGTCAACTACTACGACGGCCAGGGCTTCATCGTTAAGAAGGGCCTGAACGTCAAGTCTGCGCTCGAACTGTCCGGCGCCGCAGTTTGCGTACAGCAGGGTACCACGACCGAACTCAACCTCGCCGACTACTTCAAGGCAAACAACCTGAAGTACAACCCGGTGGTTTTCGAAAAAGAAGCTGACGCCACCAGCGCCTACGACTCTGGCCGTTGCGACGTTTACACGACCGACCAGTCCGGCCTGTACGCCATCCGTCTGAAGCTTAAGAACCCGGACGAAAACGAAGTTCTGCCGGAAGTCATCTCCAAGGAGCCGCTCGGACCGGCCGTTCGCCAGGGTGACGACCAGTGGTTCGACGTTGTTTCATGGGTTCACTACGCCATGGTCAATGCTGAAGAATTCGGCATCACCTCCAAGAACGTTGACGAGATGAAGAAGTCCGGCGGTCCGGACGTCAAGCGCATGCTCGGTGCCGAAGAAGGCACGAAGATCGGTACAGACCTCGGTTTGACGAATGATTGGGCATACAACATCATCAAGCAGGTTGGTAACTACGGCGAAGTGTTCGAGCGCAACGTCGGCCCGAGCAGCCCGCTGAAAATCAAGCGTGGCATCAACGCACTGTGGACCAAGGGCGGCCTGCAGTACGGCCCGCCGATCCGCTAATCGAGCGACAGATTTGACCAATACCGAAGGCGGAGCAATCTCCGCCTTCGGCTTAAACAATTCCCGTAAAGGGCAAAAAGCTCAAAAGAGCATGTAAGAGGGAAAATACCCATGGCAGGCGACGCGCTCAGCTCAGGGAAACCTCGAAAGAGTTTTTCTTCGCTGATTTATGACCCGCAAGCGCGCGGAATATTTTACCAGGTCGTAACAGTGGCATCTGTTGCCCTGTTCGTTTGGATCATCACCCAGAACACGATCCACAATCTCGAGAAAGCCAACATTGCATCTGGTTTCGGCTTCCTGCAGGGGCGGGCAGGTTTCGACATTGGTCAACAGGCTATCGAATATAACAGCGACTCGACATATGGTCGTGCGCTCCTCGTCGGTTTGCTGAATACGCTGCAAGTCGCGTTCTTCGGTATCATCACCGCAACCATTCTCGGCTTCCTGGTTGGTATCGCACGTTTGTCCCACAACTGGCTTTTGGCGAAGCTGGCTCAGGCCTACGTTGAGATCTTCCGCAATATTCCACCCCTTCTGGTCATTTTCTTCTGGTACAAGGGGGTTATCGCAATCCTTCCGCAGGCGCGTGATTCCGTTGCGCTGCCACTCGGCGGCTTCCTCAACAATCGTGGCCTGTTCTTCCCGAAGGCAATCTGGGGCGAAGGCTCATGGATGATTGTTGCGGCCCTCGGCGTTGCGATCGTCGCTTCCATCGTCATTGTCAAATGGGCACGTGCGCGACAGGCAAGGACCGGTCAGCAGTTCCGGTCGGGATGGACCTCTCTTGGCCTGATCATCCTGCTGCCGACTGTTGCTTTCCTGGCTCTTGGCGCGCCGCTGACTTTCGACTACCCCGTTGCTGGTCGCTTCAATCTGTCTGGCGGAACCAGTATCGGACCTGAATTCATCTCGCTCTACCTGGCTTTGTCCTTCTATACAGCCTCATTCATCGCGGAAATCGTTCGCGGCGGCATCAAGGCGGTACCGAAGGGTCAGACGGAGGCTGCCAATGCCCTTGGTCTGCGTGCCAACATCATTACCCGCCTTGTCGTTGTTCCCCAGGCGATGCGGATCATCATTCCGCCGCTCACAAGCCAGTTCCTGAATCTTACGAAAAACTCGTCTTTGGCCGTCGCGGTTGGCTTCGCTGACATCGTTGCGGTTGGCGGGACCATGCTGAACCAGACAGGACAGGCGGTTGAAATCGTCGCGATCTGGCTGGTTATCTATCTGTCACTCTCGCTGACGACAGCGCTGTTCATGAACTGGTTCAACGCCAAGATGGCATTGGTGGAGAGATAAGATGGCGAATGTTGATTTTACCTACGTTCGTAAGGAAATGGTCGCCGCGCGCGAAGCGCCATCGAATGCAAAAGGCATTGGCCATTGGCTGAAGGTCAATCTGTTCGCGACACCCCGCGATATCATCTTCTCCATTCTTGCTATTGCATTGCTGGCCTACATTCTTCCTTCCATTTTCCGCTTCGTCTTCATCGATGCGGTCTGGACTGGCGAAAACCGCACAGCCTGCACGACAGTGTCGCAGGGCGGTGCCCTGCCAGATGGTCAATATGGTGCCTGCTGGGCTTTCGTTTCGGCGAAGTTCGAGCAGTTTATCTTCGGTCGCTATCCGCTTGAGGAACGCTGGCGTCCAATCACCGTCATGGTTGCCTTCACGCTCCTCCTCATTCCGATGCTCATCCCCAAGGCACCGTTCAAGGGTTGGAATGCGTTGGCGCTGTTCATCGTTCTGCCAACGGTATCGTTCTTCCTGCTGACTGGCGGGTTTGGTCTGCCTTATGTCGAAACGCAGCTGTGGGGCGGCCTCATGGTCACCCTGGTCCTGTCCTTCTTCGGGATCACGGTGTCCCTGCCCTTCGGTATTCTCCTGGCTCTGGGAAGACGGTCGAACCTCCCGGCCATCAAGATGCTTTGCATCCTGTTCATCGAGGTCGTTCGTGGCATACCGTTGATCACGGTTCTGTTCTTTGCCAGCGTCATGCTGCCATTGTTCCTGCCGGATGGCTGGACGTTCGACAAACTGCTCCGCGCCTTGATCGGTGTTTCAATCTTCGCATCAGCCTACATGGCGGAAGTGGTACGCGGTGGTCTGCAGGCTATGCCACGCGGACAATATGAAGGTGCCGACTCGCTTGGCCTGAGTTACTGGCAGAAGACACGCCTTGTCATCCTGCCTCAGGCCCTGAAACTGGTCATCCCCGGTATCGTCAACACCTTCATTGGTCTCTTCAAGGATACCTCGCTGGTATCGATCATCGGTATGTTCGATCTGCTCGGCATCGTGACCCTGAACCAGTCTGATGCGAACTGGGCTACGCCCGTAACCCCGGTCACCGGCTATCTGTTTGCTGGCTTCGTGTTCTGGATTTTCTGCTTCGGGATGTCACGTTACTCGCTCTTCATGGAGCGTCATCTCGATACCGGTCACAAGCGTTAATAGGAGAATTTCATGTCCGCACAGAACACCAAGAACGCGACCATGGCGGTCTCCGACACCGACGTCGCAATTCAGATCAGCAATATGAACAAGTGGTACGGAGACTTCCACGTCCTCCGGGATGTAAACCTGAAGGTCATGCGTGGCGAACGTATCGTCATCGCAGGCCCGTCCGGTTCCGGTAAGTCCACGATGATCCGCTGCATCAATCGACTGGAAGAGCATCAATCTGGCCAGATCGTCGTTGACGGCATCGAATTGACGAATGATCTCAAGAAGATTGATGAGGTTCGCCGCGAAGTTGGAATGGTCTTCCAGCATTTCAACCTCTTCCCGCATCTGACAATTCTCGAGAATTGCACGCTTGCCCCAATCTGGGTCCGCAAGATGCCCAAGAAGGACGCGGAAGAAATTGCGATGCACTACCTCAAGCGCGTCAAGATTCCGGAGCAGGCTCATAAATATCCCGGACAGCTTTCCGGCGGCCAGCAGCAGCGCGTTGCTATTGCTCGTTCGCTCTGCATGAAGCCAAAGATCATGCTGTTCGACGAGCCGACATCGGCGCTTGACCCGGAAATGGTCAAGGAAGTCCTGGACACCATGGTCAGCCTCGCTGAAGAGGGCATGACCATGCTCTGCGTCACCCACGAAATGGGCTTCGCCCGCCAGGTGGCAAACCGGGTTATCTTCATGGACCAAGGTCAGATTGTCGAGCAGAACTCACCGGCAGAGTTCTTCGATAATCCGCAGCACGAACGGACCAAACTCTTCCTGAGCCAGATCCTTCACTAACGCACTCCAGCAGAACCGCGTGAGTGGTTTTGCATCGAGTGACGGGAACTGGTAGCATTTTGAGCGATCCAGATCTCGCTTGAAATGTCCCCAAGGGCAACGGAGGCATCGAAAATGCCTCTTTATCAAGTCGAAAGACATAAGGCCGCGCACCTGAACCAGGGCGCGGCCATTTTCGTTCTGGAAAGCTCCACCGAATGAGGCGCTAGAGTGCTTGTGGCCAGCTTCGGGCCGAGCGCGGACACAGCATTCAAAGCCGCAGCCAGTGTACGCAATCAGCACAGGGGTAGCGCATCCAATCCGGGATGTGACCCTACCAGCGGATCGAATAGCGTCCCCGGACCGCAGCATTCGGCTGTGTGCTCGTTATATTGGAAAGCGTACCAACGACTTTCAAATGCGATGAAAACCGTTTTTCGAGGGTGACGGCTGGTCTCAGCGTTCTCAGGCCTGGCTCCGCCGATACCTGCAGGCCGAAAGCTGCGCCGCTAGGAACATGGGTTAACTTAAGTGATTGCTCCAGATCCGAAAAATCAACCTGATTGCCGTTTCGGTCATATTGAAGCGTAAGGTGTCGTCTGACCTCGATATCGAGACTGTCGGTCAGGATCTGCTTCACCTGTTGGGACATCGCTACGTCTGCCACGCCAGTCTCGGTCGCATAGCCGAAGTTGACCTCACGGGCGGCTCTGATTGCCGCAAGGTTGGATGACTGGTCCACGATCCGCGCCCAGAACGCGACAGGCGCACGAACCCGTCCGCCGGGCGTTTCGCTCTCAAGACCAATCTGTACTCCGCCGCTAACATAGGTCCAATCGGGAGCAGCGAGTCCAATGCTCGCTTCGTAGGATGTGTTGGAAAGCTTCGACGGTTTCCATATCAGCCCACTGTCCTCAGCCACGCCTACGGTTGGGTGCAGGCTCACAAGAGGAATCGCAATGAACCCGAGCAGGATCATGGGCCGACAGCAAGCGATAGGATGAATGAACGGCATTATGCCGCCATTTTGGTGAACTGAACTGGATATTCGCCGGCATCCAGCGCTTGAAGTTGTTCCTGCCGAGCGGGATGGACACCCTTGAAGCGTATCATTTCAAACCCATTTTTTCCGAGTTGCGCTCAACTGACTGTATGCTGCGCGAGCGAGCAAGATGCGTAAGACCTTGGAGGGGTAATGTGGCAGAATATCGCCAAATCTGAATGTTGGATGAATGACGCTTGGATGCGGCGCGTTCATGGAAGGAATGCCTGAGATGAAATACCTGATCTTCCTCCTGGCTCTAGCCGGATGCTCGACGACGACCGATTCGATAAAGCCATTTCCGGCCAGCCTCACCTATGGGGGACGGTCACCCATCGTGAACGCGCCCGTTGGAAGTTCGTTTAGCTATGATGTCCGGGATGAGTTTGGTGACCGATATCAGGAGCTTTATGAGGTCAAAGCGGATCACACCGTTAGACTGGTAACACGCTTTAAATATTCCCGATCATTCTGAAATCTCGAGACATCAGCGAAACACACCATCGATATGTTGCAGGAAGTCTTGGAGAAAGTGGTGAGAGCACAGGGATTCGAACCCTGGACCTACTGATTAAAAGTCAGTTGCTCTACCGGCTGAGCTATGCTCTCTCACCAACAGCGCTTGGCGCCTTGAAAGTGGGCGGAACATATGCAGATGGCCCTCTGCGGTCAACCCGCAAAGGGCAAAAAATTGGATTGTGGACAACAATCTTTCTCAATGAATGCCTTTGCCATCAGGCTCTTCTTCGAAGCTGACTGCCTCCGCGCCATTTGCTGAGAGACGCACGCGATCACCCTCGACATCAGCCACCAAATCAAGTGCAATAAAATGGTGATGCCCTTCGTGGCGGCCTTCGCCGCTATCACGTTTCGTAAGTTTGATTCGGCCACCTTCAACGCGATCAACTGTGCCGACATGCACTCCGTCGGCTCCAATCACTTCTGCATGCTCACGGATACGGCTTGGTTCGATCATTGCTGGATCTCCTTTGCTGCTACCTGCATTGAACGCATTCATGCAGCAAAGGATCCCCTTAGAGCGTTTGGGAGCCGCTCTTATTCATGAATGGTATAGGAGCCAAGCTCGCAGAGGTTCTGCGTATCTTCTGTGGTATCGAGGTCAGAATCTTCAGTGAACTCGAAGCGCATGTCGTACTTGCACACTGTCCGGCCATCGCGAATGGTGATCTTGATGCTTTCACCGGGCTGAAGAACGTCGTTGCCGAACACGTCTTCTTCCCAGTCGTTGACACCAACAGGTGAAGTATAAAAGCGTTCAAGCGTAGAACGTGTGTTGTTCGTTAGCATAAACACCAGATCTTCCGCTTTTGCGGAAGACGTCAGAGCCGCAAATGCGGCAGAAAACGCAACAACGTGTCGCAATTTCATCGAATTATCCCCTAAATCACCTCGTCATCGAGGCGCCATCAGCATTAGCTCACCAAATTTCATTCAACAATGTTCAATTCGAAACATCACTAACGGCTATCCTTACGGATTTTTAACTATGCAAGACCGACGACTCATGTCATCCGAAACTTGGTACTGCGGTGAGCCTGCTGTTCGACGGCATTGGCATCATGAACATCATGCTGGTGTCCCTCACAGGACGCGCCCGCGAAATCGGTTTCCGCTTTTTCGGCGGTGATCGGCATGATCTTTGGCAAATTTCACGCGACACGTGCAGCAACGATGGACCCAATCTTGCACGTCACCACGAATGGCACGATTGGTTACTGATATATCAACAGGCGCGTTGAGAGGCGTCTCCAACTGGTATATCAACGTACCATGGATGAAGTCGACGCCTCCCCCGCAGCACAGGAATCCTACAGTCGCCAAGCCTACCGGGCTCTCGAGCACCTGATTGTCACGCTGAAACTCAAACCGGGCGCGCTGGTGACAGAGAAGCAGTTGATTGATCTTTCCGGTCATGGACGCACGCCTGTCCGCGAAGCGATCCAGAAGCTGGAATGGCAAGGTCTGCTCGCGGTTCGCGCCCGTATCGGGCTGCAGATCTCCGAAATCAATCCGTCCGACTATCGGGATATTCTCTGCGTTCGCCGTCGACTGGAACCCATGGCGGCAGAATTGGTGGCGACACATGCCAACGAAGAGCAGCGTCGCAGGATGGTAAACTGCGCGCGAGACATGGGCGCTGCGGCCGCAACAGGAGACGTGAATGCGTTCCTGTCTGCCGATAAGCGTTTTGACGAGATTGTCGAGGAGGCCTGCCCCAACAAGTTTCTTGTCGGCTCCCTGGCGCCACTACAAACGCACGCCCGCAGGCTGTGGTTCTCCACGGCAACGACCTCATCCATGGATCGGTCGGTCACACTTCATGTCAGCATCATTCGTGCAATACAGCAGCGAAACGGTGCTGAAGCCGCTACAGCGACAGAGCAGCTGCTTGATTACATGAGTGAGAACATCTGATACGCCAACAAAAAACCCCGCAACGAGCGCGAGGTCTGATTTGCACTATTGCTGTGTTACCGATTAAATCAGGCAGACGGGCTTTCTGTTGCGCGCTGCTTGGCAAGTGCCGCCAAATCGGCGGGCTTCAGCTCGACTGACTCACCGCATCCACAGGCCGAGGTCTGGTTCGGATTCGTGAAGATGAAACCGGAGCGCATCTGTGTCGTTTCAAAATCCATCTGTGTACCAAGAAGGTAAAGCACAGCGGAAGGTTCGATCCAGACCTTTGCCCCGGCATGCTCAATCAGGTCATCCCTTGGGTTCGGCTCGGTCACCAGATCAACGGTATATTCCATACCGGCGCAGCCGCCCTTCTTGATGCCGACGCGAATGCCTTTGGCATTCGGACCTGACTTTTCGACGATTGCCTTGACGCGACCTGCGGCAGCGTCTGTCATGCTCATTACTGCAAAGCCCATGGGCCTGATCTCCTTCACACATCCGGATTCAAGGTCCGGAGGTTTCGGTCTGAATGTAGTCGCTTGAGGCTTAAGGATCAATGATTCCGAAGGATCGGCGGAACAAGTTAATACCAGCCGACGGCAACCTGCGCCTCTTCCGACATGCGCTCAGGCGTCCACGGCGGATCGAACGTCATTTCGACTTCAACTCCAGAAACGCCTTCAACCGCGCCAACAGCGTTTTCAACCCAGCCCGGCATCTCGCCTGCCACCGGGCAGCCAGGTGCCGTCAGGGTCATCACGATCTTGACCATGCGGTCGTCTTCAATATCGATCTTGTAAATAAGGCCAAGTTCGAAGATGTCCGCCGGGATTTCCGGATCATAGACGGTCTTAAGCGCCGCAATGATGTCATCCGACAGGCGGGCTACTTCTTCAGGCGGAATGGCGGACTGGATGATGCCCTCACGAGCATCCCACTTCGGTATGGTTTCTTCGGTCGACATCATTTCGTCCCTAAGCAAAGAAATTTCGCGCATAGTCCAGCGCATCGGCCAGCGCATCGACTTCGGCGCGTGTGTTGTACATCGCGAATGATGCACGGCAAGTGGAAGTTACGCCAAAGCGTTTCAAGAGCGGCATGGCGCAATGTGTCCCAGCGCGAACGGCAACACCCTTCCGATCTATCACCATCGAGACATCATGAGCGTGGATGCCCGCAAGCTCGAAGGAGAAGATCGCGCCCTTCCCGGGTGCGTTCCCGATGATGCGAAGCGAGTTGATGGACCGCAAGCGTTCATTGGCATAGGCCGTCAAATCAGCTTCGTGCGCAGCGATCGCGTCTCTGCCGACCTTCTCGATATAGTCGAGCGCATGACCCAACCCGATCGCCTGAACAATAGGCGGTGTTCCAGCTTCGAAACGGTGCGGCGGGTCGTTGTAGGTCACGAAATCTTCCGCGACATCGATGATCATCTCGCCGCCACCCTGGAAGGGGCGCATCTCGTGCAAACGCTCTGGCTTGCCGTACAGGACACCGATGCCAGATGGACCGTAAAGCTTGTGACCGGTCATCACGTACCAGTCGCAATCGATGTCCTTCACGTCGACCGGCATATGGACAGCGCCCTGGCTCCCATCGACGAGAACACGGATGCCGCGTTCCTTGGCGATACGGCAAACATCCTTCACCGGAACCACGGTGCCGAGCGCATTCGACATCTGTGTGATCGCAATCAGACGCGTTCGTTCAGTCAGGCACTTCTCGAACTCATCAAGATGGAAAGCGCCGTCATCATCCACCGGCACCCACACCAGTTTCACGCCCTGACGCTCGCGCAGGAAATGCCACGGCACGATATTGGAGTGGTGCTCGAGGATCGTCAGAACGATTTCATCGCCTTCCTTCAGGTGTGGCATCGCCCAGCCATAGGCAACCGTGTTTATGGCCTCGGTCGAATTTTTGGTGAACACCACATTGTCCACAGATCCGGCATTCAGGAAATTACACACCTTCTGCCGCGCTGCCTCATAGGCTTCGGTAGCGGCATTGGACAGGTAATGAAGCCCGCGGTGCACATTTGCATACTCGGAAGAATAAGCATGGCTGATCGCGTCGATCACGGACTGCGGTTTTTGCGCAGAAGCCCCGTTGTCGAGGTAGACAAGTGGCTTGCCGTGAACAGACGTGGACAGAATAGGGAAGTCGCGACGGATCGCTTCGACATCATAGGTCATGGGCAGCTATCTCACCGGCGGCTCAATCGGCCGCACCATCATCTGCGTCGCCCGCAGGCAAGGGCCCGCGCCCCTGCCTGCGGTAAAGTCAATCAGGCATGCTTTTCCAGCCAATTGGAAATGATAGCCTCAAGCGCTTCGACAAGCGCCTCGTCTTCCAGCTCTTCCACGATCTCAGCCACGAACGCATTGACCAGCATAGCGCGTGCCTTGTTGCGGGGAATACCGCGGGCCATCAAATAGTACAGATGGTTGTCGTCGATATCGGCAACCGTAGCACCATGGCCGCACTGTACATCGTCAGCAAAGATTTCGAGTTCCGGTTTCGCAGCAAACTCGGCATCATCGGACATCAGAAGCGTATTGCAGGCCATGCGCGCATCGGTCTTCTGCGCATCAAGCGCGACCTTGATCATGCCCTGGAAAACGCCTCGCGCGCGGTCGAACACCACGTTGCGGAAAATTTCCGTCGACGTCGTGTTCGGCACGTTGTGCCCCAGCACCAGCGTCACGTCCGTATGGGTATCACCACCCAGAAGGTTCACACCCCGCAGTTGGAGATCAGCACCCTCACCCGCAACGTCAATGCGCAGTTCCTGGCGCACCAGCTTGCCACCGGCATTAATGACGAACAGGCGAAGCTTGGCGTTATCGCCAACACGCACGCGCACCTGTGCCAGATGCGTATCATCGGCGCCCTGCTCCTGCACGACAATCCAGGTAACCTCGGCGCCATCCTCCAGCGAGATATCGCTAACCGAGGAGACAAACGCCTGGCCATCGGTCGTCTGGATATGCCGCTCGATCACCGTTGCCTTGGAGCCGGCGCCAAAGCTGACCGGGAACCGGGTATGGGCCTGGCCAGCACCATGCAGCGCCTGAATCTCGATCGGCTGTGCAATCTCGGCTCCTGCTGGAAACTCCAGGACATAACCATCGCGCACGAAGCTGCCATTGATCTTGCCGATCGTATCATCCTTGTCGATCACAGAAAGACCCGGTGCCGCCGTCCCTTCCCGCAGCATATCCGCGTAGGAACCGACCACGATGCCATCAACCGAAACGTTTCCATCCGCTTCGCCCTGACGCGTCTTGATCAGCGCCGCAGCATCGACAAGCGGGGCCGGGTTGCGCACCGAGCTCGCAGGACCGCTGGCGGGAATAGAGCGCAGCAAGGTCTTGAGATCCGTGTAGTGCCAGGCCTCGACACGACGTGTGGGAAGCCCGTTGGTCTTGAGATCATCGACAAGGCGGTCTCGCGCGCTGATGACAGCTCCATTGCCCGGCAATTCGCCGATCTGGGCATTATAGCTATCCAGAAGCGCAGTTTCCGCCGCCGTCTGGCGGTTTTGTGCCTGCATATTCATGCCAAATTTCCTTCCGCGGGAGAGCTCAGGCGGCCTGGCCGATGATGTCGGCGTAGCCATTGGCTTCCAGTTCCAGCGCCAGTTCCTTGTCGCCGGTCCGGATGATCTGGCCCTTGTAGAGAACGTGCACCGTATCCGGCACAATGTAATCCAGCAGGCGCTGATAGTGCGTGATCACGATCACGGCGCGGTCGGGAGACTTCAGAGCATTCACGCCGTCGGCAACGATCTTCAGAGCGTCGATGTCGAGACCGGAATCCGTCTCATCCAGAACGCACAGCTTCGGCTCCAGAAGAGCCATCTGCAGGATTTCGGCGCGCTTCTTTTCGCCACCGGAGAAACCGACGTTCAGAGGACGCTTCAGCATGTCCGGGTTAATCTTCAACTCGGCAGCCGCTTCTTTGACCTTGCGGATGAAATCAGGCGTAGAAAGCTCAGCCTCACCGCGCGCCTTGCGCTGCTCGTTCATGGCAACCTTCAGGAACTGCATCGTCGCAACGCCGGGAATTTCAACCGGATATTGGAACGCCAGGAAGATGCCCTTGGCAGCGCGCTCGGCCGGATCGAGTTCCAGAATGCTTTCGCCATTATAGAGGATCTCACCTTCGGTCACTTCGTAGTCTTCACGGCCAGACAGAATGTAGGACAGTGTCGACTTGCCCGAGCCATTGGGGCCCATGATGGCGGCAACTTCGCCGGCCTTCACCGTGAGGTTCAGGCCGCGGATGATCTCGGTACCGTCTTCGGCGATACGTGCGTGCAGATTGCGAATTTCAAGCATGATCACTTCCTTCATAGGGCGGTTAAAGAGCCGCCTGTCCGTTCCTTCAGCGCCTCTAGCGCTCCATGTCCGTCATCCTCGGGCTTGTCCCGAGGATCTACCGTCGTTCAATTGTAGTGATGCCACTCCCTCGTATTGGGGTGCGGCATGTATGGGTTATCCCTTTGATCCAGTGCCTCATAAAGATCGAGCCAAGTCGGGTTGAACCCTTCAATCAGCTTTATCTTCCACTCTCGTTTATAACGCTTCAGCGATTTCTCTCGTTGGATGGCCAGCACAATATTGGGGTGCCTTTCGAACCAAACGAGGAGCCTGGCATTGTATTTCGAGGTGAAGCCCTTCGTTATCTCATTTCGATGTTGCCACGCACGCCCGGCAAGATCAGAGGTAACACCAGTGTATATGACTCCGCGCGGCTTATCGGACATCATGTAAGCGAATCCGACCATAGCAACCCTCAGCGGATCCTCGGGACAAGCCCGAGGATGACGACAGAGCTATCAACGCGAGGCTTCATCCATCAACCCACCGAACCCTCAAGCGAAATGCCGATCAGCTTCTGCGCCTCGACCGCGAATTCCATCGGAAGTTCCTGAATGACTTCCTTGACGAAGCCGTTCACGATGAGAGCGATAGCCGCCTCTTCCGGAATGCCGCGCTGCAGGCAGTAGAACAGCTGGTCTTCCGAGATCTTGGACGTCGTCGCTTCGTGCTCGAACTGAGCCGACGAATTCTTTGCCTCGATGTAAGGCACGGTGTGTGCGCCGCAACGGTCGCCGATCAGCAACGAGTCGCACTGTGTGAAATTGCGAGCATTCGTTGCCTTGCGGTGCGCCGAAACCTGTCCGCGATAGGTGTTCTGCGAAACGCCGGCGGCAATGCCCTTGGAGATGATGCGGCTCGACGTGTTCTTGCCGAGATGGATCATCTTGGTGCCGCTGTCGATCTGCTGATGGCCGTTCGAAACGGCGATCGAGTAGAACTCGCCACGGCTGTCATCGCCACGCAGAATGCAGCTTGGATATTTCCACGTAATCGCAGAGCCGGTTTCGACCTGCGTCCATGAAATCTTGGAGCGATGGCCACGGCAATCGCCACGCTTCGTCACGAAGTTGTAGATACCACCCTTGCCCTGGGCATCGCCCGGGTACCAGTTCTGCACCGTCGAATACTTGATCTCGGCATCGTCGAGAGCCACAAGTTCAACGACAGCCGCGTGAAGCTGGTTCTCATCGCGCTGCGGTGCCGTGCAGCCCTCAAGATAGGACACGTAAGCGCCTTCTTCAGCGATGATCAGTGTCCGCTCAAACTGTCCGGTGTTCTTTTCGTTGATGCGGAAATAGGTCGACAGCTCCATCGGGCAACGCACGCCCTTTGGCACGAACACGAAAGACCCATCCGTGAAGACGGCGGAATTCAGCGTCGCATAGTAGTTGTCAGAGGTCGGAACGACGGAGCCGAGGTACTTCTTCACAAGGTCCGGATGTTCGCGAACAGCCTCCGAAATCGACATGAAGATGACGCCGGCCTTGGCAAGTTCTTTCTTGAAGGTCGTCACGACAGAGACGGAGTCGAAGACAGCGTCCACGGCAACGCGGGGCTTGTCCACGCCAGCAAGAATTTCCTGCTCCTTCAGCGGAATGCCCAGCTTCTCGTAAACCTTGAGAAGTTCGGGATCGACTTCATCCAGTGACTTCGGGCCGGGCGTGTTCTTCGGTGCCGCATAATAGTAGAGATCGTTGAAGTCGATCTTCGGGTAGTCGACACGCGCCCAGGTCGGCTCCTCCATCGTCAACCAGCGGCGATAGGCATCGAGGCGCCATTCCAGCATCCATTCCGGCTCATCCTTCTTGGCCGAAATGAAGCGGATAATTTCCTCCGATAGACCTTTTGGGGCCTTGTCGACTTCGATTACGGTCTCGAAACCGTATTTGTACTGGTCAACATCGATCTGGCGGACCTGATCGATCGTTTCCTGCACGGCAGCCATACTCATTCTCCAATCTCGCCGGAATCAAGGGTCCGGCAGGTTGTCATCTGTTGGCGGGGATCAGCCCCGTATGTAGGCGCCAGAAGGAGGTTTTAACACCTTTTGGCAAGCTAATTTTTTGCGTTTCCGCAACTCCTGGACCAATCACGCGGCCCGTTCAGGCATCTTTCGGCGCGCAGCTATTCGCTGGAAGGCAGTCAACGCACGATCTATTGCAATGTCGTCGGTTGTCGCTCCGAGAGAAATACGAAGCGCGCCCATCGCTGGATCCTGCCCCATCGCCATCAGCACCTGGCTTTGCCCGACTTTGCCGGAGGAGCAAGCCGATCCCGCGGACAAAGCCACCCCTTCAAGGTCGAAGGCGATCTGGCCCGTTTCTGACTTCAGGCCTGGAAGCGTGAAGAACGTGGTATTACACACGCGCTCGGAGCCTTCACCATGGATGATCACATCTGGAGCAACGGCGCGCATACCGGCTTCCAGTCTTTGCCGATGTTGCAGCAAGCGTTCACGCGTGAGGTCCAGATCGCGAAGGACGGCCTCAGCGGCGGCACCAAAACCCACGATTCCCGGAAAATTTTCAGTACCGGACCGATGCCCCTTCTCCTGGCCACCACCGCGAACCAGTACCGATGGCATCATCACCTCACCCCGTATGACAAGCGCGCCGACGCCCTTGGGGCCACCGATCTTGTGGGAGGAAAGGATCAGGAAATCAGCATCCAGCTCAGTGATGTCGACCGCAATGCGTCCAACGGCCTGGACGGCGTCCACGACAAGCAATCCACCCGCAGCGCGCACAAGCTTTGCCGCCTCCGCGACGGGCTGGATGACGCCGGTCTCATTATTGACCAGCATGACCGCCACCATCGGCAGGCCGGCCCCACTATCGTGACGGTCAAGCAAGACTTTAAGCGCATCGAGATCAACGAGCCCAGTCGCCAAGACAGGGATCTCGCTCACCTGCTCACGCACAAACCTGCCGCCCTCCCGGATGGCCGGATGCTCGATTGCCGAAACATAAAGATGTCCGATGGTGAGCGGCGAGCGCCCCATCTTGAACGAAGGCGTCAAAACCCAGTTTGCCGCTTCAGTCGCACCACTGGTAAAGATGACGTGTTGCGGATCAGCACCGACGAGAGCCGCCACCTGCCGACGCGCCTTGTCGATTGCCGCTCGCGCCGCACGCCCTTCTGCATGCACGGAAGATGCATTACCCGGCAGTTCCAGCGCACTCAACATGGCTTCACGAGCAACGCCGCTCAGGGGCGCTGTCGCGTTCCAGTCCAGATATACGCGATCAAAAGCCATTGTCCGATCCGGTTTAAAGTCTACTTAACGCTTGGCGACGCATTTTCCTTGAAATTTTCGCCGCGCATGCCGTATGAGACGACCAACTGGGCGGCACGTCTTGCGCAGCCCAACTTTCGAATGGTTCTAAACTGTTTCTAGAAAAGATGACCGGCTTCGTCAAGTCTCGGCGTCAATGAAACATTGGAAACATGAAAAGCTGACCGGAGTACCGATGCCTGAAGTCATTTTCAACGGCCCTGCCGGCCGCCTTGAGGGCCGCTATCAGCCTTCCAAGGAAAAGAGCGCCCCGATCGCCATCATCCTGCACCCGCATCCGCAGTTTGGCGGCACGATGAACAACCAGATCGTCTATCAGCTCTTCTATATGTTCCAGAAGCGCGGCTTTACGACACTGCGGTTCAACTTCCGCGGCATTGGCAGAAGCCAGGGCGAGTTTGACCATGGTGCAGGCGAATTGTCGGATGCGGCTTCCGCGCTTGACTGGGTGCAGAGCCTGCATCCGGATTCCAAGAGCTGCTGGGTCGCGGGCTACTCCTTCGGCGCCTGGATCGGCATGCAACTCCTGATGCGTCGTCCGGAGATTGAAGGCTTCATGTCGATCGCGCCGCAGCCGAACATTTATGACTTCTCGTTCCTGGCCCCCTGCCCATCCTCCGGTCTGATCATCAACGGTGATTCCGACAAGGTCGCGCCTGAAAAAGATGTGAACGGTCTCGTCGAAAAGCTGAAGACCCAGAAGGGTATCCTTATCACGCACCGCACTGTTGAAGGGGCAAATCATTTCTTCAACAACAAGGTCGAACCGCTGATGGGCGAGTGCGAGGACTACCTCGATCGCCGCCTGAACGGCGAGCTGGTTCCCGAACCGGCGGCCAAGCGGATCCGTTGATCGGATTTAAACGTCAGTGTTTTCGAAAGGCTCCGCAAGGGGCCTTTCTTTTTGCCGAAGGCTGATCACCCTACAGCAGGAACTATCGCCAGAGGCTCAAGCCTGTACTTTACACAGTTTCGGCCAGCCGCCTTCGCATCGTAAAGCGCGTTGTCCGCAAGGCGCATCGCCCGCGCGAATCCGCCGGTCTCGCTGAACGTCGATACGCCGAAACTCGCCGTGATGCTGAGCGTGTCAGGCATCCCGCTGCCCTTGTGCACCGCAATTGCGCCGCGGATAGCGTGGGCAAGAAGCATGGCAGCGTCCAGCTGTACGCGCGGCAACAGAATTCCAAACTCCTCGCCCCCTAAACGACCGACGACCGCCGAATCTGAGACGCTTTCGGCAAGAAGTTGCCCGACCGTCCGTATAACCGCGTCCCCGGCGTAGTGACCATAGGTATCGTTCACACGCTTGAAATGATCGATATCGCAGAAGATCACCGAGTGCGGTCCGATTGGACTGCGCCGGAGCGCTTCACCGGCATGCTTTTCAAAACCACGGCGGTTCAGAAGCCTGCTCAGAGAGTCAATTTCGGAATTGCTCCGCTCGTCCGCCATGATCTGGAGGACTAGTACAGCGAGCAGGGAGAGGCCCGTCATCACCATGAGCACTGCGGTCAGGCTCTGGGAAATGACGGCATAATTGGAAAACAGATAGTCACTGGCCACGCGACCGGCGCCCACCGCCGCGGCGAGGTAAGCCTTGAGAAAGAAGTGGGCTCCAGTCAGACTGAAGACGAACATCATCCAACGATCGACAGGGGCGCGATGGGACGAGAATGCGATCGCCGCCGCGCTGAGCAGACAGGATATGGCAAACGGCGTCTGGTAGGGAATCGAATGCGAGAGCGTACTGCGTGGCTGGTCGTAAATGGCGATCACGATGGCCGTGCAGACGACCAAGAAGATCGCCAATGGAGCTGGCCGTGTAGTTACGTTGTAAAGACTGCCGACACCCATGCGGATCAGGAGCAAGCCTGCCAGTACGGCGGCGAAAGCGACCGCCGCTCCTGGCCTGACGAACGGTGTATACGCGATAACGAGTTCGGCAGGCACCGAAAGCGACGCTACAGCGAAACCCAGCCCGATCCAACGCGCAGCGGCACGCGACCTGCTCCGCCGAGAAACAGCGAAGAAGACGCCCGCGAAGGACATCGCGATCACGAAGTTGACGATCAGATATAGATTAGCGCCGTTGAACACATCCACTGGCCTTCAATGCCCGAACTCATTGGGCTCCCGAAACTTAGCAGCAAGAGCATAATCAACTCTTACCAACCGCATGGGAGCTTATGCTCTACTCAGGACATGCCAATGACTTTCCTGTCACTTTTGGAGTGATTCTCCCCTCAAACAGTGTTAGAGGCCCCAACGAATAATTCCAACACCATCCTGTCAGAGTCGTATCATGTCCAGGTTCAAGTCCGATTTTCTCCGCACGCTCGATGAGCGGGGCTTCATCCATCAGGTTTCTGATGAAGCCGGCCTCGATGAATTGCTGAACAAGGAAAGCGTGACTGCCTATATCGGCTATGATCCGACGGCATCCAGTCTTCACGTCGGCCATCTGACCCAGATCATGATGCTGCACTGGTTCCAGCAAACCGGACACCGTCCGATTTCGCTGATGGGCGGGGGAACCGGCATGGTCGGCGACCCTTCGTTCAAGGAAGAAGCCCGCAAGCTGATGACTGTCGAAATGATCGAAGAGAACATCGCCTCGATCAAGACCGCCTTCTCGAAGTACCTCGATTACGGGCGGCCGCAGAACGCTGCATTAATGATCAACAATGCGGAGTGGCTGCGCGCACTGAACTATCTTGAATTCCTGCGGGATGTCGGCCGCCATTTCTCCGTCAACCGCATGCTCTCCTTCGATAGCGTGAAGACGCGCCTTGATCGCGAGCAATCGTTGTCCTTCCTGGAATTCAACTACATGATCCTCCAGGCCTATGATTTCGTCGAACTGGCGAAGCGCTACGAATGCCGCCTGCAGATGGGCGGATCCGACCAGTGGGGCAACATCGTCAATGGCATCGATCTTGGTCACCGCATGGGTACCAAGCAGCTCTATGCCTTGACCTCGCCGCTCCTCACCACCTCTTCCGGCGCGAAGATGGGCAAGTCTGCCTCCGGTGCCGTCTGGTTGAATGCCGATCTGATGCCAGTCTATGATTTCTGGCAGTACTGGCGCAACACGGAGGATGCGGATGTCGGCCGCTTCCTGAAGCTCTTCACAACGCTTCCGATGGACGAAATCGCCCGTCTCGCAGCTCTCGGCGGATCGGAAATCAACGAGGCCAAGAAGATTCTCGCGACAGAAGTCACGGCCATCCTGCACGGTCGTGCAGCATCAGAGCAGGCCGCCGAAACCGCGAGAAAGACCTTCGAGGAAGGCGCTCTGGCCGACACGCTTCCGTCGATCGACATTGCCAAGCCGGATCTCGAAGCGGGGATTGGCTTGCTGAACCTGATCGTTCGCGCAGGTCTCGCTGCATCCAACGGCGAAGCCCGCAGACATGTTCAGGGTGGTGCGGTGAAGATCAACGACGTGGCGGTGACCGATGAGCGCATGAATATCGGAACGGGCGAGATTTCGGCAGAGGGCGTCATCAAGCTCTCGCTTGGCAAGAAGAAGCACATTCTCGTTCGCCCGGCTTGATCTGCACAATCCCCAGAATTTCGAGGGCTGGCGCGAAACATCGCCAGCCCTTATTCTGTTGCAAGCTCCTGTCGGTTGAAAAGCACAAGGCCAAGCACGCCGGGCACGATCATCCACGCCAATAGCGCTGCCAGAGGCGTGACCGCCCCGGATGACGCCGAACTGGTGACAAGGATGCGCAAATCATTGGCGGCGATTGACGGCAACCACCAGAGGTCCTGTCCTGCGCCAAGATAGGCCTGGACCAGCACGCTACCCAATGTCAGCAGAAATGCGATTAAAACGGCGGCCATGGATGATCGGAACAGGACTGTCAGGAGCGCGGTCACACTCACCAAAGCCAAGAGTTCCAGAACGGCGACTGAAAAAAGCAAAAACAGCTGGTCGAGACCAGCCAAAGGCGTCAACACAGTTCCATCGACTGCCATAACGAGCATCGTGACGAACAGATCGCTGAAAGTAACCAGCAGCAGGCTAAGAATCAGGCAGCAGCATGCAGCCAGAAATTTTGCCAGCCACAGCTGGCTTCGGCTGCGTCGGGGCACAAAGTGACGCCAAGTGGAGAAACGATAATCGACAACGAAAATGGAGGCGACAGCCAAGGCAAAGAACAGGTGCGCCAGCGTGTTTCCCGATAGGCCGAACGATCGGCTCGCTTCCGCAACAAGATCAACCGAACTGCCGAGATTGGATTGGCCGACACGCCTGAATACGACAACCTGCATCAAAATCTTGATGAGGGTGGCGAAGGCTGGCACGATAAAGACCGCAGCCATGAACAAGCTGCGCTGCGCCGCAAATTTCTTCAATTCTGCTCCAACAAGACGAACCATGTCAAACACCAGCCGCTTGTGTGTGACGCGTTTCCGCCAGAAAGAAGCTTTCCAAATTGGGTCTGATCCACTTCACTTCGTGTAGATCCATTCCCTGAAGAACGAGCGCTTTGACGAGTTCCGGCACTTGCTCCCGAGGAACGCGGACTCCCAATCCATTCCCCTCCTTCCAAGCCAGATCGCCGAGTTTCGCCAGCACGGGATTTAAGGGGCGAACATCAAGCCACAAATATTCGCCACCTCCGAGCAGATCGGAGACCCTGCCCTCTGCCGCCAGACGCCCGTGGCTGAGAATGGCAACCCTATCCGCCACTTTTTCCACCTCATCAAGAAGATGGCTGGACAAGAGCACGGCAACCCCTTCGTCCTGGGCCAGATGCCGGATAAGGTCGCGCATCTCTATCATTCCATCTGGATCGAGCCCATTGGTGGGCTCGTCGAGAATGACCGCCCTTGGTTTCGCAATGAGGGCTGATGCGATGCCTAGGCGCTGGCGCATGCCCAGCGAGAAGCTACCGATCCTCTGATTTGAAGCGCTGACCAGATCCACCCTCTTCAACACTGATTCAATATCCGCCCGCACTCCCGAAGTGTCCGTGAGCAGGAACAGAAATTGCCGCGCCGTCATGAATGGATAGAAGGTCGGGGAATCGATCAGCGCTCCGAGCTTCTTTCGAGAATGCGGATTGGCGGGTTTACCGAAAAGCCTGATTTCTCCCTTATCCGGCTGAATGAGCCCGCAAATCATACGCAACAGCGTGCTCTTGCCGGCCCCATTGGGTCCCAGCAGGCCATAGACGCCTGCATCCGGCACTTCAAAACTCACCGCATCCAAAGCCTGAAGCCGTCGAGCGCCCCAGCCAAAACCCTTGGAGAGCTGGGATAAGGATATTGCGCTCATCAAGATTCCTCTACTGAAACTCGAAAATCTGGCGGAACACGCCCGGCGCAATAAGAGAGAGCGGATTGACGGTGAGCTGCGGCTTGTCGATCGAACCGGTTACCTTGAATGTAATCCCCAGCAGGCCGCGATCCCGACCATTGCCGAGAAGAGTGCCGATCACGGGAAGTTCTGCGAAGAGACGGTTAAGCCCATAGGCGGGCATGAACGTGCCCGTCATATCGAGATTGCCGACCGCATCGCGGATCATGCCCTGGAATGTTGCGCCAATCTGCTCGCCGCGCACAATGCCGTTTTCTGCCGAGAGCGTCCCATCCCGATAGACGATACGGGCGAAGGCCCGTTGAAACTTTGCGGAGCTGACGTCGATGTCACGCTTGACTGCCGAATTCAGGCTGCGTCCATCCTGACCCGGGGTGGAGACGATGGATTGCAGTCGGTTTTCTTCGACCAGGGCGAAGCTGCGGATATCGATGTTTCCGCTCCAGTTCGAACCGCTTTCATTGTTCAAACGCACGTTGAGCAGGCCGCCGCGCATATGGCCGTAGAGGTTGGCAAACCGCGCCAGCGAGCCTGCGTCGCCACTGGTCAGCGTCAACACGCTTCCCTGCCCGCTGCCAGCAGTCTGCGCCACGACGGCCTGTCGGCTCTCAGTGACACCGGAAAATGCAATGGACTGCAGATCGCCGCCACTGACCGCAATATCTCCTGTCGTATTGAACAGAACCTCATCATTGAAACCAATGATCTTGTCGAGCTTCAGACGTACCCGCGCAGCATCGCTCGCCTTGGCGGCTGCACCAGATCGAGGCTCAGACGCGCCCTGACCTTTCAGTTTGGAGAGAACAGGCCGGATGTCGGCGGCATCACCCGATGCGGAAACCTCAAGCCCGCCTTTTGCACGGCGAATGGAAATCGCAAAACTGTCTGCGGGCGAAAGCTTGACCCTTGAAAACTCCGCGCTGGAGAGAGCACCGTTTTTCAGACTGAGGTCACCGGCAACGCCGAAGCCGTCTCCGGAAATCGCAAGATTGCGGACATTGATATTTCCGTCCTTCGAGGCAACCTCAAGCGAGGCCTTGGCTGGAATTCCACTGCCCTTGGTCCAGCCCAGCCACGGTACTGAGAGCTTCGCCTTGGACAGATCCAGAGTGACCCCCTGTCGATCTGAATCAATGCGTGACAGTTCCAGTTCCACAGGACCGTTGACGATATCGCCAAGCCCCGGCAATAGCTTGTCGCGCTGGTCGTTGTTGAGTGTTGCATTCACCGTCAGCTCGCGCTGGATCTTGGACTGTCCGTTGAACGGTTCAACCATCGAGATTTCGGCCGGAACGCCATCGATCTCCGCCTTGGCATCCAGCCGCGCAGCGTCAGAATCCACCTGCAAATCACCATTGATGGCAGAGACGCTCCGATCGGCAATCTTCTTGGATATCTTCACATCCTGAAGTGCAATCTTGCCCTTGAACTGTGGCGGCGGCGGATGTTGATCGTTGACCAGCCCGAAACGTGCACTGACTGAAGCAACCGCCTTGCCCGAGAAATCCGCAGGCGCAAATTCGGTATTCTTCAACCCGTTGATCGGCTTGAAGGAGGCAACTTCCGCGATCGCGTCCGCATTCCCCGCGATCTGAAGGTCAAGCTCCGCCATGAGCGGTTTCGCATAGGTGGATTGTATCCTGAACGAACCGCCCTGAATATCGACTGACCGGTCGGATCCGAAGTAGGAGGCAGCCTGCCGTACATCAAACTTCAAACGCTCGCCTACGAGGTCAAAGTGTCCGGCTACGTTTCGAACCGGGGGAAGCTCGCCGGGAAGATTCAACCGGTTGTCTGCAATATCGAAGGCGATCCGCAATTCGTTGGCGGCAAGTTCCAATGGTACGTTGGGCCCCTTCATCCGGCCTGCCGGGATGAAGACGGCTATGGAACCGTTGGTTACGGTGCCTCCGAACATGTTGGCCACCACCCAGTCGCGCGCCTTGTGGGCCATCCAGAACGGCCATAGCTGCTTGACGCCCGCGACATCCATACGTGGCAGCTGCGCGCCAAAACTGATCTCCGGCGATTGCGCTCCGAGAAAGCGCATTTGCAGCGAACCCGCCATTTGCCCAAGAGGACTGGATACCTGCATATCGTTGAATTCGAGGCGTCGCTCAGCCGTCAGGAACCGGCCGGCTGCCCGAAGATCGAAGAGAACCGGCGCTTCACCGCCCACCGCACCTTGCGCGCGGCCGCCGCTCACCAGCAGATCCAGACCGAAGCCCGGACGGGTGTCTTGCGCGTTCAACCGGTTCAGATCGACAATCGCGCCTGTGAGTGGAACCACTGTTGGCCCAAATCGCATTTCGGAGGGCAAGATCTCGATCGAATTGCGTGCGAAATTATAGGCAACCCGGACTTCGGCTCCTGTCAGATCCTGCGGCACGCCATCGAAGTAGATCTTGCCGGGAGCATGGTGGATATCGGCTCGAATGGAAGGTTTCGTTTCTGCCGTATCGCGCGATGCGTTCAGCGTGATGTTGATCGACCCCTCCAGACCTTCACGCGGCAGGCCGCCTTCCATGCGTTGCAGGAGAAAGGGCGTCAGGTCCAACCCGGAGATCTGGGCCATCAGCGCCTTGGTGACGCCGTTTTGCGCAGTCGCATTCACCTGCAGATCCGCGCGCCGTCCATCCAGATGCATCAGACCTTTGAGCTGCACCTGCCCCTGGTCATCCAGCGTCAATGTCAGGTCATCGATCAGGAGCGTGGATACGCGACCCTCCCGATCCGGCGGAAACTGAATGTTGATACCGGATATATTGACCGAGCCGGTTCGAGTCCTCTCGATCAGCCCTCGCGCCTCATCAAGACGCTGGAACGCCTGCTCCATGGTGGAAGGCCAACGATCCACGCGCGCCTTGGACAGATCCATCGGGTCGCCAGCCGGTAGCAAGGCTGTATCGAGGTTGATCTTTTCGGCTTCGAGATGCCGGATGGAGACGCGACCACTGACCAGCGCCAGCGGATCTATGGTGAGGCGAATGGCACCCGTATTCGTCAAATGGGCCTTCGTCGCCACCTCGATAATGTCCACTTCGCGTGCTTCGAGTGCCAGGCGGAAATCCGAATCGAAACGGATGACGGTAGAGCCTACGGTCGCCTGATAGCGAGGACCAATCGCTGCATTGAGAGAGGCCTGCGCGCGCGCATTCAAAGCGCTGTCGATGAAGCCACCTTCGATTGCGAAAAAGCCGCTTCCGATTGCCGCAACCACGAGAAGGATGAAGATCACGCAGAGCCTGAAGATCCCCCGCCAGCGCGATACCGGCGGCGGGCAATGCACGATCATTGGATCATGCGCCTGCGCCGAAGGAAGATCATGCAACGGAATCAGATCCTTACGGCGGAAACTGACTTTTTCACCTCGAATTTCCGCCATGTCTCTCCGCGCAGTGAAGGCTCATCAGAATCATGTGATCTGGACCAGACGCGCGCCAGTATATACCGATTGCGGCAAGATTGCTGTGCTCGTTCTCCAAAGAAAGGAATATCATGTCCGAACTTCAACCCGGCAACCCCGCACCGGATTTCAGCCTGCCGCGCGATGGCGGCGGTACCGTCTCGCTTTCCAGCCTGAAGGGCAAGCCCGTTGTCGTGTATTTCTACCCCAAGGACGACACCAGCGGCTGCACGACGGAAGCACTTGATTTCACGGCGCTGATTCCAGATTTCGAAAAGGCTGGTGCAACCGTTATCGGCATCTCCCCGGACTCCGTCACCAAGCACGACAAGTTTATCAAGAAGCATGGCCTGGGCATCATCCTTGCAGCGGACGAGGAGCAGGTGGCCGCCAATTCCTATGGCGTCTGGAAAGAAAAAAGCATGTACGGCAAGACCTACATGGGCATCGAGCGCTCCACCTTCCTGATTGACGCTGACGGCAATCTCGCCCGCATCTGGCCTAAGGTAAAAGTCACAGGCCATGCACAGGAAGTGCTTGAAGCAGTGAAAACCTTGTGACAGAGGTCGGAGCCATGACAAAGGCTCCGGATCTCGAACTTCCTCCTGTGACGACGCTGCGCGGCGGCGCAATTGCCGCCGTCTCCTCGGACGACCTCGACATCAAGACACGCCTCGCGCAGCAGGTGGCGACCCGCTGGTTCGAGCGAAAACTGTCGCTGCGCTCACCGCTTGATCCGCCGGTTCCAGACAGGCCGGGGAGACCTGAAAAGCCGGAGCTCGTGCCGCCGAAAGCGGTCGAAAAGCGTTCGCTGCATACGATGAACGGCCGAATTGCAACGCTGCACGCCATCGCGCATATCGAACTTAATGCGGTTGATCTGGCGTTGGACATCGTTGCCCGCTACGTGAGTGAGCCCGTTCCGCACTCGTTTTTCGATGGCTGGATGCAGGTCGCATTCGAAGAAGCCAAGCACTTCAACTTGGTTCGCGACCGCCTGCGCCAACTGGGTGCTGACTATGGCGACATGCCAGCCCATGACGGTTTGTGGAAAGCCGCCCACTCCACGCGCAATGACCTGACCGCCCGCCTCGCCGTCGTACCGCTCATTCTGGAGGCGCGAGGTCTGGATGTGACACCTTCGCTCCAGGCCAAGATGCGGGAAACGGGCGACCACGAAACGGCGGATATTCTCGACGTCATCTACAATGACGAGAAGGGTCATGTCGCGATTGGCGCGAAATGGTTCCGCTTTCTCTGTGCCCGCGAACGCAAGGATCCGGCTGAAACCTTCAAACGTCTGGTGCGGGAAAATTTCCGCGGACCTCTGAAACCGCCGTTCAATGATCTGGCCAGGGCAGAGGCTGGCCTGACCCCATCGTTCTACCGCTCTCTCAGCCCCATAAGTTCCGCGTAAGCGTGAATAGTTAACTGCCCGTTAACCCTAACAGGATGTAATCGCGACAGTTAGGGGCGAGCGATTCACGGCAGGAGAACGACGTGGCGAAGGGTGACGGACACCGCATCTTTGGCAAGCAGCCGACTGAACACGTTCTCATCCTGGCCTCCGGCGATCGCGTCCGGCATATGACAATCCGTCCCTGGATGACTGCATTCTGTGTTGCTTTCGCAGCCCTGCTCACCACCGCCTATCTGGGCGCCACGACATATCTCGTACTGCGCGATGACCTGATCGGCGCGGCAATGGCGCGTCAGGCACGCATCCAATATGATTACGAAGATCGCATTTCAGCGCTTCGTGCCCAGCTCGATCGCATTACCTCCCGCCAGCTTCTCGATCAGCAGGTTGTCGAACAGAAGGTAGAGCAACTGCTCGAGCAACAGAATGCTCTGTTTTCCCGCCACGGCAAACTCGGCAGCCTGCTCCAGCGCGCGGAGGAATCAGGCATTGCTGTGCCTGAAGCACCAGCTTCCGCTCTCCAGCCAGAACTGAAGGAAAAGCAAACGAGCGTAACGGGCGGTCTGAAGGCAATCGATCGCCTGCTGGCACAGGATGGGAAAGCAGCCTCCGGGGCAAAGCCCGGCGGAGTGGCTCCTCAGTCGGGCAGCATTGCGGATCGCGCAGATCGCGTATTTTCCAAAGTCACGCTCTCGCTGAAGAACATCGAGCAAGAACAGCTTCGCCGGATACGCGGCCTTGCAGACGATGCCTATCGCACCGCAGATGCCATGGCGACAATCATGCGCCGGACTGGCGTGGATGTGCCTGATGCGGCCTCCGGCAAGCAGGCCGGCATGGGCGGCCCCTTCGTCGAACCCCTCGGAATCAACCGGTTCGAAACGTCACTGACCGATCTGGATACCGCCCTCAATCGTCTGGACGCGGTGCGGGAGGCGGCGCAGAAGCTGCCCTTCGGCAATCCGGCACCCGGGCGGGAGATCACGAGCGGCTTCGGTAACCGCATCGATCCGTTTCTCGGAAGACTGGCCCTGCACGCAGGCGTGGATTTTCAGGCCGATACGGGTGCGAGCGTGAAGTCGACCGGCGCAGGCGAAGTCATTGCGGCTGGGATGAGCGGTGGCTATGGCAATATGGTCGAGATCGACCACGGTCAGGGTATCACGACACGCTACGGTCACATGTCCAGCATTCTCGTGTCCGTGGGCGATAAGGTCGAGGCAGGTTCGGTGATCGGACGGGCAGGAAGCACTGGCCGCTCCACGGGCCCGCATGTCCACTATGAAGTTCGCCGAGACGGAGACGCCGTCGATCCAATGCGCTTTCTGAATGCAGGCCTCAAGCTCACCACTTACATGAACTGAGCTTGGATTTTGTCAAAATCGCTCAAAAACACTTGTTAATTTACCATTTACGCTTGGTATCCGGGCAGTTTTCTTGACTTTGTCACACTTTGCGCTTATCTCGCGGCCATCATCGGACGCAAAGCGGTTCCGATTCACCTGAGTTCCTTGCGAACCTGAACGGAAATTGTTTTCTCATTGACCACATTTGCTGATCTCGGCCTGAGCCAGAAAGTCCTCTCTGCTGTAACCGACGCGGGTTACACGATCCCGACGCCTATTCAGGCGGGCGCCATCCCGCATGCTTTGCAGCGCCGTGATATCTGCGGAATTGCGCAGACCGGGACCGGAAAGACAGCCTCCTTCGTGCTGCCGATGTTGACCCTTCTGGAAAAGGGACGCGCCCGTGCCCGCATGCCGCGTACGCTCATTCTGGAGCCGACGCGCGAATTGGCAGCCCAGGTCGCAGAGAATTTCGAGAAATATGGCAAGAACCACAAGCTCAACGTGGCTCTTCTGATTGGTGGCGTCTCGTTCGAAGAGCAGGATCGCAAGCTCGAGCGTGGCGCTGACGTTCTCATCTGTACGCCAGGCCGGTTGCTCGATCATTGCGAGCGCGGCAAACTGCTGATGACCGGCGTCGAAGTCTTCGTCATCGACGAAGCCGACCGCATGCTGGACATGGGCTTCATTCCGGATATCGAGCGGATCGCCAAGATGATCCCGTTCACGCGTCAGACACTGTTCTTCTCGGCCACAATGCCGCCGGAAATCCAGAAACTGGCTGATCGTTTCCTCCAGAATCCGGAACGTATCGAGGTGGCCCCGCCATCCTCTACGGCGAAAACGGTTACCCAGCGTCTGGTTGCATCCCACAACAAGGATTACGAGAAGCGCGCGAAGCTGCGCGACCTCATCCGTGCGCAGGATGATCTGAAGAACGCCATCATCTTCTGCAACCGCAAGAAAGATGTGGCCGATCTCTTCCGTTCGCTGGATCGTCACGGCTTTTCAGTCGGCGCCCTTCACGGGGATATGGACCAGCGGTCCCGCACGACGATGCTCGCGAACTTCAAGGACAACAATATCACGCTGCTGGTCGCTTCGGATGTTGCTGCGCGCGGCCTCGACATTCCTGATGTCGGTCACGTGTTCAACTTCGACGTACCAATCCACGCCGAAGACTATGTCCACCGCATTGGTCGTACGGGCCGCGCCGGTCGCTCAGGCCGCGCCTTTACGCTTGTGACCAAAGCGGACGCAAAATATGTAGACGCCATCGAAAAACTGATCGGTCAGGAAATCGAATGGCACGAAGGTGATCTGTCCGCCCTGCCGGCTCCGATGGAAAGCCATGACAATGATCGCGGCAAAAAGGGCCGTGATCGTGACAAGGACCGGGGTCGCGGAAAACGCGGTTCGGGCTCCAAGACAGAGGCTCGCACTCAGGAAGAGTCTCCGAAGAGCAACGTGGCAGCAACACCTGAAGCAAGGACAGAAAGCGTGAACGCAGAACAGGCCAAGATCGACAATCGCCGCAGCAACCAGGGCCGCAACAGCCGTCCTTACCCGGCGAACGACGATAATCAGAGCCGCCGCCGCAGCCACCACCGTGACCATGACGATGGTCCGACACCGGTTGGCTTTGGCGATGATATCCCGGCATTCATGCTGATCGTCGCAAACGCCAAGGGCTGATCCAGCCCATGACATTACGTCCTGGTGTGGATTTTCCGGGCGTCGGTACAGGACTGGTCATCCGCAATGCGGATGGCCATATTCTTTTGTACAAGCGTCTTCGTGCCCCTGAAGCCGGTTTCTGGAATATTGTCGGCGGCAAGGTCGATCACCTTGAGCATTCGGCTGACGCTGCCCGCCGCGAGGCGGAGGAGGAAACCGGACTCACGATTCATTCCGTCGATTTTCTGTGTCTGTCGGAACAGATCATTCAGGCAGATCGGCAGCATTGGGTATCGGTGATCTACCGGACGGATGATTTCACCGGTGAACCGCGACTGACAGAGCCGGACAAGCTTTCGGAATTCGGTTGGTTTCCTTTGGATGCGTTGCCCGCGCCCCTCTCCGCCTTTACGCAGGACGCAATCCGGTTCTTGAAATGAGCAACCGAACTACGTCTTGGCTGTCCTGAAACCGGCTTCGCAGGCCAGACGCGCCCACTTCGCCATCTCGTCGGGATCATCCAGCGCCTCATCCGGCACTGACCAATAGGGCATGAGAACAGGCTTGCCCTTCTTGCCTTCATAGGTCCATTGGCGCGCTCCGGCAGCGCTGAACAGCGGAGCCGTTTCCGCGTCGGCCTTCAAAAGGATCTCGTCGCGAAGTTCCAGCGCGAAGATAACGCCATCGCGGTAAATTCCCTTGCCACCGAACATCTTTCGAATGGAGATCGGCGAAACCGCCTCGAACATTTCCTCGATCGCCTCGTTATCCATCGCTCTCTATCCCCTTAGAATCCCGCCAGCCCGCTCGACAGCCTCCGGAGTGTCGACATCAAGATGGGCAGACGCACCAAGCTCCACGTCGATGATCGGCAGGCCACAAGTTTCGATGACATGCCGCGCACCCACATCTCCGTCCAGGAGTTCAAGATCGTCGAAGGTCGCTCGTGGCAATATGACCGGATTGCCGCGTTTGCCGGACGCCACAGCGCGAACAATGGCACGCCCCTCAGCCTGAACGAAGGCATCAGCCAGAGCCTTGAGATCGTGGCTCGTGATCCCCGGCATATCCGCTAGCACAACCATCAGACCATCGCACTGTTGACGGGACGCAGAGGAAAGCCCGCACTTGATCGAGCTCGCCATCCCCGTTTCGAATAATTCGTTATGAAGGATTTCGACGTCCAGTCCCTCAAGCGCAGCGCTAACATCGATAGCGCGATAGCCTGTTACTACCGTAACAGGGCCAATATCGGCCTTCACCGCCCGTTCTGCCATCCTTCTGACCAGTGGAACGCCGTCAAATTCCGCCAGCAACTTGTGCCCTGCCCTCGCCATGCGCCGCGCCTGACCGGCCGCAAGCAGCACTACGCCCAGCTGCAGCTTATGCGCATGGCCTGCAAGCTCCCTGGGTTGCGGTCGACTTGGTATTTCCATAAGCAGCCCTCCCACGCCAAGCCCCATCAGGTCGTCCGGCGTCGGCGGCTGTCCTGCCAGTATTCGATCCAGAACCCAGTCAAAGCCATTTTCCTTGGGCGAACGTGCGCATCCCGGCGCGACGATGATGGCTGTATCTGCCTTGTGTCCAAGAACCAGCAAATTACCGGGATCGACCGGTAAGCCGACGTGATCCACTATACCGCCTGCCAGCCGCAATGCGTTCGGAAGCACGTCTTCGGCATCACAGACAGCCGACGCTCCGAACAGAATGATCATGCGCGGTCCGCTGCCGTCGAACTCACGTTCGGCGTCCAAGATGGCACGCGCCACCGCATTCTCTTCATGGACTACCCGACGTTCTGAGACGATGACGCTGCCGGACGGCGCCAGACGTCGTCGCAGAACCTGCACCGTCTTGTCGAGGACCGACGGCTTTACCGACGGCAATTGCGTCTGAATGAGAGCGACGGAATGCGGTTGGAAGGCATGAACGGTGACCGCGTCGGCAAGGGTGAGAATCTCTGCTGCCTGATCCACGAGACGCTTGCTGACACCGAGCGGTATGATTTTGATCGTCGCGACCATATCGCCATCCGAGACCTGGCTGTAGTCCTTCAGGCACGCCAATGTGATTGCCGGATCAACGCGATTGAAACGGTCCACGAGCTGTTTATCAGCGCGGAACAAACCCTTACGGGTCGCGTAGACATTAACCCGTCCGGTCGCCGCTGGAGAGAGCCGCAGGTTCTCCCGTTGCAGAAGACGAGCGAGCTGTTCTGCCGCCTCGTCCTCCGTCAAATCGTCATGATCAAGACGGGCAACGATCACATGCTTCACACCGTGATCGCGAAGCGCCTCGACATCGATGGCTGACAGGCGTCGCCCTTTTTGCAGCTTGCCGGTCGCTACCATCATGCTGTGTGCGAGAATTGCTCCCTGCGCCTCTTCAACCCCAACCGGACCGAATTTCATGCGCTTTGCCCGGAGATAGGACGCCGACGAAAGGCCTGCACGATCTCCGCCATGATGGCGAGTGCAATCTCTTCCGGGCTGGAGGCACCGATATCAAGACCGATCGGCGCACGAATTGATGAAATGTCTTCGTCACTGAGTCCCACCTCCTTCAATCGCTCGATGCGCTTGGCATGGGTCTTGCGACTACCGAGCGCCCCGACATAGAAGCATCGGCTGCGCAAAGCGTCCGCGATTGGATAGTCATCAATTTTCGGATCGTGCGTCACGGCCACAAGCGCTGTATAGGCGTCAAGCCCGCGATCCTTCAGCACGTCCTCCGGCCAGTCGGCGATCAGGTCGACACCTTCGAAACGCTCCGGCGTGGCGAAAGCCGTGCGGGGATCGATGATCGACAGGTCGAAATTCATCATCGGCGCCAGACGCGCCAGAGCCTGTGTGATGTGTACGGCACCGATGGCGACGATACGCGGCGGCGGCAGGTAGACATTCAGGAAAACCTGAGCGCCATCCGCCTCTGCCAGGCCGGATTTCCCCGTTTGCAGAGCTTTACCCACCACATCGCGCAAACCGTCCGGCACCGGCTGACCTTCGGTAAAAACCGCGGTCGAACCTGCGGCAAGATCCGTTACGATGACGACGGCCTGACGGGCCTGCCGCGCAGAATTCACCTGTTTGAGAACTTCGATCTGCATCAGTTGAGCTTCTCCACATAGACGCGGATACGCCCACCACAGGATAGGCCGACGCGCCACGCGGTTTCGTCCGCCACGCCAAATTCCAGCAGCTTTGGCGTTCCCGCCTCAAGCACGTCCAGAGCCTCGGTGATCACCGCCCCCTCGACACAGCCACCGGAAACCGAGCCCTCGAAGTTCCCCTCCGCATCGATGATGAGGTGACTGCCAACGGGACGCGGCGCCGAACCCCAGGTTTCGATGACGGTCGCAATCGCCACATCGCGACCTTCCGCTTTCCAGGTTTCGGCAAGAGTGAGAGGATCAAGGGATGCGGCTGACATGCTGGTGGTTCCTTTCCAGGAAGCGGCGGGGATCATGGTCTCGGTTGAAACCTTGGCCGTTGAGTGCTTCTGCAAGTTCGCTGATCGAGCTTATATTGTGCGCCGCCCTGAATTCGTCCACATGCGGCAACATGGCACGTACGCCTTTGGCCTTTGCCTCGAAGCCGTCGAAGCGCAGCAAAGGGTTGAGCCAGATGAGCCGACGGGTGCTTCGATGCAACCTGTCTACTTGTCTAGACAACTCACCCACATCGTCCCGCTCCAATCCGTCCGTGATCAGCAAGACGACCGCGCCACCGCTCATGACACGCCGGCTCCAATCCTTGTTGAACCGGGCAAGCGCTGGCCCTATCCGCGTCCCCCCTGACCAGTCGGAGACAGAGGCAGTGCAGGCAGCCATAGCCTCATCAGGGTCACGATGCTTCAGGCTCCGGGTTACATTTGTCAGCCGCGTCCCAAACAGGAAGACATGCATCCGCCGCCGACGCTCCATCAATGCGTGACAGAAATGCAGGAAGATGCGGGTATACTGGCTCATGGAGCCGGAAATATCCGCCAGAACGACCAAGGGCGGCTCACGCCACCGCACCGTCTTGAACTTCGGCAGCAGCAGGTCGCCCCCGCTTCGCATGGCATGGCGCAGGGTGGCGCGTGCATCGATCCTGCACGGTTGCCGACTGGGCTGGAACCTTCGTGTCCGCACCGTCTGTAACGGCATGACGAGCCCGGATATGACCTGACGCGCCTGCTTCAACTCGGCGGCATTCATCTGCGCGAAATCCATCTTCCGCAGCACTTCGGAAAACGAAGCGGTGAAACGCGCATCCGTCTCGATCTCTTCGCGGACCTCCTGCTTTGCCGGTCTCTGTCTGTTGGCGGTCAGGGCATCGCTCACTCTCGCGGCGGCGGGCTTCGGTTTTTCATTCTCGCGATGATCCGCAATCTTCGGCGACATCATCTGGATCATTTTTTCCACGAGATCGCGACGGCGCCAGAAGATGCCAAAGGCTTCGTCGAAAACCGGAATATCCTCGCGACGCTTGACGAAGATGGCCGCAAGAATTGCCTTGAACTCCTGCCTTGATCCAAGACCGATTGCCTGCACCGCTTCCACCGCATCCATCGTGGATTGAGGCGAGGTCTTAAGCCCTGCCCGTCGTAAAACGCGAGCAAAATGGGCAATGTTTTCGGCGAGCTTTCCGTCCCCCATCGGTAGCGGAGGCAAGATCGCACCATCGCTGGCATTCGGGCCATTCATTGCTCAACCCGCAGCCAGCAGTTCGGCCTTCACTTCAGACAGAAGCTTTGCTCCTTCACCCTCTTTCATACGCGCGATATCATCCTGGTACTTGAGCAGCGTTCCAAGCGTATCGGCAATCGTTTCGGGATCGAGAGCAATCCGATCGAGTTCCGTCAGGGCTGTCGCCCAGTCGATCGTCTCCGCGATACCTGGGTTTTTGAAGAGATCGATCGTCCTGAGCTTCTGAACATAAGCAACAACCTCACGTGACAACGCCTCCGCCGCATGGGGCAGCTTGCGACGCAGAATGGCAAGTTCCTGCTCAGCGTCCGGATAGTCGACCCAGTGATAGAGGCAGCGCCGCTTCAGGGCGTCATGGATCTCGCGGGTGCGGTTGGTGGTGATGATGACGATTGGCGGCTCGCTAGCCTTGATCGTCCCGAGTTCGGGAATGGTCACCTGAAAATCGGAAAGAACCTCCAGCAAAAACGCTTCGAAGGCTTCGTCGGTTCGGTCGAGTTCGTCGATCAGGAAGACGGGGGCAATCTCGCCCGCCTGCGCCAAAGCCTGCAGCACGGGTCGACGGATCAGATGGCGCTCGGAATAGAGGCTCGATTCGATCCTGTCGCGATCGTCCAGACCCGCCGCTTCCGACAGGCGGATATCGAGCATCTGCGCCGGATAATTCCACTCATAGACCGCAGACGAAACATCGAGACCTTCGTAGCACTGCATACGGATCAGCGGCCGGTTCAACCCTTTCGCCAACGCCTTGGCAATCTCGGTCTTGCCAACACCCGCCTCACCCTCGAGAAAAAGCGGACGCTTCATCCGTAGAGCCAGAAACACGACTGTCCCGAGGCTTCGTCCAGCCAGATAATCCTGCTGCGCCAGAAGGCTGATGGTCTCCTCGATTGAAAAAGGCGTGGCAGTCGCGGTCATATCCGGCATGGTTCCTCCCCATGTTTCAGATGATGCTACAGCGAGTGGAACGCACGGTCCAGATAGATCAACGGAGGGTTGGCAGGTCCAAGATGCAAGCCGACGACGGTGCCGATCATGACGAAATGGGTCGCGATACGGCGCACCTCCACCAGACGGCAATCGAAAGCCGCAAGCGCGTCCGAAAGGACCGGTGCACCTGTGGTAAGCTCCATCCAGTCACCCAGCGCAAATCTCTGGTCGTTCGGCAGGTTCTCGAAACCGGCAAGCGCCCGCGCCAGCGGTTGATGGTGAACGGCAAGCGCATTCAGAACGAAACGCCCGCTCTTCTCGAAAATCTCGTTCTTGGCATTGTCTGCATTAAGACAAGCCAACACTGTTGCGGGACTATCAGAAATCGAGCACGCAGCGGTCGCAGTCACACCACGCCGCACGCCTTCCCACTCAGTCGTGACGGCCTGAACATGACCGGCATATCGCGCCATGCCATCCCGATAGCGTGCAGGATCGATCGCTTCAGCGGCCAGTCTTTCGGAAATATCCACACATCTTCTCCCCGGCCGGTGGCCGTGTGATCTCTCGCATATGGATAACCTGCTTGCAGTTTTCCACGCAATGCCGACACGTGAGTTGAAGTTAATACGCAAAAGTCTTTGACGCGCCTTGGTGAACGGATAAATGTCATTCATGCGCCACTCTTCCTTTATCCGTTCCAGTGCTATCCTGTCTGCGGCTCTTTGCGCGCTTCTTGCGCAACCGGCCTCGGCGGCGGTTATCGGCGTCGTAGCTCCGACGTCTGGACCCTATGCCCGGCTCGGCGAGCAGATCCAGCATGGTGCAAGCGCGGCGGTCGGTGATGGCAACCAGATCGTCGTCGTTCCGGAAACATGCGAGCCCGGCAGCGGCAAACAGGTGGCGGAGCAGCTGAAGACACAGGGCGTCAGCATCGCCATCGGCTTTCTCTGCGTCGAAACACTGACGGATGCGCTGCCTTTGCTGAAAGGAACCGGGATCCCTGCTATCACGGTCTCCGTTCGCTCGCGTATTCTATCGGAAGACGCGCAACGTCAAGGCTGGTCGTTCTTTCGCCTTGCACCTGCGGAAGGCCAGGAAGCCGCAGCCCTGTCGGACGTTATCCTCGGACGGTGGCAGAACCAGCCGATAGCGCTCATCGACGATGGCACGATCTACGCACGTGACCTGATCGCCGCGGTTCGTAGCCGGATCGAAGCTGGAGGCATAAAGCCGGTTTTCGTCGATACCTTCCGGCCCGGTCAGGAACAACAGCTGTCTCTCGTTCGAAGATTGGCCAAGGCCGGTGCAACGCGGGTCATCGTCGGAGGAGATCGCACAGACATTGCCGTGATGGCGAGAGACGCGGAAAAGGACGGCGCGAAACTGACCTTCGTTGGTGGGGATGTGATGCGCGCGGCCAACCGGCCCGTCAGCCTCCCGGAAGGCGTCATGGCCGTAGCACTTCCCGATTTCAGCAAGGAAGTCGATGCGGATGGTGCCGTTTCAATCCTGCGCGTCGCAGGCGTCGATCCCGATGGCTACACCCTGCCCGCCTATGCCGCAGTGCAGGTGGCCGAGCAGGCGCTCAACGCCGCTCAAACCCACGCTCTCTCGCTGACAGATGCACTGCGGCAGGAAACCGTTCAAAGCGCCATCGGCCCGGTTGCTTTCCAGAGCAATGGCGAACTGAAGCAGAACCTGTTCACACTGCAAACCTGGCGCCAGAACGGCTGGTCAATGGAGCAGACGCCGACCGAGTAGCTGCGTCCCTGCTAAATCCGGTAATTGTGCAGGTCTTGCTTGGGTGCTAGAGGCGCGGCATACATTCTTCTGGAGGATCCTGATGTCTGCCCCTGTTCTTATCGCCCCCTCGGTTCTGGCTGCCGATTTTTCCAAACTCGGGCAGGAGGTGCGTGATGTCGTGGCGGCAGGCGCCGACTGGATCCATCTCGATGTCATGGACGGTCACTTCGTACCCAATATTTCTTTCGGTCCGGATGTCATCAAATCGCTGCGCCCGCACACGGACGCCTATTTCGACTGCCATCTGATGATCGCCCCCGCCGACCCCTATCTCGAGGCCTTCGCCAAGGCTGGCTGCGACAGCATTACGGTGCACGCAGAAGCCAGCCCGCACCTGCATCGCTCGTTGCAAACCATTCGGGGCCTCGGCAAGAAGGTCGGCGTCACGCTGAACCCGGCAACTCCCCTGTCCGTGCTGGAAAACGTGCTGGACGACGTGGACCTGATCCTGATCATGAGCGTCAATCCCGGCTTTGGCGGACAGAAATTCATTCCGGCGATGAACGAGAAGATCCGTTCCGCGCGCGCGTTGATCGGCAACCGTCCGATCGACATCCAGGTCGATGGCGGCATTACAGCGGAGACAATCGGCGCAGCCACGAAGGCTGGCGCCAATGTCTTCGTGGCGGGTTCTGCGGTGTTCAAGGGCAATAGCGTCGAGAGCTATTCTGCCAATATTTCCGCCCTTCGGTCAGCTGCTGGAGCATAAGAAAAACATGACGAAGGCTGACGCAAACCGAATGCTGCGCGTCAGCCTCGTCTCATCGGCTGTAACCAATCTCGGCTTCGCGCTCTTGTGGGGCGCCTGCTGTTCTGCCCTCATAGCATGGCAGATGTTTAGCTTGGAGCGCTTTCACGGCTTCCACCTTTCAGACCTCATAGTTCTCTATGGCGTCGGCGCATCATCCGGCTGGCTTGTTGCCGCCGTTGGTCTCTTCGGCGTGCGGCGGCTGTTCTGGAGAAACTGGCTGCTCTACCTGTTGGCGGTCACGCTGCTCGCCACAGCCACTGTCGCGGTGACCTCCGGCCTCTTCGCACTCCAATATCGCAGCTTCTATGCCCAATGGCACGAGCATGCGTTCACCCGGATCTGGATACTTCAGTTCCTGTTCACATCTGCATCTGCCGTGTACCAGTTCCTCGTTATCGGTCTTCGTTACTATTTTCCGCTGGGAATGCCGCTTTTACTTGGCGCAGCAGCCATTCTTGTTCGCTCCGTGCGTTGAGATTACCTGCCGCGTTTGGTAAAGCGGGCCAACTTTGACAGCCGTAAGGAACGAGCTTCGATGATCCCGCGCTATTCCCGGCCAGAGATGGTCGCCATCTGGTCCCCTGAAACCAAGTTTCGCATCTGGTTCGAAATCGAGGCTCACGCCTGTGATGCTCTCGCAGATCTCGGCGTGATTCCGAAGGAATCCGCCCGGACCATCTGGGAAAAAGGTGGCGCTGCGGAATTCGACGTGGCTCGCATCGATGAAATTGAAGCCGTTACCAAGCACGACGTCATCGCCTTCCTGACGCATCTGGCGGAATTCATTGGCCCGGACAGCCGTTTCGTGCATCAAGGCATGACCTCGTCTGACGTTCTGGATACGACGCTGAACATCCAGCTCGTCCGCGCGGCGGATCTTCTGATTGCCGATATGGACCGCGTCCTGGCGGCCTTGAAGACACGCGCCTTCGAGCACAAGGATACTATCCGCATCGGTCGCAGCCACGGCATCCATGCCGAACCGACGACCATGGGCCTTACCTTCGCGCGCTTCTACGCCGAAATGGACCGTAACCGCGCCCGCCTCATCAATGCCCGTGCGGAAATTGCAACCGGCGCCATCTCGGGCGCGGTCGGTACCTTTGCAAACATCGATCCGCGCGTCGAAGAACATGTCTGCGCCAAGCTTGGCCTTGCGCCGGAGCCGGTTTCGACGCAGGTCATCCCGCGCGATCGTCATGCCATGTTCTTCGCCACCCTCGGCGTCATTGCATCGTCGATCGAAAACGTGGCCATCGAAATTCGCCACATGCAGCGCACAGAAGTCCTGGAAGCGGAAGAGTTCTTCTCGCCCGGCCAGAAGGGCTCCTCGGCCATGCCGCACAAGCGCAATCCGGTTCTGACGGAAAATCTCACCGGTCTCGCCCGCCTCGTGCGCATGGCCGTAACCCCTGCCATGGAAAATGTTGCACTGTGGCACGAGCGCGATATCAGCCACTCTTCCGTTGAGCGCGGCATCGGCCCCGATACGACGATCACGCTCGATTTCGCGCTGAACCGTCTTGCAGGCGTCATCGAAAAGCTGGTGATCTATCCGGACAACATGTTGAAGAACCTCAACAAGTTCCGTGGACTGGTTCACTCGCAGCGCGTTCTGCTTGCCCTTACGCAAGCCGGTGTATCGCGTGAGGACTCCTACCGTCTGGTTCAGCGCAATGCGATGAAGGTCTGGGAAAAGGGCGCCGATTTCCTGGAGGAATTGCTGGGCGATGCTGAAGTCCGTGCCGCACTTCCTGAAGAAGCAATCCGCGAGAAGTTTGATCTCGGTTACCACACCAAGCACGTCGACACGATCTTCAAGCGAGTCTTCGGCTAAGTCCGAGCGATTTTTATCGAGAGCATATCAGCCGGGGTCTTTCCCCGGCTGATTTCGTTTTTTCAGATCACTTGCAGGCATAACGCCCTTCGTCCTTGGCACCGGTCGCACCCGACGCAACTGTCACGCTGGGGTAAGGGCAATAGACATACCTGGACCCAGACAGGTGCGCCGCTTCCTTGTTTCCGGGCGTAACACCCGCAGCAATGCTCTCGGGCTTTGTGCCTTGTTCGACCCACGCCACCAGCGGCGAGAAGAAGTCGAAATCATCGTAGGATGGACCACCGGCGCCATGGGGCATGCCGGGAATCCGATAAAGGCGGGCGAAATCTGAGGCCTTGCCGCCGTTGTTCTGGTCGAGCTTCTGATACCAGTTGACCGTGTCGACTACCGAAAACACTGGGTCGGCATTGCCGTGGAAGACAATCAACTTGTGTCCGGCCTCCCTGAATGCCTTGAGGTCCGGATTGTCCGTACCCGGCGGTATCATGAACTGAACTGAGGATTCGGTGAAAGGTGGCTCAGAGGCGAAGATCTTGGGCGCATCCTTGTCGAAGTCGAACTTGAGCAGGAAGTTTTGCAGCTCATCCGGGGTGCCGCCCACCTTGACGGGTGGCGTTGTAAAAATCTGTGCCAGCGAGGACGCACCTTGAACACCGATGATCGGCTTCTTTCCCCAGGCGTCAACGGCGCTTTCCAGCTTCCACCCCCGCCAGTTGCCGGACGCCATGCCGGGATCCCAGGTCCAGGAACTATAGAGATTTTCACCTTTTCTGTTTTTCGGTCCGCCCTGAATTTTCACCAGTGCGGCAACTTGCGCAGCCGTCAGGCATTCCTTGTCGCCTTCCTTGGCGCATTGAAGCGCCTGCGGCTTGAACGTGGTCTCGCAGGCATCTGCATTGGAAACGATACCATCCTTCACGCCGTCCGTCATATCGCACGCAGCCAGAATGCCTTTGGCCAGAAGGTTCATGTCGTCACGGGAAAAGGCCTTGGCAATGTCGGGGTTCAGGCTAGCCCATGTCTGCACGTCCCAGGCATGCTGCACCGCTGCCTTCGGCAGGTTCAACCCCGGATATCCGGCGAGCAGACCGTCGAAGGCGGCAGGCATGCGGGACGCGGCCACCAATGCATGTCGTCCGCCATTGGATGACCCCATGCCGTAGGCAAAGGCCACCGGCTTTCCGTAATATGTCTCGACCGCCGCGCGGGCTAGCGGTTGCAGCTTGGCAACAGCGCCATAGCCATAATCGATGCGGGCCTGCGGATCGAAGCCAAAGGCCGCACCACCGGCAATACCTCGCTCGGCATACGCCTTGCCGTCATGTCCTGCATCGCTGGAAACCACAGCATAGCCGCGAGAGAGTGCCGTCTGTTTCTTGTCTCCGCCCATGACAGGGCCGAGGGCTGGAACCACGGTTCCATCATTGCCGCCGTTGAACTGATGAACGAAACGTCCGTTCCAGGTGTCTGGCAGTCGCAGCTCGAAACGGATCGCATAGCTCTTGCCGTCGACACCTGTTCGCTGCCCGGTCAAGCCGCGAACGATGCAATGCGCAACCGGCATCTCGTCTGTAGCGGGTGTTGCAACGGCCTCCGTTACGTTAAGCCCTGCCACAAAGCTCTCCCCCTTCGGCAGGTCCGCACAAGTCAAAGCATAGGCGGCATCAGTTGCGGCAAAAACTGTCAGGCAGGACGCACTCATGAAAATGACTGACTTCATACTTTCCTCCTCGAAGTGTGAGCTTCATTCCCGAAGTGAGGCTAACATAACAATTTCATTCGCAACAGTAATAACTGAAAACAAAAATCGTCTCTGATCCGGGCTTGACGCATTCGCTCGTCAGTCGCAATTAAGGGGCCATGAAAGCATCAGACGCAGATATTCTCATCGTTCCTGGCTACACGAATTCCGGGCCCGAACATTGGCAAACCCGATGGCAGAGCCGGTTGCAAACGGCGCGGCGTGTGGAGCAGGCCGAATGGTCGAAGCCCGTTCGCGAGGACTGGGTTGCTCGCATCGTTGAGGAAGTGAATTCAGCAACGCGTCCGGTCGTGATCGTAGCCCATTCGCTGGGCGTTCCGACGGCCATTCATGCGATCCCTCATTTCCGCAAGAAGGTCGCAGGCGCCTTTCTCGTTGCGCCGCCCGATGTCACCAATCCGGAGATTCGACCGAAGCATCTGATGACATTCGGGCCCTATCCGCGGGATCCTCTGCCGTTCCCATCGCTCACGATTGCAAGCCGTAACGATCCGTTCGGCAGCTACGATCATGCAGACGACATCAGCAATGCCTGGGGTTCGCTGCTGATTGATGCTGGCGAGTCGGGCCATATCAATGCGGAGTCGGGTCACGGTCCGTGGCCGGAAGGGACGATGGTTTTTGCCAAGTTTCTGGCAAATCTCAAGCCGTGACGAATGCCGCGCTCGGGCCTTTCGCATTCACAACCACGGATATGCGTTACGTTAAGAGATGCTTAACACGCACTTGCTAGCGTTGATAAAAGCATCAACGCTAGGGTTGGCTGCGGATGAAACCTGAGACGATGGCCGTTTCTCCTAAACAGGGGGAACTGGCTGCATATATCACCTGCATCGATACTCTTCCTCTGCCAACAGCTGTTGTTGAGCCTGGAGTCGGTCGCTTTGTTCACGCGAACCAGGCTTTCAAACAGCAGTGGGTGGCCCGCAGTGTCTCGGATCTGACATCCCTCATCCATAGCGACGATCTGGTCAGTGTTTCAGCACTTCTTTCGGAGAGACCGGCAGATACGTCACCCGAAACCACGCGCTCGACACTGATACGCGTTCCGATGATCGACGGCAGCACTCGATGGGCGAAAGCCTTCGTCAGCCCGTTTCGACTTGATCTGGCGCCGAATGCAACCCTGCTCATGGTGCAACTTGTCGACTTTACGGACGACAAGCTGATGGTGGATGATCTCGTCGCACGAGAAACGCGTTGGAACAGCGCACTGGTCAGCTCGGAATCCGGCGTCTGGGACCACGATTATCGCGCAGGCCGCAAGTATTATTCGCCAATCTGGCGGTGGATCCGCGGAATGTCGCCTGCCGATCCCCTGCCCGCCTCCAAGGAAGCCTGGCTCAATCTGGTTCACCCGGACGACCGCTCCTTCACGCTTCATGCCATGGAGCGACAGGAGGCCGGAGATCCGGCTTTCCAGGTCTTTGAATACCGCGAGCGTCACAAGGACGGCCATTGGGTATGGATCGAATGTCGTGGCGCCTGCATTGATCGTGACGAAAATGGACGCGCCATGCGCGTCGTCGGCACAGACAATGACATTACACCCCGGAAGGATGCAGAACACCGTGCCGCCAAAATCGCGCGCCGCCTCGAGATGGCGCTCGCCATCTCCGGCGTCGGCGTCTTCGAAGCGGATTTGACGGCCGGCGAGGTGGACTGGGATGTCCGCATGTACGAAATTTTCGGGGTTCCCAAAGGCGAAAAAATCCGCCTTGGTGTAACGTGGGAGAGCTTTCTCCGTCCGGACGATCGGGAACGCGTGCTGGCCAATGTCAGCGCGCATCACGGGCGCGAAGGATGCTTCTGGGATCGCTATCATGTCACTCTTGCCGGCGGCGAAGAGCGCATCATCAAAAGCTGCAGCATGACGTTTACTGACGTTGACGGTCATCTGAAGCTGGTTGGCGCGAATTGGGACGTGACGAATGACGTTTTGCTGCAACAGGAACTGGAAAGAGCAAAAAGCCTCGCCGAGGCGCGCAATGCAGAACTGGAAGCAACCCGCGATCAGATCGAGCACAATGCGCTTCACGATTACCTGACAGGCCTGCCGAACCGTCGCTATCTGGATCTGGCGCTGGATCAGTTGTCGAAAAGCTGCAGCCTGAAAAATCGCAGTCTTGGTCTGCTGCATATCGATCTTGATGGCTTCAAGCAGATCAATGACGGATTCGGCCATAGTGTGGGTGATGCCGTCCTTTCCCACGTTGCCGAACAGTTGCGGCAGATTGCTGGGGCGAGAAACTTCGTAGCGCGCGCGGGCGGCGATGAGTTCGTGGTGCTCGTGCCCTTCGCTGGAACGCCCGACAGGCTTTCCATTCTGGCAAACAGGATCGTTGTGGCGATGAGCAGGCCCTTCCGATATGGCGACACGCTTTGCCACTTCGGCGCGAGTATTGGCGTGGCCTACGCATCCGGCTCATCCATTAACGGTCATCAGATTTTGCTGGATGCGGACACGGCACTCTACGAGGCCAAGCACAGCGGCAAGGGGCGCCATGCAGTCTTCGACGCGGCGGCATGTCGCTGACACAGAATCGGGGGCCGAGGCAACGTTCCCGCTGCCTCGGAAAGGCTTGTCAGGTGCGCATCTCTTCAAGGATTTCGATCAAGAGTGCATGCATGCGCGATGTGATTTCGTCTTCATTCAAAACGACGTTGGCAGCAGTAAAGTCTTGCCGCAATCTGTCGATAAGCTGAACATCAGTGGGATGCTCGACACCCCATTCAGCAAGATTGGTTGCATAGCCCAAAGGATCCTGCGCCCCCATGGTTTCTGCCGCCCAAAGGCCGATCAGCTTGTTTCGTCGCGCTTCCGCGCGGAAAAGCCAAGTCTGTTCCTGGGTGTATTTCATTTCGAGCGCTTGCGCGCGGTCACGCATCGTAATCATCAACATCCCCTGTTTCAGCCCTTCGTTCAGAAGCGAATTATTGAAGGCCGATAGAATGATGCACACCAATATTTGCGGAAGCGTGTAACGGCACGGTGAATAAATGCTTCCAATTGACAATCAACAGACCGGTTCTCCATCCACGCGCATTGTGAAACGAGACAATTTCCGTTATGGGACCGCTCAATCCTATTCCACAGCGCAGCGCAATGCGCACGAACAACGAGACAAGATGTCATGAACCGTCGCCGCCGTATTTACGAAGGCAAGGCCAAGATCCTTTATGAAGGTCCCGAACCGGGCACGCTGATTCAGTTCTTCAAGGACGATGCCACCGCCTTCAACAAGAAGAAGCATGAGGTGATCGATGGCAAGGGTGTGCTCAACAACCGAATTTCCGAGTATATCTTCACCCATCTGAACAAGATTGGCATCCCTACTCATTTCATTCGCCGCCTCAACATGCGTGAGCAGCTGATCCGCGAAGTGGAAATCATTCCGCTGGAGATCGTTGTACGCAATGTCGCGGCCGGATCATTGTCGGAGCGTTTGGGTATCGAGGAAGGCACTGTTCTCCCCCGTTCGATTATCGAATTCTACTACAAGTCCGATGCCCTTGCCGATCCAATGGTTTCCGAAGAGCACATCACTGCTTTCGGATGGGCGAATCCTGCGGAACTCGACGACATCATGGCGCTCGCCATTCGCGTCAACGACTTCCTGTCCGGTCTCTTCCTCGGTGTTGGCATCCAGCTGATCGATTTCAAGATCGAATGCGGACGCCTGTTCGAAGGCGACATGATGCGCATCATTCTGGCCGATGAAATCTCGCCAGACAGCTGCCGCCTCTGGGATATCGAGACCAGGGAAAAAATGGACAAGGATCGCTTCCGCCGGGATCTGGGCGGCCTTCTGGAGGCCTATTCCGAAGTTGCGCGCCGTCTCGGAATCATCAACGAAAACGAGCCGATCCGCGGAACGGGTCCGGTTCTCGTACAGTAAGCCGTCAGGGAGCAAGCAGTGATCAAGGCACGTGTTACCGTCACTTTGAGGAACGGTGTTCTGGACCCACAGGGCAAGGCCATTGAAGGCGCGCTGGGCAGCCTCGGTTTCGAAGGTGTCCATCAGGTTCGGCAGGGCAAGGTTTTCGATCTCGAGGTCGAAACCGGCGATCGTGCGAAGGCCGAAGAAGAAATCAAGGCCATGTGCGAAAAGCTTTTGGCCAACACTGTGATCGAGAACTATTCGATTAGTCTTGCTTAAACCATTTTTCGGGCAGCTCATCCCTGCCCGAAGTCCCCATTGTGCGAGTCCCTGCAGGGCTCGAACATAATGCGTATTGAGTAGACTGCCTTCTTTGCAAAATTCTGTTGAGGTCAAGCCCATGAAATCCGCCGTCGTTCAATTGCCCGGTCTGAACCGCGACCGTGACATGATTGCAGCTCTCACGCGCATTTCCGGTCAGGCGCCAGTCACCGTTTGGCAGACCGAAACGGATATCCCGGATGTGGATCTGATCGTCATCCCCGGCGGCTTCTCCTACGGCGACTATCTGCGCTGCGGTGCAATCGCCGCCCGGATGCCTGTCATGGACGCTATCCGCCGCAAGGCCGAGGCTGGCGTGAAGGTGCTTGGGGTCTGCAATGGTTTTCAGATCCTGGTGGAAGCAGGCATGCTTCCCGGCGCGCTGATGCGGAATGTCTCGCTGAAGTTCGTCTGCAAGGAAATCAAGCTTGAGGTCGTGAACGCCGATACGGATTTCACCCGCGCTTACGAGACGGGCCAAATCATCCGCTGCCCGGTAGCTCACCATGATGGCAACTATTTCGTGGAAAGCGAAACGCTCAAGTCGCTCGAAGACAACAACCAGATCGTCTTCCGCTATGCCGAAGGCACCAACCCTAACGGTTCGCTGTCGGATATCGCTGGCGTGGTGAACAAGCAGGGCAATGTGCTTGGCATGATGCCGCACCCGGAAAATCTCATCGAAGCCGCCCACGGCGGTAATGATGGACGCGGCATCTTCGCCTCGGCTCTCGAAGTCGTTGCGGCTGCCTGACCAACCGCCAGAAATATCGAGAAGACATATGCACAAGTTGACGACCGGCCTCGTGACAATTCTGGCAGCAACAGCGGTCACGGCCTGTCAGTCCGATCGTCAACAGCCTCAGCCCCAGAACCGGGCTGCGCTGCCCACCATGGAAAGGGTAGCGCTCGCGGCCAATTCCTGCTGGTTCAAATCGGGTGACGCGGCGTTCAAGGATTATCGTCTCGCGCCAGAACTGAATTCCTTCTCCGGCCGTCCTCGTATTCTGGCGGTGCCGCGCCACAGTCCCGAATCAAGACCCCTTCTCGTCGTCCAGGCGGAGGGGAATCCCGCTCGGCTGGACGCATTTGGCCCGCTTGCCGATGGCCCCCAGGGCGCCCGCATCAAGCAGGATGTGGTGCGCTGGGCAAACGGCGGCAAAAACTGCTGAACCGCCCGCCCTGTTGTGGCAAAAATGTGATCTTCGAAAACAATCGCCCGAGCGGGACTCCGGTTCGTTCAAGGTTGCTTGCCGCTATAGTTAACTAACGCCTAATCTACCTCCAGAGATTCGCTGCCTTACCGAAGGCGGCCACGGGGGCGGTAGATCTATGACGCACAAGCTGGTTTCGAGCCTGATCGGAACAACTGCCATTCTGCTTGCACTGTGTTCGCCGGTGATGGCGGCAGACACCGCAATCGCCCCTGGAGCCGGCCCCATCTTCGACGAAGCCCGCTTCGGAGCCTATGGCGCAATCGATAATACATACAGCAACGATGAAAAGGGGTTCTTCGTCACCGGCATGCTGTTTTTCGATCCGTGGGATCATGACAATGCACAAGGATGGCAGAAGCTCGCCCGCCCCCGTGTCCATGTCGGTGCTGACATCAGTACCGCTGGCGAAACCAACCAGGCCTATGCCGGTTTTTCCTGGACCTTCGACCTGAACGAACGCTTCTTTCTTGAGGCCGGTTTCGGCGGGAGCGTGAATGATGGCAAGCTCCGATTTGATGGGGGACGCGGCCCCTATCTTGGCTGCCATGCGCTGTTTCACGAATACATGGCGGCAGGCGTCAACGTAAACGATAACTGGCGCGTCATCGCCCAGGTCGAGCACTCGTCCCATGCCGGGCTTTGCGGCGATTGGAACAGCGGCCTCACGCGCGCAGGCGTGCTCGTCGGCTACAAGTTCTGAAGCATGCCGTAGCTAAAAGTGCGCAGCGGTTTTGCGAAAACGACATGCGTTGAAACAAAGAGACAAAGCGCCAGGAGCGAATCTGAAAGATCGCGAAACGCTTTCGCCCGCAAACCGGTCGCTGAACCACACATCCTAAGGGCCACCCACAGCCCTGCGCATTCGAAGTGAATCATATGGGCGTGGCAGGAAATTTCCTGTCGCGCCCATGCTTCTTCTAGGATAAAGAGACGCCAGCCCGGACCGCCTGTAGGGAAGACGATGACTATTCCGAACCAGATCGCCATTACACCAGAACTTGTTGCTGCCCACGGACTGAAGCCTGATGAATATCAGCGCATTCTTGACTTGATCGGCCGCGAACCGACCTTCACCGAACTCGGCATCTTTTCTGCAATGTGGAATGAACATTGCTCATACAAGTCTTCCAAGCGCTGGCTGCGCACGCTGCCGACCAAGGGCCCGCGCGTCATTCAGGGCCCTGGCGAAAACGCTGGCGTGGTGGACATCGATGACGGTGACTGCGTTGTCTTCAAGATGGAAAGCCATAACCATCCGTCCTACATTGAGCCCTACCAGGGCGCGGCAACCGGCGTCGGTGGCATTCTCCGCGACGTCTTCACCATGGGTGCGCGTCCGGTAGCAGCCATGAACGCCTTGCGTTTCGGCGCACCGGATCATCCAAAGACACGCCATCTCGTTTCGGGTGTCGTATCCGGCGTCGGCGGTTACGGTAACTCCTTCGGCGTTCCCACTGTCGGTGGCGAAGTCGAGTTCGACCCGCGTTATAACGGCAATATTCTCGTCAATGCCTTTGCCGCTGGCCTCGCAAAGAGTGATGCCATTTTCTATTCGAAGGCTGAAGGTGTCGGCCTCCCTGTCGTCTATCTTGGCGCTAAGACGGGCCGCGATGGCGTCGGCGGTGCAACCATGGCATCGGCGGAATTCGACGAATCCATCGAGGAGAAGCGTCCCACCGTGCAGGTCGGTGATCCCTTCACCGAAAAATGCCTGCTGGAAGCCTGCCTGGAACTCATGGCAACCGGCGCCGTGATCGCGATCCAGGACATGGGCGCGGCTGGCCTCACCTGCTCTGCTGTCGAAATGGGCGCCAAGGGCGACCTCGGCATCGAACTCGATCTCGACAAGGTCCCGGTTCGCGAAGAGCGCATGACCGCCTATGAGATGATGCTGTCGGAAAGCCAGGAGCGTATGCTCATGGTTCTGCGTCCCGAGAAGGAAGAGGTGGCCAAGGCCATCTTCGTCAAGTGGGGACTGGATTTCGCGATCGTCGGCAAGACGACCGATGACCTGCGCTTCCGTATCCTTCATCAGGGCGAGGAAGTAGCAAATCTTCCCATCAAGGAACTCGGTGACGAAGCACCGGAATACGACCGCCCGTGGCAGCCTTCTGCTGCGCGGCCTGCCCTGCCCGCGGAAAACGTTGCCGCTCCAGGCGATTATAATGATGCGCTGCTCAAGCTTGTCGGTTCGCCGAACCAGTCCAGCCGACGCTGGGTCTATGAGCAGTATGACACCCTGATCCAGGGCAATTCCTTGCAGCTGCCCGGCGGCGATGCAGGTGTCGTGCGCGTGGAAGGCCATGCAAGCAAGGCGCTTGCGTTTTCGTCGGACGTCACGCCCCGCTATGTCGAGGCTGACCCGGTCGAAGGCGGCAAGCAGGCTGTTGCGGAATGCTGGCGCAACATTACCGCAACCGGTGCCGAGCCTCTGGCTGCAACAGACAACCTGAACTTCGGCAATCCGGAAAAGCCAGAGATCATGGGCCAATTGGTTGGCGCAATTCAGGGTATCGGTGAAGCCTGCCGCGCGCTGGACTTCCCGATCGTCTCCGGCAACGTCTCGCTGTATAACGAGACCAACGGCGTCGCGATCCTGCCGACACCCACCATTGCGGGCGTTGGCCTTTTGCCAGACTGGTCGAAAATGGCGCGGATCGGAACAGCCAAGGACGGCGATGTTGTGATCATGATCGGCGTCGATGGTTCCCATCTGGGATCGTCAATCTACCTCCGTGATATCCTGGGTTCGTCGGAAGGGCCAGCTCCGCAGGTCGATCTGAAGGCTGAGCGTCGCCACGGCGATTTTGTCCGCGGGCTCATCCGCAACGATCAGGTCACGGCCTGCCACGATATCTCCTCCGGCGGATTGTTGCTCGCGCTGGCAGAAATGGCGATGGCCTCCGGAAAGGGTGCGAAGCTTTCGCTTGGTGAATGCAAGGGGCTGCCTCATGCACTGCTCTTTGGCGAAGACCAGGCCCGCTATGTCATCGCTGTACCGGCCGATCTGGCGAACTTCGTCTGCGCAAGCGCAGAGTCGGCGGGCGTTCCTTTCCGTACCCTTGGAAATGTCGGTGGCAACACCCTTGAGGTTGACACCCTGGTACGGGTTGAGGTTGCGCAGCTTGTTGAGGCACACGAAGGCTGGTTCCCCACCTTTATGGCGTGACAGGCATCAAGACGCTTTGAGAATCCGCGGAAATTTGGCACTCTGGTCGAAAACAACCATACCTAACAAGGAAGGAACGACCAGATGCCGATGCGTCCCGGTGAAATTGAAGACATGATCAAGGCAGGGATTCCGGGTGCCAAAGTCACAATCCGGGATCTGGCAGGCGACGGGGACCATTACGCAGCCGAGGTTGTTGCAGAAGCATTTCGAGGCAAAAGCCGGGTCCAGCAGCATCAAATGGTCTATGAGGCCTTGAGGGGCAATATGGGCGGCGTTTTGCACGCGCTGGCCTTGCAAACATCAGCTCCAGACTGATCTTCACCCGGACTTCGTCGATAGAACCATCACACGAAATCATAGATGCAATCGCATTTACCGACTGGAATTCAGCGGATTTCGTGATAATAAGCTAACCATAATATCTGGACCTTGACTCCAGATAAGAAAAGGAAATCGATCATGAGCGGTATTCATGAGCTGATCGACAGCGAAGTGAAGAGCAACGATGTCGTGCTTTTCATGAAGGGAACACCTCAGTTCCCGCAATGTGGTTTCTCTGGCCAGGTCGTACAGATTCTCGATTACCTCGGCGTGGATTACAAAGGCGTCAACGTTCTTGCCGACGCAGAAATCCGCCAGGGTATCAAGGACTATTCAAACTGGCCGACCATTCCCCAGCTCTACATCAAGGGCGAATTCGTAGGCGGCTGCGATATTGTGCGCGAGATGTTCCAGTCTGGCGAACTGCAGACCCATTTCCAGGATCAGGGCATCGCCGTACGCGGCGCGGCCTAAACGGGCCTCAACCAGCTCTGCTGGCTAACTTCAAGTTTGAGGCGCCGCTGTTTTGCGGCGCCTTTTCATTTTCGGGATTTTTTCGTGAAACCTGCGACCAACACAGCTCCTGCACGCCTTCAGGGCATGGGCAAGGCGGAGTTCATTGGCATGATGGCAATGCTGATGGCATTGAACGCCTTGGCCATCGACATCATGCTTCCTGCTCTTCAGGAAATCGGTGCCGACCTCAAGGTCGAAGACGTGAATGAGCGGCAGTTCATCGTGTCCTCCTACCTCTTCGGCTTCGGTTTTGCCCAGTTGGTCTACGGACCAATTTCCGATCGCTTCGGACGACGTGCACCGATGATCTTCGGTCTTGCGGTCTATATTATCTGCTCGCTAATGATCGTGATCGTCCCCTCATTCGGCATGCTCCTGCTCCTGCGGTTCATTCAGGGTGCCGGAGCGGCCTCGACTCGCGTCATCACTGTCTCTATCGTCCGTGACGTGTTCGGTGGTCGTGCCATGGCCGAGGTCATGTCACTCATCATGATGGTCTTCATGATTGTACCCATCATCGCACCGGGCACGGGACAGGTCATCATGCTGGGCGGCAACTGGCATATGATCTTCCTTTTCATCGCCATCATGGCCGCCGCGATCATGGCGTGGATGATGATGCGCCTACCGGAAACACTGGCGAAAGAGGACATCCGTCCACTGACGCTCAATTCGATCCTCGGCGGATTCCGCATCGTTCTGACGAACCGCGTCGCGCTGTGCTACACGATCTCTGCGACATTCATCTTCGGGGCGCTTTTCGGGTTCATCAATTCAGCGCAGCAGATCTATGTCGGGATATACGGGTTGGGACCATGGTTTCCAGTCGCCTTCGCAGCGGTGGCAGCCTTCATGTCTCTGGCTTCATTCATCAACGCCCGGCTCGTGGGTCGTTTCGGAATGCGCAAGCTGTCACACGGCTCTCTTCTCGGGTTCATTCTGGTGACGTTCGTCTGGCTGACAGTTCAACTGCTCAGCACGGAACCGATGCCATTCCTGCTGTTCCTGGGTTTCTTCGCGCTGGCCATGTTCCAGTTCGGCTGGATCGGAGCAAACTTCAACTCACTGGCCATGGAACCACTCGGACATGTCGCCGGAACAGCATCGTCTGTCCTCGGCTTCATGAGCACGATCGGAGGTGCCGCCATCGGCGCAGTGATCGGACAAGCGTTTAACGGAACAGCCCTTCCCATGGTCGCGGGCTTCTTCAGCGTTTCGATCATTGGATTGATCTTTGTGCTGATCGCGGAGAAGGGGAAGCTCTTCCAGCAGCACAATCCACGCGTTTGATCCAAGCGACCCCGATGCGTCTGCCTCGGGGTCGATCTCGACGGCTTTGTCAGCCAATGATTTCGCGGCGCAGGATCTCCCAGCTGTCCTTGCTGGTTGCCGCAAGCAGACCGCCCGTAAATTCCGACGGTCTGTAGGGCGAGCCATCGAATTTTGCGACATGCCCTCCCGCTTCCTGCACGATCAGTGAACCGGCCACATGATCCCACGGCATCAGCTTATTGTAGATCACAAAGTCAACATGGCCGCTTGCGATCGTTCTGTACTCCTGCGCGGAGCACCGGTAACTGGCAAAGAAGCGGACCTTCGCAAGGTTGGTGAGGACGCGTAAACGCTCCTCATCAAAGAAATAGGCGCCCGATGCCATCCCATACATCTGGTCAAGCGGCTTGGCCTCTGCGACGGCAAGACGCGCTGACTGCCCATCCGGCCTGCGAGCGAAAGCACCGCCTCCCTTCTCGGCCATGACCCAGTCATCACTCATCGGATCATAAATGATCCCGGCCACGGCCTCACCTTTGTAGACAACCGACGCCATGACGCCGAACGCCGGAATGCCGCTGGCGAAATTGAAAGTGCCATCTACCGGATCGACGATGACCGCGAGTTCTGCATCCTTCAGCTTCCCCAATAGATCCGGGTCTGACGCAACAGTTTCCTCGCCAATAAAAAGCGCCTGCGGTGCCAGACGCTCGACCTCCGCCTTGATGAAGCGCTCTGCCTGTTCATCAGCCTCGGTCACCAGATCCGAAGGCTCCGATTTCCGACGCACGTCATGGGCCTCCAGGCGCCGGAAACGAGGCACGATTTCGCTTTTTGCGGCCTGTCTCAGAACATCCGCAAGTACAATAACATCAACGGGCATGAATGACCTCAACTCTTGGGGGAAGGCGTCAGACCCGCAAAGTCGAACAGGTTCGGGTCCAGCAAATGGGAAGGATTGACATGGGAAAGCGCCCGCAGCATCCGGTCCTTGCGACCGGGCATCTGCAGTTCCATGGTCGATAGCATCTGCTTCATGGCATTGCGCTGTAGCCCATCCTGGGAACCGCAGAGATCACACGGAATAATGGGAAACTGCATCAGCGCTGCAAACTTGGCCAGATCTTCTTCCGCGCAGTAGGCAAGCGGCCGTAACACGAACAGATCGCCCTCGTCATTCAACAGCTTCGCCGGCATCGCCGCCAGGCGTCCGCCGTGAAAGAGGTTCATGAAGAAGGTTTCGAGAATATCATCCCGGTGATGACCCAGAACCAGCGCGTCGCAGCTCTCCTCGCGGGCAATACGATACAGATTGCCGCGCCGCAGCCTGGAACAGAGCGAGCAATAGGTTGCGCCCTCTGGCACCTTTTCCTTCACGACGGAATAGGTATCGCGATACTCGATCCGATGCGGGACGTTGATACCCTTGAGATAATCCGGCAGGACATGCTTTGGAAAATTCGGCTGACCTTGGTCGAGGTTGCAGGCGATGAGATCGACCGGCAGCAAGCCGCGCCATTTGAGATCCATCAGCAGCGCCAGCAATGAATAGGAATCCTTGCCGCCTGAAAGGCCGATCAGCCACCGCTTCTGCGAGCCAAGCATATTGAAATCTTCAATCGCCTGACGGACCTGCCGCAGAAGCCGCTTTCTCAGCTTGTTAAACGCTGTTGTCTGTGGAGCATGCGCATAGAGATCGTTGGGAAAAGAATTCTCAACGTCAGCCGCGTCGTCCATATCTTCAATCGGCGCTGCCAGCGTCACGCTTTTCTCCATCCGAATGAACCCGGTCTCGCAAGAAAAGAAACCGGGCTCTCTTATTCGCGTCTCAGCCTGCGATCGCCGCGGCAACGGCCTCGATCGCCGCCTCGGCTTGACTTCCGTCAGGACCACCGGCCTGCGCCATGTCAGCACGACCACCGCCGCCCTTTCCGCCAAGACTTGCCGAGGCAACACGGACGAGATCGACGGCACTGAGGCGAGCCGTCAGATCTTCGGTCACACCGACAACCGCGCTCGCCTTACCATCATCACTGACAGCAATCAGCAGCACGACCCCGGAACCGAGAGAAGACTTGGCGTCGTCGACAAGACCCTTAAGGTCCTTTGCATCGACGCCGGTTACGGCCCTACCAATGTACTTGACGCCGTTGACGTCACGAGCCTCTGGTGCAGCTGCGCCTTGAGATCCACCCATGGCAAGTTTCCGGCGCGCATCCGCAAGCTCCTTCTCGAGCTTCTTGCGTTCATCCATCAAGGCTTCGACACGGGAATAGACATCGGTTGGCTGCACCTTCAGCAGCCCCGCCAGAGCCTTCACGCGCTCATCCTGCTCAGCAAGATAGGCCCGAGCGCCTTCACCAGTAACAGCCTCGACGCGACGCACGCCCGAACCGACCGCGCTTTCGCCCAGCACACGCACCAGACCGATATCGCCCGTAGCGGAAACATGGGTGCCACCGCAAAGTTCGATGGAATACGGCTTACCGGCCTTGCTACCCTCAATGCCGGTGCCCATAGACACGACACGAACCTCATCGCCGTACTTCTCGCCGAAAAGCGCCATGGCGCCTTCGGCAATGGCATCATCCACACTCATCAAGCGCGTTGTGACCGGCGCGTTCTGCAAGATGATGGCATTGGCCATGTCTTCGACCTTCTGCAGTTCCTCCGCAGACATCGGCTTTGGATGAGAGACGTCGAAGCGAAGGCGCTCCGGCGCGACCAAAGAGCCCTTCTGAGCGACGTGCGTGCCGAGAACTTCACGCAGCGCCTCATGCAGCAGGTGCGTTGCGGAATGGTTGGCACGCAGCCTCGACCGGCGAGTATGATCGACCGTCAAGACAACTGCATCTCCGACCTTCAGACCGCCTTCGGCAATGGTGGCCGAGTGAACGAACAGCCCTTCACCCTTCTTCTGCGTGTCGGAAACAATCACCTTGGCATGATCCGTCGAGATCATACCGGTATCGCCCATCTGACCACCCGATTCGCCATAGAACGGTGTCTGGTTGACAACGATCTGGATCTTGTCGCCGGCAACCGCCTTGTCGATTGCCACACCGTCACGAACGATCGCCAGAACAACGCCTTCCGCAGCCTCTGTGTCATAGCCCAGGAATTCGGTGGCGCCGAATTTCTCCTTGAGTTCAAACCAGACACCTTCCGTCGCTTTTTCGCCGGAACCCGCCCAGTTTGCGCGCGCCTCAGCCTTCTGGCGCTGCATCGCATCGTTGAAGCCCGTCAGGTCGACGCCGATCCCGCGTGCACGCAGAGCATCCTGCGTCAGATCGAGCGGGAAACCATAGGTATCGTAGAGCTTGAAGGCGGTTTCGCCATCAAGCGAGTCACCCTTGTGCAAGGTCTCGGTCGCATCCGACAGAAGCGAAAGGCCGCGGGCCAGCGTGGTGCGGAACTTCGATTCTTCCAGCTTCAGCGTCTCGGAAATCAGCGCTTCGGCCCGATTGAGTTCCGGATAGGCGCGCCCCATCTCACCGACCAGAGCCGGAAGAAGCTTGTACATCAGGGGCTCGCGCGCGCCGAGCAATTGCATGTGGCGCATGCCGCGACGCATGATGCGACGCAAAACATAACCGCGACCTTCGTTTGAAGGCAGAACACCGTCGGCAATCAGGAACGCCGAAGAGCGCAGGTGATCGGCAATGACCCGGAAGCTTGCGGCCTGATCACCCTCAGCCTTGGCGCCTACAACATCTTCCGTCGCGGAGATCAGGGTCTTGAAGAGATCGGTTTCGAACACGCTCTGCACGCCCTGCAGGATGCAGGCCATGCGCTCGAGACCGAGACCGGTATCAATCGACGGACGTGGTAGAGGTGTACGCTCACCCGGCGCCGTCTGCTCGAACTGCATGAAGACGAGGTTCCAGAATTCGAGGAAGCGGTCGCCATCTTCTTCCGGAGAACCCGGAGGGCCGCCCCAGACATGTTCACCCTGATCGATGAAGATTTCAGAGCAGGGACCGCACGGGCCGGTGTCACCCATCTGCCAGAAATTGTCGGAGGTCGGGATGCGAATAATCTTGTCATCCGAGAAACCGGCGATCTTCTTCCAAAGCGATGCTGCCTCGTCATCATCCGCATAAACGGTTACCAGCAGGCGATCCTTCGGAAGGTCGAAACCCTTAGTCACCAGGTTCCATGCAAGTTCGATTGCCCGTTCCTTGAAGTAGTCGCCGAACGAGAAATTGCCGAGCATTTCGAAGAAGGTCAGATGGCGCGCCGTATAGCCGACATTGTCGAGGTCGTTATGCTTGCCGCCGGCGCGCACGACCTTCTGGGAAGTCGAAGCTGTCGTGTACGGTCTCGTCTCAAGTCCGGTGAATACGTTCTTGAACTGCACCATGCCGGCATTGGTGAACATGAGGGTGGGGTCGTTGCGCGGCACCAGCGGGCTCGACGAAACAATTTCGTGACCGTTCTTCCGGAAATAGTCGAGGAAGGTCGACCGGATCTCATTCACGCCACTCATGCAAAACCCTTCTATACCGCCAACCGCGGTCCCCATCTTTCAAAGCTTTTGGCTTTTAACGTTCTCGCTGAATACTGTCCAGCTTAACAAGAAAATGGCCACGCGGTTTACACCACGCAGCCATTCCAATGATCATGCAATCACTGCAAACGATGCATCAGGCATCCGGATCGCCATCGTCAGCATTGCTGTCCGGCCCACCATTCTGCAGGAAGCGATCTGCTATCAGACCGGCGTTCTGGCGAAGGGCGGTTTCGATCTCGCGCGCCAGTTCCGGATTTTCGCGAAGGAACGTCTTGGCGTTCTCACGTCCCTGCCCCAGCCGCTGGCTGTTGTAAGAGAACCAGGCGCCCGACTTTTCGACGATACCCGCCTTCACACCCAGGTCAACAAGTTCACCAGTCTTGGACACGCCTTCGCCGTACATGATGTCGAACTCAACCTGCTTGAAGGGAGGCGCCATCTTGTTCTTGACAACCTTCACACGGGTCTGGTTGCCGACAACCTCTTCACGCTCCTTGACCGCGCCGATACGGCGGATATCGAGACGAACCGAAGCATAGAACTTTAGCGCATTGCCGCCTGTCGTGGTTTCGGGCGAACCGAACATGACGCCGATCTTCATGCGGATCTGGTTGATGAAGATGACCATGCAATTCGAACGGGAAATCGAAGCAGTCAGCTTGCGCAGAGCCTGGCTCATCAGGCGCGCCTGAAGGCCCGGAAGGCTATCACCCATCTCGCCTTCGATTTCTGCACGAGGCGTCAAGGCAGCAACCGAATCGACCACGAGAACATCAACCGCACCGGAGCGAACCAGCGTATCGGTGATCTCCAGCGCCTGTTCGCCCGTGTCAGGCTGCGAGATCAGGAGGTTCTGGAGATCGACACCCAGCTTACGGGCATAGACCGGATCGAGAGCGTGCTCGGCGTCAACGAAAGCACACACGCCACCCTTCTTCTGGGCTTCAGCGATCGTCTGAAGGGCGAGCGTCGTCTTACCAGAGCTTTCCGGTCCATAGATTTCGATGATACGCCCCTTCGGCAGACCACCAATACCAAGCGCGATATCGAGACTGAGCGAACCCGTCGACACAGTCTCGATTTCGACGACACTTTCGTTCGCGCCAAGCTTCATGATCGAACCCTTACCAAAGGATCGTTCGATCTGAGAAAGTGCTGCCTCCAACGCCTTACTTTTATCCACTGACTTTTCCTCTACGAGCCGCAACGAATTCTGAGCCATGATTCACCTCTGGGTTAAGCAGCAGGGCTCGCAACGAACCAGCCGATGAATCATTTGTACCTATTTTGTTCTCATTTGGCAAGCCCCAGCTAAGAGCCTGACAACAATGGAAAAACGCGATCTTGTTCACTCTGCGTTCGCCACTAATTTAGCGTACGCCGTTTGTTCCCAACCACCTTTTGTTCTCAATCGTTCCGGTCGAGCATTTCCCGCACGGCGACAGCCAGTTGCTTCAGCGAGAAGGGCTTCGGCAGGAAACCAAACTTCGCATCGGCCGGAAGGTTCTTGGCGAACGCATCTTCCGCGTAGCCGGAAACAAAGATGAACTTGAGATCGGGATAGGATTTCCGCAATTCCCGCAACAGGCTCGGCCCATCCATCTCCGGCATGACGACGTCTGAAACGACGATATCGACCTTGCCCTCAAGCTCTTCCATTATTTCAAGTGCTTCGGTTCCCGAGCCAGCTTCGTGGACCGTATACCCTCTGGTCTCGAGCATGCGCTTGCCGCCCCGCCGTACCGCCTCCTCATCCTCCACCAAAAGGACGACGGCAGAGTTACCGGTGAGATCGACGTTCTCGTTGCTGGCAGCGGATACGGCCTGTTCAGATACAGCGGCGGACGGCGGCGCTTCCGCTGCTGCCCCACTGGCAGAACCGGTCGCCCCCGGAACGACTGGCTGAACTTCTGGAATGTGGCGGGGAAGGAAGACGCGGAAAGTCGTACCGACACCGACTTCTGATTCCGGATAGATGTATCCGCCCGATTGCTTGACGATTCCATAGACCATGGAAAGGCCGAGACCGGTTCCCTTGCCGACTTCCTTGGTCGTGAAGAAGGGTTCGAAGATCTTGTCCATGATTTCCGGCGGAATGCCGGTGCCATTGTCGGACACTTCAACCAGAACGAAGTCCTCGTTCGGGAGCCTTGCATTGGCGAAGCCGCCAACTTCGTCCCACGAGACATTCCTCGTCCTGATACGAATCTGGCCGCCACTCGGCATGGCGTCGCGCGCGTTAACACACAGGTTGATCAGCACCTGTTCGAACTGCGACAGGTCAGTCCGCACCGGCCAGAGATCGCGGCCATATTGCACGTCGAGCTTCACATTGGTGCCGGAAATCAGGCGATCCACAAGCATGCGCAGGTCGCCGACCACATCGGTCAGGTTCAGAACGGCCGGACGCATGGTCTGCTTGCGCGAGAATGCCAGCAACTGGCGAACCAGCACGGCCGCACGATTTGCATTCCGCTTGATCTCCATGAGATCCGCAAAACTCGCATCGGACGGACGCGCCTGCAGCAAGAGATGATCCGACGATAGGAGAATGGCCGTCAGGACATTGTTGAAATCATGCGCAATGCCGCCGGCGAGGGTGCCGACAGCATTCATCTTCTGCGTCTGCGCCATCTGCGTCTCGAGCGCTTTCTGCTCGGTCGTTTCTACAGCATAGATGATTGCAACCTCTTCCGGTGCCTCATCGCTCTCGTCGATCACCGCGTTGACGTAGAAACGCACGTGACGCGCTTCGTCACCTGGATGGCGGCAATCAATCGGCGCGATATCGCCCTGGCGATCCTTCGCAGCCGCCAGCGCACGCATCAGGTCGGCGCGCGCGCCTTCATGGATGATGACATCAAGCGTTACGCCTCGGTCAACATCATCGCGCGAGACCACGCCCGCAAACAGCCGCAGGAATGGTGCATTGATACGCAGGATCTTGCCGTCGCCCCCGATCGACGCGATAGCCATCGGCGTATTGTTGAAGAAGCGTGTAAAACGCATCGCCGAGGCAGAGCCGTCGGCACCCTCTCCGCGTGGCCGGTCGAGAACAATGGTCCGGCTCTCGCCCGGAGCACCGTCTCGCATGGAAGATACACTGTGCACCAGCCTGACGGGCAAGCTCTGCCCGTTCGCGCGTCGAAGGTCGAGATCGAGCGTCTCTGTCCGCGTCTGGCCGGCACCCGGCTGCACAGACTGGATAAGCGCCATCCCCTCGCCCGCAACAATGTCGGTGATGTTCATCGAACCGGGTGCAAACTTGGTCAGGTCGAGAGCCAGCCATTCCGCAAGCGTCGCATTCAGGTAGAAGATCTCGCCTTTTTTGCCCGCAGAGAAGAAGCCCGCAGGGGCGTGATCCAGATAATCGATGGCATTCTGGAGTTCGCGGAAAAACCGCTCCTGATCGTCCCGTTCAGCGGTAATGTCGGAAAGCTGCCAAACGTCGAAAGGCTGCTTCTGGTTGGCGGACTTTAGAATACGGGCTTTCAGCCGATACCAGTGCGCACCCGATCCGCTGCCCGAACTGCGTCCGAGCGGTTTCAGCAGGCGAAACTCCTCATGGCTCTCCCGCCCCTCGCGTAGCGCCGCCGTCAATCTGTAAAGCGCCTCGGTCGCTTCCTTGTTCTTTGAAAGCAGCGCCTCGAGGGATTGAGCATTGGCAGCCTTGGTTGCGCCGGTCAGCCGGCCATAGGCCGCGTTGGCATAGAGAATTCGGCCTCGCTCATCGGTCACCAGAATGCCGTCGGGATGACTGGCCAGGTAGGTGCCCGCGAATTCGTCCGAACGGCTCTGCGGCATGACCTCCACAAGACCGATGATCGACGAAACGATAAAGAAGATGCCGACCATAGCGAGGATGCCAAGGACGCCAAGGACGAACTCGTTGTTCATGGCCTCCTTGAACAGGACGAACGCAATCGAAACGCCCACGAGAATCAGCGCAAGCACAAGCAGCCGCAAAACGGTTCCGCTGCGTCTGCCGCGATCCACCAGCGGCGCATCCATGCTGCCTGTCGGCTGCGATTTCGTCATCACACCTCGCACTCTCGAAGCCGAGCCCAGACCCGCGCCAAGCGCGAACGTGGAATCGATCCAACAACTTCCATAGCAATTTGGCGAGGCCGCAAAAAGCGCCGCAGCAAAGAAACCCGTTGAGAAAGCAGTCTACGGCATTGTCTCGCTTCTGATTCCGGCCATATCTCGCACTGCAGGATGGCCGAAGCGGTGCTACGCATGGCTACTTGATCCATATCTTGCCGCTTGCTCAGGCCTGCTGGTAGGGTGAGCTTCCTGCCGTACGGGTCGAGATTGCTGAAACAGTTGGAGTAGAAGACAACCATGGTGGATGAATTCATGACTGCCTACGGGAGCCGCCTGGTCATCGCCGTCCTTGGCGTCGGCATTGGCCTCATGCTTTTGATCGGCATTCTTTATCTCATCCGCCGTCGCAGCGGACCCTCTCCCTTTCTGCGTGGCGGAAAGAACCGTCAGCCACGCCTCCAGGTGTTGGACGCGGCGGCAGTCGACGCCCGTCGTCGTATCGTTTTGATCCGGCGTGACAACGTGGAACATCTCGTCATGATCGGCGGTCCAACGGATGTCGTTATCGAAAGCGGCATTGGTGCGCCGCGGGATGGCGAAACGCTTGCCTACTCAACGGCGACCGCTCTGCCATCCGCAGCAAGTTCAGATGTTCGGCTCGAAGCTCCCGCTCCACAGCCTCAAATCGCCGCCGCCAAACCTGACGTTAATGTCGCGCCCACTGCACCGACAGCTTCAATTCAGCCCAAGAGCCCACCTGCCGAGGCGCAGGCGCCTTCCACGCCATCGCAACGGGCCCAACCGGCCAAATCCTTTGAGCCGGTGGTGGAGGCGGCAAAGCGTCCGCAGGCAGGGCAGAAGAAGCCTACCGTCATCGAGCCAGTCGTGATGGAGCCAGTTCCCACCGTTCAGACAGTGACAGAGCCGGTCCGTCCGACAAATGGCGCAACCGAAGTATCAAAGGCACCGGATATTGGTGCTGCCAGCGATGCGCTGGACGCAGCGCGCCGGCGCGTCTTCCAACCGACCGTGGACCGCAGCCCCGTACCTGCGCCTGCGAAAACAGAACCGGCGGTCCTTGATCCCGCTTCAGCAGATAAGCCGGTTCAAGCCGATCCTCCGGTTTCCCCTCCTCCCCAGCCGGTTGCCAAAGAACCGGACATGGAGGCAGCAAAGCCACGTTCTCTTGGCAGCGAATTCGATCGCATCCTTGAGGAAGAAATGGCCAACAACCTGTCAGCGCAAAAGAGCGACCCGGCGAAAGATAGCTTCACGCCCATGCTGCCGCGCAGGGATCCGGCAAATCCGCGGGTTACCGGCGCCACGGCGGAGCCAATGCTTCAAAACGAGATTGCGCGGATTTTCGGTGAAATGTCCGTGACGCGCGATGGGAAGTGAGTAGATCAGAAGATCTATGGCCGAAATAAAAAAGGCACGCTTGTTGGCGTGCCTGGAAAGTTTGAAGTCGGATCGGGTCGAGCGCGATTATTCGTCGCGATAAACCTTTTCCCGTCGCTCGTGGCGCTCCTGCGCCTCGATCGAAAGCGTCGCTATCGGCCGAGCATCCAGACGCTTCAGCCCGATTGGTTCGCCGGTTTCTTCACAATAGCCGTAGGTACCGTCTTCAATGCGCTGGAGCGCTGCATCGATCTTGGAGATCAGCTTTCTCTGTCGATCGCGAGCACGCAGCTCAATGGCTCTATCGGTTTCGGAAGATGCCCGGTCGGCAAGATCGGGATGATTGGCGCTTTCTTCAGCTAGATGGTCGAGGGTTTCGCGCGCTTCCCTCAATATGTCATTTTTCCAGGCTATGAGCTTTGCTCGGAAGTATGCCCGCTGATTGGCATTCATGAACTCTTCGTCTTCCGAGAGGACGTAGCTGCTAAGGTCGATCTTCTCACTCAACGCAATTCTCCTGGAGAACAGCTCTCACGCGGCGTCCTATACTCCAACACACCAGACTTGCACAAGCCTTGTGAGCCTTATCAATACATTTTTAAATCTGTCATAAATTTCGGCTAAACGACTATATTTTATGCGCTTTTAGTCAGAGTCATGTAGACCCGCCTCCTCAACCCTGATCTGTAGCTGATATGTTATCCGCTAAAGATAGTGGTGTTGACGGCCATAACGCGATCTTGTTACTTCCCTTTGAGCCTCCTTATCTTACGAATGTTTTATGGAAAAACCGAACCCGCCCCCTTTCGAAATCTACCTGATGCGGCATGCCCATTCCGGTTGGCCGAAGCCCGGAGAGCGCGACTTCGACCGCACGTTGGATGAGCGTGGCATAGCGGAGGCAAATGCCGTTGCTCGCATGGCCGCCAGTAGCGGGTTCAGGCCGGATCTGCTTCTATGTTCGTCAGCACATCGCTGCCGCGGCACGGCCGCCTCCGTCATCGAAGCCATCGATGAGGATATGCCAGTTCAATATCTGGACGAACTCTACAATTCGCACGTCGAGACCTATCTGGCGATCATAAGGGCGCAGACGGTCACTCGATTGATGATCATCGGCCACAATCCTTCGATTGAGGTTCTGCTGGAAACGATGATTGGTTCCGACCTGACGGCATCGACTGTCCCGGCGGGTTTCCCGACCGCTGGCTTTGCTGCACTTGGTCATGATCATGGCAACGGCCCCACCCGCGGGCCCTGGCAGTTGAAGGCGTTTCTCTCCCCGTAGATCCGCTTCTTGCCCACGGTACGGGAAATAGCCGTTCAATGCGCCGTTGGCACATGATGAGAATCTGAATCCTCTCCCTTTTTCGCGTTGGCCCAATCTCTATATGGAGGGAAGCGAAATGGACGGATCTTACATTGTCTCCATCACTGACGACATTCCGGGATGATGCGCTGATTGCGCTGGACAGCCTGGGCGATAAAGTGACCAATCTGCTGAACCCGACCGTCAGGCTGGGTGTCACCGGCCTTTCACGCGCGGGCAAGACGGTTTTCATCTCATCGCTTGTGCACAATCTCCTTCACGGTGGTCGCCTGCCGCTTTTCGAGGCAGTCCGGTCAGGGCGCGTCTCATCGGTTCGCCTTGAACCTCAGCCGGATGATGCGATCCCGCGTTTTCAATATGAGGATCACGTCCAGGCGCTCGTGCGAGATCGCATTTGGCCGGACTCGACCCGCGCCATTTCCGAACTACGGCTGACGATCCAGTATGAGAGCGCAAGCGGCTGGAACCGGATGTTTTCAGCCGGAAAGCTGTCCATCGACATCGTTGATTATCCGGGCGAGTGGCTGCTCGATCTGCCGCTCCTGGGTCAGGATTATCGGACATTTAGCGAAAACACGACCAGACTGGCCAGATCCGGGGTGCGCCGAGAACTTTCCGCGGAATGGCTGGATTTGGCCGCGACGCTTGATCCGAATGGGCCGGCGGACGAAATGACAGCAAAGCGTCTCGCGGAGCGTTTTGCAGCCTACCTGCGTGCCTGCAAATCGGACGAAAGATCGCTGTCAACACTGCCACCGGGACGCTTCCTGATGCCCGGCGATCTGGATGGCTCGCCTGCCCTCACCTTTGCCCCGCTGCCCGACATTGGCGACCAGCGACTCGAAAAAGGTAGCCTTGGCGCGATGATGGAGCGGCGGTTCGAGGCCTATAAGTCGGTCGTTGTTCGACCCTTCTTTCGCGAGCATTTTGCACGGCTTGATCGTCAGATTGTGCTGATCGATGCCTTGCAGGCTCTGAACCGTGGACCGGAAGCTGTGCAGGATCTGGAACGGGCCCTGCAGGATGTTCTCGCCTGTTTCCGACCCGGCAGCAATTCCATTCTCTCCAGCCTGATGGGCAGACGGATCGACAAGGTTCTGATTGCCGCGACCAAGGCCGATCACCTGCATCACGAAAGCCATGACCGGCTGGAAGCGATCACGCGCCGTATCGTCGATCGCGCCATCGAGCGCATAGGAATGGCGGGGGCTGGCATAGAGGTCATGGCCATGGCCTCCGTAAGGGCGACGCGTGAAGCCGTCGTGCGGCAGAATGGACAGGATCTTCCGGTTATCACGGGCACCCCCATGCAAGGCGAGACGATCGGCGGCGAGACATTCGATGGAAACCGGAAAACAGCAATATTTCCCGGTGACTTACCGGAAAGATCGGATTCACTTTTTCAAGCTTCCGATTCAATATCTCAGGAAAGTCGCCTACCGCATTTGAACATCGTGCGTTTTCGCCCGCCCAACCTGGAGGAAAGCGGCTCAGGCGCAACGCTGTCCATCCCGCACATCCGCCTTGATCGGGCGCTCCAGTTTCTGATCGGAGATCGTCTGGCATGACGACGGATAAACAAACACCACCGCCCTTCTCCCCAAGAAGACCAGAGGCGTTTTCTCTGGAAACCGGGAATACCGCTGCCGCGCCGCGCAAGCCGCAAGCCTTCGATGAAGGTTTCACCGTTGTGCCGGACGAGCAGGATGTGTTTCTACAGGCGTCTGAACTGGGCGCAGCGGCAGAGCTTGAAGCGCGTCCACGCAAACGTCGCTTCTCTTTTGGAAAGCTGGCGGCGGCGGGGATAGGCGCTTTCCTGTCCATGGCCTTCTGGCTTTGGGCTGATCAGATCGTTAGAGATTTGTTCGCGCGGTCAGATTGGCTTGGCTACGCGGCCGTCTCGCTCCTCGCTTTGTCAGCACTGGCCCTGGTCGTTGTGGTCGGTCGAGAAGTACTGGGCCTGATGCGCATTGGTGCGATCCAGCACATCAAGAATGAAGCTCAGTCAATTTTACCGAAAGATTCGCCGCGTCAGGCCAGATCGCTTGTCACGCGGCTTGAAACCATTATTTCCCATCGCGCGGAAACCGCACGGGGGCGTGCCGCCATTGCAGCGACGAAGGACGACATCATTGATGCCCCGCAGCTGATTGAACTGGCCGAAAGCGAACTTCTGGCACCTTTGGATGCCCGTGCCCGGACGATGATCCTTGCGGCCTCCAAACGAACCTCGGTCGTCACCGCGGTCAGCCCCCGCGCGATTGTCGATCTCGCCTATGTCTTGTTCGAAGTCACGCGGCTCGTTCGCGCCATGGCTGAGCTCTATGGTGGCCGGCCGGGGACGCTGGGCTTGATCCGTCTTTTGCGGGATGTCGTGGCACACTTGGCCGTAACCGGTTCCATCGCCGTTGGCGACAGCCTTGCGCAGCAGGTCCTTGGACATGGCTTGGCGGCGAAGCTTTCCACGCGCCTCGGCGAGGGTGTGATAAACGGGCTCCTGACAGCCCGGATCGGCATAGCGGCCATGGATCTTTGCCGTCCACTGCCGTTCAAGGCCTTGAAAAGACCAGGTATCGGCGACTTCATGTCGGACATCCTGTCGACGACGAAATCGCCTTCCTGATCAGTCCCCTTCCTGATCAGTGCAAAGGCGGACAATGTCAAAAAAGAAACCGCTCATTAACCATCCCGACGTATGGTTAAGACAGTTCAGGACGCTGCTCGCCCAAGGAAAGTCAAATGGTCTCGCGCTTCTTTTCGCCCAAAGGCGGGCTTTTTCTCATTGCAGGCATCGCGCTCGTTGCCTCGCATTCCGTCGCAGATGCAGGGTCTCGCGATAAGGCCTTCTTCCAGACTGCATCTGGCGTCTGGTCAGGTCCGGGCGAGATCGTTGCAGGCAAGTACAAGGGTACCAAATTCACCTGCAACCTGACTGGCGAACCCAACAAGGATGGCGATGCCGGTATCAAGCTGGATGGCACCTGCCGGGTAGGCGTGTTCAAGCAGCCAATGTCCGCCGTCATCAAGCAGGCGGGCGGCTCCTACAAGGGACAGTTCCTTGATGGCGCTGCTGGCAAGGGCCTTGATATTGTGTCAGGCGCAGTGAATGGCGACAAGATCGTCGTTGGTATCAACCGTGCAAAGCTGAATGGCGCCATGATCGCCCGCATGCAGGATGACAATGCGATGAACATCACGATCTCGGTCAAGGTCGAGGACGAGATGGTTCCTGTCATTGGGCTGGCCCTGAAGCGCGATACGGACCAGATGGCCGTCGGCGCCATTGCGGCAAACGAGTAGTCACTGGTGGCTTAGCCACCAGTTGCCGTCTCGGCTTTCGATCTCGATGCCTGCTTTGTCGGCCTGGTTCAACCAGGCCGAAACCGTTTTTCCAGACACGATGTGGTGAGGCAGCAGATCTGCAAGCGGCATCAGAACAAAGGCGCGCTGCGTCATGCGCGGATGCGGGACTTCCAGCCCCTCCACATCGATGACGGCATCGCCATAGGTCAGCACATCGATATCGATGGTACGCGGACCCCACCGCTCGATGCGAACCCGCTTCATGCTTTTCTCGATTGCAAGGCAAAGATCCAACAACGCGAGCGGCTCAAGGCTCGTTCTCAGCACCGCACAGGAGTTGAAGAAATCGGCCTGATCCGTTTTTCCCCATGGTGGTGTTCGATAGAGACGGGACACACCTGTCAGGGAGCAATCCGGATGCTGGCCGAAAGCATGAAGCGCCTCTGACATGGCTTTGATTGGATCGCCGAGGTTGCCGCCAAGGCCGATGCTTGCCTGCACCATTCGGGAATCAGGGCCGGTGCTCAACGCGCACCTCGACAAAATCCAGAATTCCGGGGATCGGCACGCTCGGCTTGCGAACGGTGATGGCCGCGCGGCGTATCATCGGAAATCGCGCACAGAGTGCCAGTGCCACATCCTGCGCCAAGGCCTCGATCAAAGCGCGCCGCGTTCCTGTTACGACCTCCTCGATCACCGCAAAGGCATGGCCATAATGCATGGTGGCGTCCAGATCGTCCTCGGTCAACGCAGCGTTCGCCGGCACGTCCAGCTCGGCATCCACGAAAAAGCGCTGTCCAAGAACGGCTTCTTCCGCCATCGCACCATGCCTCGCAAAGAAAGCGCAGTTCTTGAGGGTGATCGTGTAGATGTTCAATTGTCCGTCTCCGTATCGGCGCCGCGCGCCTGCAGCACGGCATCCGCCATGCGTAGTGCATCGCGATTGACGGCAACATTATGAACCCGGAACAGGGAAGCCCCCGCCAGTCTCAGCATTGTCGTAGTCGCCGCTGTTCCAACGTCCCGCTGATCGGCCTGATCTCGGCCCGTCGTGAACCCGATGAAGCGCTTGCGGGACGTCCCAACAAGAAGCGGCATATCGAGACTGGTCAGCTCTTCGAAGCGCGCCATGAGCGAAAAATCCTCGTCCCGGTCCTTGGCAAAACCGAAACCTGGATCAAGAATGATGCGGTCTCGGTCAATACCGCCCTTGGCAGCAACATCCATTTGCCGGGAGAAGAAGAAGCGCTGATCGTCGATGACGTCGGCAAGTTTTTCGGCTTCGCGACCGCGCCCGGTATGCATCATGATGAGCCCTGCGCCGGTCTCGGCAACCACCGTTGTCATGGCAGGGTCATGGCGCAGACCATACACGTCATTCACGATATGAGCACCCGCTTCCAGCGCAAGCATTGCGGTCTCGGCCCGGTAAGTATCTACCGAGATCAGGCAATCCGTGCTGTTCGCCAGCGCTTCAATAACCGGGAGAATGCGGCGTTGCTCTTCCAGCGGCGTCACCGGCTCTGCACCTGGCCGGGTCGACTCGCCGCCGATGTCCAGAATGACCGCACCCTCCTCAACCGCCTTGAGCGCATGGGCTACGGCTACATCGACATTCATGTGGCGACCGCCATCCGAAAAGGAATCGGGCGTCACGTTGATGATCGCCATCAGATGTCCTGTCGGACCCAATGGCAGTGTCCGGTCTCTTCCCACTGTCCATAGTCTGTTGCCGGGAGATATCACGTTTGCCTCAATAGCCTTGGGTAACGAAAATTTTCGCGCTCGCGCTGTTGCGATGGCGACGGCTATGCCCCAAGCTTCCGCCAACTGCAATCTCAATAAGGCACAGAATGTTGGTCGCCCGCCGCATCAGTAGCGTTTTCGGCGCAATGCTCGTCGTTCTGCTTGTTCCACTGCTCGCTGGCGCAAGTCCGCGCATCACGAAGACCTATTCCTATTTCTCGATCAGCGGGCGAACGGCAGACGATCTGGACGATCAGCTCCAGAAGCACGGCCCACTGACCCGCTCGACGGGTTTCAGACACCCCGGCGCCACGCAGATCAAGTTTGGCGGTGAAGTGACATATCTCGAAACAGATCGGAACTGCTCGATCGGCGACGTGAACGTCACGCTGAAGACCCATATTACCCTGCCCCGCTGGGTCAATCGCAGACAAGCGACAGACACGCTTGGCCTGATCTGGGATACGCTCTCGGCCGATATCAAGCGACATGAGGAACGGCATGCCGAAATTGCGCGTGGCTATGCGAGAAAACTGGAGAACAGTTTGCAGTCTCTTGGTTCCCGCAAGACATGCAAGGAACTCGAAAGCGAAGTCGGTCGCCTGACCAAGAGCATGATCGAGGATCATGATCGCGATCAGCTCCAGTTCGACATCATCGAGTCGAAGAACTTCGATTCTCGCATGATGCGGCTGCTGAAGAACCGTTCAGCATCCGCGAATTGAAATTCAGGCATCCAATCAGCCCAATTACAACCCTGCCCTGCCAGCAACTGTATACAAACGAATCAGCATCGAAACTTGCGTCAAGCTTGCGTGACATGCCGTGATTGATCGGTGAAAACTTCCAATAGAGTTTGCGTCAGTTAACGGCTACATTAAGCCTCACTGAAAGAGACGAACACGAGACGTCTTTGGAAGTTATGGTCCCGTTGCCGCATGCGAGGCGGCGCATGCGGCAACGCCCACAACACTGAATGCCACCCGGGACATGCACCGTCTTTGGGTGATCCAGACTTCCCGGCAATGACGCGTTGGCTCGATGATGACTGCGTCAACTTTGCCCGAGGACGCTCCGATCACGGAGCCCTTGAATGAGCTTCCGGTGCGCGGAGCACATCTCCGCAGTGAGCACTAAACCTGCGCAGTTCGCTGCACCCTTGTTTTACGTGCCTGACCCCTGCGGCACATGACGTGTCATTGTTTCCCGAGTTCGCGAATGACCCTGTTCTCCCGGCGTATCCGGATACCGAAGGTGACTCCTCCCTCGCCTTATGGTGATACGCCCGCCTTGGCCTCGCCTGCAAAATCCGCGGCGAGGCATTTTTTTGCGCGCTTACACCAGACAGAAAAGCTGATCTCGATCAGCCTTGACGCTCCGGAACAGACACGACCAGCCCATCAAGCTCCGGCGTGACTTTGATCTGACAGGAAAGGCGGGAATTAGGCCGGACATCGGCCGCAAAATCCAGCATGTCTTCTTCCATTGGAGCTGGTCCGCCAACCGCGGCGGTCCAGGCATCGTCGACATAGACATGACAGGTGGCACAGGCGCAGGCACCGCCGCATTCGGCATCGATGCCCGGAACCGAATTGCGGACAGCGTTTTCCATGACAGTCGAACCTGGCTGCGCGTCCAGTTCAAAGCGAGTTCCGTCAAAGGCAACGATGGTAATTTTTGTCATGGCTGTTTCCCGAATGCAAAAAGAGGCGGCGATGTCTTCCGACAATTCTCCGCCTCAGTCAACGAGATCTGGGCTTAATCAATCGAGCCTTGATCGAAGGCTTTCAGATCAGCGCATCAATTTCAAAATGAAGTTCTCGGCCTCAACGACTGCGGCGCTGATGGAAGCAAGATGCCCTGCATCGGATGGATTGGCTTCCAGCGCCTCGGCATGCTTGACAACTCGAAACGCACCGACAGCGGACGCTGCGCTTTTCAACCGATGAGCAACATCGGAAAGTGCCTTGCCTTCGGCAACCGCCATGTCATGGAGGGCGGCGCGCGCCTGCCGCGCGAACAGGTTCAGTATTTCGTCTTCCAGCGCCTTGTCGCCCATGGTCTGTACGGCAAGATGCACCAGATCAATTGGACTTCCCGAGCTCATGCGACCGTGCTTTTCCAGCGAAGGAGCTTCGAATGCGATGCTTGCCGATGCCATGTCCCGATACCTCTTTTGCCTTGGCCTCTACGATCAGCCTACATCAAGAAGGAACAGGATGGAGTTCGGTTTAATTTCGGCACAGCAGCGACGCTATTTCTTTGCTTATGGTTAATTTGCGCTAAGCGCTACCAAATTAACGGGAATCGATCCGTGATCCGGTTTAAAAACTGTTAACAACAACCCGCTGTTGATCCACACTGGGGAGGCTGAATTGTCTAACACGCGGTAATGTGCCACTACAGTACGCTTACAGCAGGTGTGAACATGACGCTCTCAACTGCTAAATTATTGGACCAAGCCTTTCTTAAGTCCTGTTTGCAAGGAAGGTACGGAGCGAAGTGAATAGGCGGCTTTTGCACGGTTTTCTGCGCAGAGCCGTTGGCTTGATTGATGGTTTCGCGAGCGGCACAACGGCGTATACCGCAATCGGCCGGACGAGTATGTAACGAGGCGTAACCTGCATGGCAAAGAATCCGCACAGCGAGTCGATGGACGAGACCGCATTCCAGGCACTGGAAGATGCGCTGAAAATCGACTTCAACGATGAGCCGGAGCCCAAGGCAGCGCCGCGTCGAAAGTCATCATCATCTGCCCAGGAGGCGCCGGTGCCAGAAACACCGCAGCAGCGTTCATCAGCATCGCAGCAGAAGACCTCCGGAGGCGGATCGGGCCAGTTTCAGGAGAACCTCAAAGGCGGCTCCGAGCCGGTGGCACCAAAGTCGCCCGCATTCGCGCCGGCAAATGATAGTGGTCGGCGTACGACCTCTGCCATCATGCGATCGCTTGAGAGCGGCTCGATGCGTTCGGCGCTCCGCAACGCGGCAATCATTTCGGTCCTCTGGGCCGTTGGAGGTCTGGGCCTCGCACAACTCCTCTTCGGCAGCGCTCTTTGGGATGTAGGCTCCACGGCAGACGTTGTATCGCGTCCCGGCATTCTGGCCGTGATTGTCGGCATCATTGTGCCGATCATGCTGTTCTTCGCCTTCGCGATCATGATGGCGCGCGCACAGGATCTGCGAAACGCCGCCCGCTCGATGGCGGAAGTCGCACTCAGGCTTGCCGAACCCGAGACGATTGCATCCGAACGCATCATGTCGGTCGGTCAGGCCGTCCGGCGCGAAGTCTCTGCCATGAACGAAGGCATCGAGCGGACCATTGCCCGTGCCACGGAACTGGAAACGCTTGTCCACTCGGAAGTCAGCGCGCTGGAGCGTAGCTATGCCGACAACGAGCTTCGCGTACGCGGTCTCGTGCATGAACTGGGCTCGGAGCGCGACGCGATCGTCAATCACGCTGAACGCATCCGCTCGTCCATCGTCGGCGCCCATGATCAGTTGAAGGAAGACCTGTCGCTGGCAACGGAGGAAATCGCCGTTCGCCTTGCGACCTCCGGCGAAGCCTTCGCGTCGATGATCGACACCCGCGCGGCGACGCTCATGGAGCGTTCAAACGCAGCAGGAGAAGCTTTGAGCACGCTTCTGGCCGCCAAGACGGAAAGTCTCGTCAAGGCGCTGGGAGCGTCCGGCTCCAGCCTGGCGAATGAATTCGACAGCCGCCTTGAAAACCTGAATTCCACGCTTGCCTCTCGTGGCCGTGAAATCCTGCGGGATTTTGAAACCCGTGCCTCGACGCTCGACGCGAGCACGGAAAAGCTCAATGCCGCGCTTGCCGAGCGCACCCGCCTGCTCAACGAGACGCTGGTTACCCGTACCCGCGAGATCAGCGAGAGCCTGACAGGCGGCGAGCGCCAGATTACCGGCTCCCTGAATACCGTCCTCAAGTCTCTGAACCAGTCGCTGGAAGACAAGGGCGCAAGCTTCCGCCAGAGCCTCCAGACCGCGGCAGATGACGCCATCATGGATCTCGACCTGCGAACAGGTCTCTTCGAGGATCGGCTGCAGGCTTCCATTGGCCAGCTGAGCACCACGTTCGATGACGGACTGGAGCATTTCACCTCAGCCTTCGACAAGCGTTCCGGCACGCTCGCCTCAAAGCTCACCGAGAGTCTCGCCCGCATCAGCGAAACGGTAAACGGCGGATCCGACTCCATCGAGGGCATTCTTTCGACCAGTATCGAGCGCCTTGGATCAACCCTGACCGATCATTCGCTTTCGATCGCGACGACGCTGAGCACCAGCCAGGAGGTTCTGGAGAGCTCGCTCGAGCGCGGCTCCAGCCAGTTGGGCGATGTGCTCGATAACCGGACCCGCAAGCTGACTGCTGAGCTGGAAGAACGTAACCGTGTTCTGAATGAAGGAATTGAAACACGCGGTCGCGTCCTGATCGACGATCTTCAGACACGCGGTCGCGCCGTGACGGAGAGCTTTAGCCAGACCGCAGGCCAATTGTCGGACGGTCTCGAGATCAGGACCGCCATCCTGACGGAAATGCTCGATTCGCGCCGCACGGCGCTGGTGGATACCTTCGACAGCAGGGCCGCGGCTCTGACATCAGAACTTGATCAACGCCAGACAACGATTGATACCGCCCTCGCCCAGAACAACCAGCGCCTCGAACAGACACTGAACTCGCATCAGCAGGCGCTCCTCGGCGGCCTTGAAGAGAGAACGCGCGGTCTGTCGGAGACGTTGGAAAGCCGAAGCGCCGCTCTGATCGAGGACCTCGATGACCGAAACCTGCAAATGGCGAGCGCTCTTGCGGCACATAGTGCCGTCATTACGGACAATGTCGCCAATGCGCACGAGCGGATGCAGACCGTTCTGAACGAACGCGGCGAAGCGCTCACCTCCGCACTTCAGGAAAGCGAAGCGCGCTTCCAGAGCACGATCACCACTCGCACCACGGCTCTCGAAGCTGCTGTGTTGAATGCACCGGACCGCATGGCCAATGTTCTGGACGAGCGCATCAGCGGAATGTCGCGCGTCCTGAGCGAGGGTCAAAGCCGCATCGAAACCAACCTGTCCCGCAGCATGGGCGAACTGGGCGAATTGGTGACCGGCGTGAGCGACCGGATCGCAGACACGTTAGACGACAAGGCCATGGCCCTGACGACCAGCCTCTCCGTTGGCGAGGATCGCCTGACACAAGCGATTGAGATGCATACGGAATCGGCATCGCGGGTTCTGTCGCAGGCTCATCAGAAGATCGAGGGCGACCTCGGTCAGCGCGTGAATGAACTCGGCACTCTGGTCGGCGAAGTTGGTGATCGCATTGCGGATTCCATGGGCGAGCATGCGCTTGCCCTGACCACCAGCCTGTCGCTCAGCGAAGATCGCATCACCGGCGCTATTGACGAGCGCACGGATGCCGCCGAGCGCAAATTGGTGCAGGCGCAGGAAAAACTGGAAGCCGGTGTCGGTCGCCGAATCGGCGAACTCAGCGAAATGGTCGAGGGTGTCACCGGACGCATTACCGAAGCGCTTGACGATCGGGCCATGACGCTGACGACGGGTCTCGCTCTCGGCGAGGATCGGTTTGCCCAGGCACTTGAAGATCACGCCAACAATGCCGAAGGCCGCATTCTGTCTGCCCATCGGCGAATTGAAGAGAACCTTGGCAGCCGTCTTGACCAGATTGGCGGTCTTGTCGCTGGCGCGTCGGAACGGATTGCAGAAACACTGGACGACCGCACGCTCGCTCTGTCGACCGGGCTGGCACTCGGCGAAGATCGGCTCACCCAGGCGCTCGAAGATCACGCCAACAATGCCGAAGGCCGGATTCTGTCTGCGCATCGGCGAATTGAAGAGAATCTCGGCAGCCGTCTTGACCAGATCGGCGGGCTTGTCGCTGGCGCGTCGGAACGTATCGCAGAAACACTGGACGACCGCACGCTCGCTCTGTCGACCGGGCTGACACTCGGCGAAGATCGGCTCGCACAGGTTCTGGATGAGCATGTGGAGACTGCGGAGCGCAGACTGGCAACAGCGCGGGATCGGATTGAAACAGGCCTGGGGCAACAGGTCGAGCAGCTGGCAAACACGGTTTCTGGTGCAAGCGAGCGTATCGCAGATGTCCTGGACGATCGTACTCTGGCGCTCGGCACCTCCCTTTCGCTGGCCGAGGATCGTCTGGGCTCGGTCCTGGATACCCAGTCTGAGCGCATGGCTCGCACCCTGTCGGACGGTCATCGCCAGCTGGATTCGGATCTGGAACGCCGTGTCGATCAGCTGTCCGGCACTCTCGGAAACGCCAGCGAGCAGATCACCTCTGTTCTGGACGACCGCGCCACGGCCTTCGCGACTGCACTTTCGACGGGTGAGGAGCGGCTTGGCAACCTTCTCCACAGCGGAACCGAGCGCGTATCCCGCACCTTGACCGAAGGCCACCAGCAGATTGAGAGCGAACTCGGTCGCCGCGTCGAGGAACTCGGTTCCATCGTCAGTGGCGCTGGCGAGCGGATCGGCGAATCGCTTGATGACCGCGCACTCTCTCTGAGCACCACGTTTGCGCTGAATGAAGATCGTCTTTCGATGCTGTTCGAGGAAAAGGCAGCATCGCTGATGTCGACGGCCGAGCAGGCCGATGCGCGTATCGAACAGAGCTTCTCCTCGCGGGCGGAAGCCATCCGTTCTGCCTACGAAGACAACCAGCAGCGGCTTGACCAAACGCTTGCCAGCCGCCATGACCAGATTGCCCGGACGCTTTATACCGGCGCGGAAGCCATTGATCGGACCGTCGGCACAGCTGCCGAGCGGATCGACAACGCGCTGGCCTCCAGCACCTCAAGCATCGAACGTAGCCTGGATACCGGCATTGCACGTGTCACCGACGTGATCGGCAGTGGCCAGGCGCAGATCTCGACGGTTGTCGATTCCGCCGCGGAGAACTTCGCCAAGGCATTCGATACCGGCCATGATCGTTTGCGCGACACGCTGCAGAACAGCGAAAGCGCGATACACTCTACGCTGGACAATGCGCAAACGCGCCTCAGCGATCTGATGACCGATCAGTCGATGTCGATCGGCGCTACGGTCGCCACAAGCGTTGGCATGCTCGAAATGTCGTTCGAGAACCAGGCTGACCAGCTTCGAAGCCAGATCGAGGCCGCAGGTTCCAGCCTTGATGAGCGGCTCCGCAATACGGCTGGCACCATCACGCAACGTCTCAGTTCTGCGGCGACCGAGATTGAGAGTTCAGCAGAGACCCTGTCGGCGCGGGTCCAGCAGACGGTGACTGGCGTTGAATCGTCCCTCGCCCAGACAGGCGACCGCATAGAAACCACCTTCGGCGGTGTTGAGCAGCGTATCCGTGGCCATATCGATGATGTGACCGGACTGGTCGAGCTGGCAGGACAGGATCTGTCGCAGCGTCTGGCCGAACGCACGAGCGAGATCGAGCGCGTCAGCACCGAGAGCGTCAACCGTCTGAGTGAAACCGTCACGAAGGGCGTTTCCGATTTCGAGCGAATTGCAGGCGATGCGTCGAACCGTCTCGACAGCACCTTCGCGACAGGCACGTCCCGTGTCGACGAGCGTCTTTCGACGATGGACCGCGCTATCGGCATCGGTCTCGAGAATGTCAGCAAGACGATCGAAGGCCGCGCCGCATCGCTGGCGACAAGCCTGCGCGATGCAATTGGAACGGCTGCGCGCGAATTCGATGCAGAAGCGCTCCAGGCTTCCGAGGCCTTGACCAAGGCTGGCGCTCAGTTTTCCGAACAGCTTGGCTCGAAGAACGAGGAATTCGCGCGTGCGCTGGAAGAGCGCTCGAATGAAATCGCCGGTCGCATCGGTGAAACGCAAAACCGCCTTGCGGGTCAAGCTGCTGCCGTCGCACAGGCGTTCTCTGAAGCTGGCAACTCGATCATGCATAAGGTTGCCGAAGCCGGATCTCTCGTTGAAAAGCAGGTCGGCACCATCAATGAATCGCTTGATGCGGCCCAGCAGCAGTTGGATCAACGGGGCGAAACCATTCGCGGCAAGCTTAGCCAGACGGTTGCTTCCATCGAGGGCACATTGCAGTCTGTCGATCAGACGATGGTCAACCGTGGGGCCGAACTGCGTGCCACACTCAACCAGACCGCGGATGACATCAACACTGCGATCGAGGCCGTCGACAAGGCTCTGGAAGCGCGTGGCGAAGCGATCCGGGCGAACCTTGATAACCGCACCCGCGACCTGAACTCCATGCTGGCGTCTCGCTCGGCAGAGCTCTCGCGTCTCATCGAGGAGCAGGCTCGTCCGCTTGTGAACCAGTATGCGGAAACCGGCCGTTCGGCCGCGGAACGTCTTGTTGCCGCCGCGGAAGAAGGCGCAAGCCGCGTCTCCGCAGCTGCGGAAGGCAGCAGCGTTCGGGTCCGTCAGGAAAGCGCGTCGATCGTCGAAGCCATCACGGCACGCACGAATGAAACGCTGGCCGCGATCACCGAACGCACACAGATGGCGGCAGGCACCGTCCGCAACCTCGAAAGCGGTTTGCTGCGGAATGTCGAAGATCTCGTCAGCCGTCTGGAAGCCAGCAATACTGGCATTTCCTCGCTGATCGATCAGGCCGCTCGCGAGATCGGCGTTACGGTCGATCAGGCCTCGGCACGCCTGGCGGCTGCCGATCAGAAACTCGACGCTGCGGCAGCCCGCTTCACCGAAAGCTCATCCAACGCTGCCGATATGGTCGCAAGCTCCAGCCGTCTGCTCGACAACAACGTCGATCGGCTCACCCACATCTCTGGCCACACACTTGGTCAGGTTGGCAGCATCGTCGGTCGTTTCGACGAATACACGCGCGTGCTCGATCAGGCTTCGGAGCTTCTGTCTGCCGCCCAGTCGAACCTGTCCAGCACCCTGACCGAACGTCAGGATGCATTGCGCGCCCTCTCCTCCGGCCTTGTTCAGCGCTCGGAAGAGATCGAAACGAACATGCGCAACATTTCCACTATCGTGGAAGGTGCCCTGCAGCGTGTCGAAGAACGTTCCGCAGAGGTTGGCGGCACCATCCGCCAGAACCTCCAGTCGTCGTTCACCGATATCAGCCGCAACCTCGATGCAGCCCAGCGAGAAGCCGCCCAGACGGCAGAGGGCATGCGCAACGTCCTGATGAGTGCCAGCGAACAGGCAACCCAGGCCATCGAAGGAACCCTGTCGGAAGCCGAGAAGCGTTCGCGCCTGCTGGCAGATCGTATGCGCGGTGGAATCGCCGGTTCGCTGGCGGATGTCGAGAAGGTGTTGGCAGACGCGGCGGACAAGTCCGATGCGACCGCGGAGCATATGCGCGACAGCCTGCGCCGGTCCGTGGAAGAGGCCGTACAGCGTTTTGCCGGTGCGACCGATGAAATCCGCCGTGCCTCGTCGGATATTCGCCGCGAGCTCGATGATACGCGCAGCGAACTGAAGCGCGGCGCGTTCGATCTTCCTGAAGAAGCAAAGGAAAGCGCTGCTGCCATGCGCCGTGCGGTCTCCGAGCAGATCAAGGCGTTGCAGGATATTTCGGCGCTGGTTGGGCGCTCCAGCCAGTCGCTTGAAGTCTCGCGGCCAACGACCCCGTCTGCCCGTGTCACGACGACGGCACCTGCCCCTGCTCTTGCCCCGGCGCCTGCACCCATGCCCGCCCCACCGCGCGCTCAGGTAGCTCGTCCGGAAGCGCAGCCGCAGCAACGTATCGAAGCACAACCGCAACCTCAGCCCCAGCCAGAGCGGATGACACAACGTGCGCCGGCTGCACCTCAACAGCCCACACCGCGTTATGACGACTTCGGCGGCGGGCTGCGCGGGAGCCTGCCCATGGATCGTCCGGCACCGCCACAGGCCCCGGTTCAACCTCAGTCCCCATCGGCTTCGGCTCCGCGGCGTCCTGAATCTGCTGCGCAGGCAACGCAGACCGGTGGCTGGATCAGCGACCTCCTGCGCGGCGCGTCGCGTGACGATGATGGTCACGAGGAACGCCCGGTCCAACGTACCCATGCGCGCCCGGCAGAGCAGCCGGTACGCAATGGCGATAGCCGCAATCCCCGTCATATGGTTGAATCGCTGAATTCACTGTCCGTCGATATCGCCCGCGCTATCGACCATGATGCATCCGTCGACCTGTGGCGTCGTTACCAGCGTGGCGAACGCGATGTCTTCACCCGTCGGCTTTACACACTGAAGGGGCAGCAGACGTTCGATGAGATCCAGCGCAAGTATCAGCGGGAACCGGAATTCCGTGTCGCAGTAGACCGCTATATCGCCGACTTCGAAAAGCTTCTTTCCGATGTTGCCCGCACCGACCGTGATCGTACCGTGACGCAGAGCTACCTGACCTCCGATACCGGCAAGGTCTATACAATGCTTGCTCACGCGGCAGGACGCTTCAACAGCTGATCGCGAAAGAGACCGGACCGTAAATGCACAACAGCCGCCCCATGAGGCGGCTGTTGTCGTTTCAGGATTGGTTGGTAAGGCCAAACCCAGTGGTCCGGGTTTCCCGCTACCTGCCTTCAGTGCAGGGAAGCACTCGCCGCAAGCCGTTCGTCCTTGTCGTGCAGGGCAAAGCGGTCGATCATGTCGGCACTGGCTTCATTGAACCCAAGAACCTGCACGTCGTGACCGGCCTGGCGAAACTTCAACACCACCTTGTCCAGCGCGCCAATGGCAGTGATATCCCACAGATGGGCCTTCGTGAGATCGATCGTAATCCGCTTGGTGGCGTCGGAAAAATCGAAGGAATGGATAAAGGCTTCCGCCGAGGCAAAGAAGACCTGCCCTTCGACCGAATAGGTCACGCTATCATCGTCAGCCTTCATTTGGCGCGTGACCTTGAAAAGCCGTGCTACCTTGCCGGCAAAGAAGATGCCCGACAGCAGCACGCCGACGATCACGCCCTTTGCCAGATCATGGGTTGCGACAACAGTGATGACCGTCGCCAGCATGACCACGGAGGACGGCAGCGGATGGCGTCGCAGATCAAGGATTGATCTCCAGGAAAAAGTGCCAATCGAAACCATGATCATGACGGAGACAAGCGCTGCCATGGGAATGATCTTGACCAGATCGTTGAGCACCACGATCAGGAACAGCAGAAAGGCGCCCGCGACGAATGTCGAGAGGCGCCCCCGGCCCCCGGAAGTCACGTTGATGACGGACTGGCCGATCATGGCGCAGCAACCCATGCCGCCAATAAGCGCCGAGGCAATGTTCCCGGCGCCCTGTCCGACGCATTCCTGGCTCTTGTTGCTGGGTGTGTCTGTCATGTCGTCGACGATCTGTGCCGTCAGTAGGGATTCAAGAAGACCGACCGCAGCGAGCGTCACCGAATAGGGAAAGATGATCTGGAGCGTCTCAAAGGTTAGCGGAACCTGCGGGAGGGTTAGAAACGGGATCGTCGATGGGAGTTCGCCGAGGTCCCCGACGGTGCGCAAATCCATGCCGAACCACCACGCGACGCCAGTCAGGACAGCGATCGCCACAAGCGGCGATGGTATGGCTTTTGTGACGTAAGGAAAGAGATAGATGATGGCGAGACCGGCTGCGATCATTGCATAGGTGAGGTTGGGAACGCCAACAAGCTCCGGCAACTGCGCCATGAAGATCAGGATGGCCAGTGCATTGACGAAGCCGGTGATGACGGACCGGGAGACAAACCGCATCACGCGGCCGAGCCGCAGCCAGCCGGCTGCAATCTGAAGGATGCCCATCAGGATGGTGGCGGCGAAGAGATATTGCAGCCCGTGCTCCTTGACGAGCGAAATCATCACGACGGCAGTTGCTGCGGTCGCAGCGGAAATCATGCCCGGTCGACCTCCAACAAAAGCTGCAACGCAGGCAATTGCAAAGGAGGCATACAAGCCGACCTTGGGATCGACACCCGCGATGACTGAAAAGCCGATCGCTTCAGGAATAAGCGCAAGGGCGACGACGATGCCGGAGAGGATGTCGCCACGAATGTTGGAGAACCACTCCTGACGGTAGTTTGAAAGTGTTTGCATAGAGATTTTTTCACAGTTGATGCAACGGGCCGAGAGACGCTCGGTCCTTGAAAACGAAAATAGGTTGCGTTGCTGTGTTGTCTGGCGGATCGGCGGCCAGAAGAGCCACCCGGGTTTTCACCGGGTCCTTGTGGATAAAGCTAGATAGCCCACACAATCAGATTTTGCAAACGCGCAGCGTACGCGGCCCCTGCCGGATATGGCGCATCAAAAAAAGGGAGGCGCTGCCGGCACCTCCCTGAAAAATCCTTGATCTTTGAAAACTCAGATCGAGCGAAGCGTCCAGTCCACGATATCGGCTCCCACCTTTGCGAAGGCTCGATTGATAGCGCCAATGAACTTTGCATTGTCTTCGCCGGAAACCGGTACAGAAGCCCGGAAGACATTCTGTGCTCGCACCGATCCGTTGCGATCGTTGAGAATCTTGACGGAGATCTCAACCTTCGCAGTCCGTGGGCCGGACGTATCGATCTCAAACGAGCGAATATCCGCGACCACCTGATAATCGATGGCAAGGCCCTGCCCCGGTTTGCCGACACCCGCCAGCTTGCCCGAATTTTCAAATGCCTGGACGAGCTTGGACTGCACCATCTTCGGCAGCCTGTCACCCCACTGTGAATTCGCCAGATACTGGATTTCAGAAGGCGAAACGCGCACCACCACCTGCTCGCTATCCAGCGATTTCAGTGCGGTCGGCTCTGGAACCAGGATCTGCTTGCTCTTGGCAGAAGGTCCTTGCGCCATCGGCGTGATCGACAGATCGAACGTGTCATTGTTCGCCTTGCTACCGCAGCCAACAAGTAGCAGGGCCATGACCGGAAGGGCAAAGAGCGCCTTGGGAATAGAAATTGCCGGAACCATCTGCACCTCGGTTTTATCAAATCTTCGCATCAGCGCCGCGTCCTGCCATCATATTCCTTCACCGTTTCCCCGCCAAAGATCAGGCGCTGCGGGTTCTGGTCGAAGTTGGTGATCGTCTCGTTGAGATTCTGAACAGCCTTGCGGGTATCGCCAATCAAGGTTTGAACATCGCGCAGGCCGGTATTGGAGAAGCGGGCAAGGTTGTCCGCAATCGGCCCGATCCGGGAATTCAGATTGTCGGCGGTGGCCCGAATGGATTGCAGGGTTTTCTGCGCTTCGGCGAACAGACCCTTGGATTCATCGCCGCTGACCATCGTATCCACCTTGGCCAGAATGCCGTCGACACGCGTGGACGCCTGGTTCAGCTTCTGCGCCAACTGCGTGAAATCTTCGATCGCCTTGTTGATCTCATCGCGGCGGTCAGCCACTCCATCCACAACCTCGCGTGCGGAAGATAGTGCGCTGCGCGCATCCGCTGTCGCAGAGGTAATGTTGTCGACTGCGGTATTGACCTTTTTCGGATCGACCGCCGCCAGCAATTGATCGGCTCGCTTCAGCACCGACTGCGCCTCTTCGCTTGCCTTGTTGAACCCGGCAGCCGCATCACGCACTTCCAGCATGATACCGTCGATCTTGTCGGACGATTTGGCAATGTTGCCCGTCACGGTTTCAGCGTTTGTCAGGATATTGTTGATCTTGTCCGGATTAACGGCCTTTACCAGACCTTCAGCCGCTGCCAGCGTCGAATCCAGACGTTCCGAAACACGGTTGAACGTGCCGGAAAGCGCGGAAAGGCTACGCAGGAAGTCGTCAATTGCATCCGAATTCGCGCTTAGGGCGCCGGTAAAGGCTTCAGCGTGCTGGATCGTCCGGGTCAGCGGACCGCGCGCATCCGTTACGAAACCTTGAATCTGGCCAATTGCATCATCCGCACGCTGCAGAATCTTGTCTGCGGTCGCCAGAAGGTTGGTCACGCTCGATTGATCCGCGATCAGCACCGCTGGCCGGCCCGTATCCTGCGCCTTCTGCAACAGGTTGTCCTCGCCGGTCTTGCCGCCTGACAATTCGATATAGGCAGCACCTGTCAGGCCCTGCACTTCCAGAACCGCCTTCGTCGAAGGGTATACCGGAGCACTGGTCTGGACCTCTGTGAACGCGATCGAATAGCGCGGATCATCCGGGTCGATATTCAGGCTGCGAACGGAACCAACGGGAATGCCGTTGAAGCGTACCGCAGAGCCGACCGACAGACCGTTTGCGGAACCGGGAATGCGAATGGCAAGCTCGGCCATGGGCCCGCTGCGGCCATACTGCGCCATCCAGTAGACGAAGCCGAATGCGGCAGCGACCACCAGCAGCGTGAAGAAGCCGACAAGGGCGTAGTTTGCTTTAGTTTCCATGGGCGTTACTTTCCTGGCACCGCATTCGCATCGCCGTAATCCGTTGTAACGGACCGGGCGCGCTTTCCGCGGAAATAAGACTGAACCCACGCATCGTCGCAGGCCAGCATGTCGTCCAACGTCCCTTCCACAAGCACTCGCTTCTGGCCCAGAACCGCAATGCGGTCGCAGACAGAAAACAGGCTGTCTAGGTCGTGGGTCACCATATAAACCGTCAGCCCCAGCGTATCACGCAATCGGGCAATCAGCATGTCGAACTCGGCGGCACCGATGGGGTCAAGACCAGAGGTTGGCTCATCGAGGAAGACGAGGTCCGGATCGAGCGCAAGAGCGCGAGCAAGCGCCGCACGCTTGATCATGCCGCCCGAAAGCTCTGAAGGATATTTGTCAGCCGCATCCGCCGCGAGGCCCACCATGTCGATCTTGAGATAGGCCAGCTCATCCATGAGCGATTGCGGCAGATCGAGATATTCCCGCATCGGCAGTTGGATGTTCTCCTTCACGGTGAGCGAGGAGAAAAGAGCGCCATGCTGGAACAGCACGCCCATGCGCATATCCAGCGCCATGCGGGTCTTCACATCGGCCTTTTCGTAATCGACACCGAGGATATGGATCGATCCCGAACTGTGCGGAACCAACCGCAAAACCGTGCGCATGAGAACGGATTTGCCCGTACCGGACGCGCCGACAAAGCCCAGGATTTCCCCGCGATAAACGTCGAGATCAAGGTGATCCAGCACGGTCTTGGTGCCGAAGCTGACGGTCAGATCCCGCACGGACAGGATCACCCGGTCATCATCCGGGTGTTTCTCTTCAGCCGTGGTATCGTCCTGAACTGCCATGCTCATCCTAGAAGTCGATTGCGGAATAGAAGATTGCAAAAAGGGCATCCATAAGGATGACCACGAAGATGGATTTCACCACCGAGGCCGTAACATGTGTGCCGAGCGATTCGGCACTGCCACCTACCTTCATCCCTTCGACAGCCGAAACGATGCCAATGGCAAGCGCCATGAACGGCGCCTTGATCATGCCAGATGCGACGGACGAATAATCCACCGCCTCATGCAGCCGTGACAGGAAGGTCTGGAAGGTGATCCCGGAGTAAATGAAGGTCACGATGGCCGCACCGTACAGGGCCGCGAAATTGGCGATGATCGTCAACAAAGGCAGCGCAATCGTCAGCGCAACGAGACGCGGAAAGACCAGAACCCCGACAGGATTGAGACCGATTACCGTCAGGGCGTCGATCTCCTCGCGCATCTTCATGGAGCCGATTTCGGCGGTGATGGCGCTGCCAGACCGGCCCGCAATCATGATGGCGGTCAACAGAACGCCGATTTCGCGCAACTGCAGAATGCCGACCAGATCCACGACGAAGAGTTCAGCGCCAAAATAGCGGAGCTGGAAGGCGCCTTGCTGGGCAATGATGGCGCCGATCAGAAAGGACATCAGGACGATGATAGGTACAGCCCGCACACCCATACGGTCGATGTGCGTCACCACAGATGCCGGGGAAACGCCAGCGCCGCGACCACCCTTGAGCTGCGCGCCGCCGACGGCTGAGCCGAGGATGTGCAGCCCCGCCAGCGCGTCCTGCCCCAAGCTCCAGACGGCCTTGCCTGCTGGCTCAAATATGCGCTGGAACAATGTGCGTTGATCTTTATCGGAAGACGGTCTTTTCAGCCCGTCCTCCGGCAGGACGTCAACCAGATCGGACAGCGTCTTGCTTGCGCCGATCAGTTCCACATCGCGTCCTTCGGCCTGCTTGCCGTTGATCAGACGACGAATCAGCCAGGCGCCGGACGTATCGACAGCGTCGATACCGGATGCATCGATTTCGAGTTTCCCCTGGCCTTGCTTCTGCTCGGCGGCCATGAGGTCGTTCAGGACCTGGCTGATGCCACGGTTGCGCCAGTCTCCAGCCAGAACGAAGCGCTCAACACTCTCAGCCGTAGAGGTCATCTCAAGGGTTGCGGCCTGTTCATCGGCCGACTTCGGCTTTGCCTGCATGTAGGGGTGCTCGATACGCTTTCGAAAATTGAATAGAACCTGTCGGCAATATATCCGCCAGCCTGTGAAATGCCATGGCATCCGATCCCGAAATCACCCTTCAGTAACCCTAAAGCCACAGAACAATTTCAGGTTAGGCCATCAATAGTCTGCAACTTCGACCATCATCCATCTAATGTCGCCACCCTTGACGTGAAACGGTCCATGTAATCAACAAGCCGAAAGCTGCCACCGCAGACATGACGTAGTAGGAATTCTGCCCGAGCGAATGATAGATCAAGCCTGACAGGAAGGTAGATGCAGCCAGGAAGGCGCCATTGTAGAAGAAGAACGTGCCTTGAATGGAGGATTCCTGACTTTCGTGCACTACCTCGACGATCTTCTGCTGCATTCCGAAATGAAGAAACGCGAAACTCAGCGCATGGCTGCACTGTAGCAGGACAGAGGCTTCAAAGCTCAAGGGGGTTGCAAACAGCGACCAGCGAATCACGGCGGCCACTGACCCGATCAGGATGAGACTGACCGCTGAAACATGCCGGACAATCCGTCCCGCGCAGAAAAAGAACAGAATCTCGGCAATGACGCCGGATGCCCAAAGAATGCCGATCTCCTGACCGCTGAAGCCTATGCCCTGCCAGTAAATTCCAGAGAAGGCGTAATACATTCCATGTGTGGACTGCACGATCGTACAGCCTATCATGAGCAGGTTGAGACTTGAACGAAACGGCAAGCGGGCCACCTGCCGCATACCGGTCGGATCAGCCGTCGGCGCTCTCATCGCTCTTCCCAGGCGCGGCGCCATCAGGGCAGCACACAGTGTCAGGAGATAGGTCAGCGCTGTCGCTTCCGGAACAATCCGGCTGGAGAGATGCGAGATCGCCCAACCGGCGATCAGGGTCGAAACCACAAAACCGATCGATCCCCAGACACGAATGGTACCGTAACGATATCCCCAGCGGCGAACGCCCATAACGGTAATCGATTCGAGAACCGGCATGAACGGAGCAAAAGCTGCGCCCTGCAGGCTGAAGATGATGAGAACCGTCCAGAAGCCACCGGCCCAGATCAGAAGCACGGCGGTCACCAGGGAAAACACCGCAGAAACGATGAGGACCAGAACACGCTCCGACATACGGTCTGCGAGGGCGCCCGCAAGGGGCGCGGAGACAAGCCGAAGGATGATCGGAACTGTCAAAATGACGCCGATCTCGAATTCGTTCAGGGATAGCGACTTCAGCCACGCCGGAAAGAAAGGTAGCAGGATACCGTTCACGCTCATCGCTGCCGCATAGGCAAAGGCGCAACGCATGGCAAAGCCCGAAGGTGCGGAAGGAACGGCAGTCTCGGCCACAGCGGGCTCCGGCGATTCTCGAATTCAGAGATCGCCTCTCTTAAAGAAATTTCGGATGTTTGACAGCCCCGGCTGCAGTGGTTTGGGCAGCCAGACCGGCAATTCTGATAAAGCCTCGGCAATGTTGCGCAACGGCAATAGAAGCTGCGCAGGCACGGGCAGCATGCAGGCCTGTTTATGGGTCCTGCCCTATGCTGCCTGCATGTCCTCACGCTGGTCCTTAGGCATGGGCAGCGCCTTGATATCGGCGGTCACGGCAATCTTTTGCCAGGAGATCAGCTCGAGTGTGCCATCCATATGCTCCGCAATGGCCGTGCAGCTCTCCACCCAATCGCCCGTATTGATGTAGCGAATGTCGCCGATATCCTCCATCGTGGCGTGATGAATGTGACCGCAGATGACGCCGTCCACGTTGTTGCGGCGCGCCTCCTCGGCAACGACGTTCTGGAACTCGCCGATGAAATTGACGGCCTGCTTTACCTGCAGCTTGGCCCAGGCGGAAAACGACCAATAAGGCAGATGCAGCTTGCGGCGAATGGCCGCCAGAACCACGTTGATTGCGATAGCCGCATCATAGGCCCAATCGCCCAGATAGGCGAGCAGTCGGATGTTGCGCACCACGACATCGAACTCGTCGCCATGAAGAACCAGATACTTCTTGCCGTCCGCCGCTTCGTGGATCATGCGCTCGGCCACCTCGATGCCGCCGAAGTGAACGCCGGGGAAGGAGCGGAGAAACTCATCGTGATTGCCGGGAATGTAGACAATACGCGTTCCCTTGCGCGCTTTGCGCAAGAGCTTCTGGACGACATCGTTGCAGCCCTGCGGCCAGTACCAGTTACGCTTCAGGCGCCAGCCATCAACAATATCGCCGACAAGAACCAGCGTTTCCGCTTCATGGTACCGCAGGAAGTCGAGAAGAAAGTCGGTCCGCGCCGCCTTCGATCCCAGGTGGATATCCGAGATGAAAAGCGTTCTGAAGTGTCTGGTTTCCGTCGTCACAGTCACGAGATCTTCCTTTCGTCGCACCGCCCCCATGACATTCAGAAATCAGAGTCATTTATCAGGAAGATGACAGGTGACCGGGATAACGGATTTTGCAGTCTCTCAACTGCCGTGAGATGTGCCCTTGAGTAAGTGATACCCAAGAATTCAGTACTGTTCCCAGGCACGGATTGTTGTAAGAGACCACGAAGCACATGATGAAACGGAAGGAGCTGGCGATGGAGCAGCAGGGCAAGGATCAATCGGCGAAAGCAGCCCCACAGGCGGATCTTGATGAACAGGCATTGTTCTTCCACCGCTATCCGCGCCCCGGAAAGCTTGAAATCCAGCCGACAAAGCCTCTGGGCAACCAGCGCGATCTGGCTCTCGCCTATTCGCCGGGCGTTGCCGCTCCGTGCCTTGCGATTCGCGACAATCCGGAAGCCGCTGCCGACTACACTGCCCGCGCCAATCTGGTAGCGGTCGTTTCCAACGGGACCGCTGTTCTTGGCCTCGGCAATATTGGTCCCCTCGCCTCCAAGCCAGTGATGGAAGGCAAGGCCGTCCTCTTCAAGAAATTTGCTGCCATCGATGTTTTCGATATCGAGATCGCTGCCGAAACGGTCGACAGCATGGTCTCCACGATTGCCGCTCTGGAGCCCACCTTCGGCGGCATCAACCTTGAAGACATCAAGGCGCCGGAATGTTTCGAGGTGGAGCGCCAGCTTCGCGAAAAGATGAATATTCCGGTGTTCCATGATGACCAGCATGGTACGGCCATCATCGTCGCCGCAGCTATCCTCAACGGTCTGGAACTGGCCGGAAAGAACATCGAGAACGTCAAGATCGTCACTTCGGGCGCTGGCGCCGCTGCCCTGGCCTGCCTGAACTTGCTGGTATCGCTGGGCGCGAAACGCGAAAACATATGGGTCCATGACATCGAAGGTCTGGTCTATGATGGCCGCAACGTTCTGATGGACCCGTGGAAGGAAATCTACGCCCAGAAGAGCGACAAGCGTCTGCTGGCCGAAAGCATCGGCGGTGCGGACGTTTTCCTCGGCCTCTCCGCCGCGGGTGTCCTGAAGCCGGAACTGCTGGAGCAGATGGCCGAAAAGCCGCTCATCATGGCTCTGGCAAACCCGACCCCGGAAATCATGCCGGAACTTGCGCGCGCTGCCCGTCCGGACGCGATGATCTGTACTGGTCGTTCCGATTTCCCGAACCAGGTCAACAACGTCCTCTGCTTCCCCTACATCTTCCGCGGTGCGCTGGATTGCGGTGCAACGACCATCAACGAAGAAATGAAGATGGCGGCGGTCAAGGCGATTGCCGGTCTGGCACGCGAAGAAATTTCCGATGTCGCCGCACGCGCCTATGCTGATGAGACGCCGGTATTCGGACCAAACTACCTTATCCCCTCGCCCTTCGACCCGCGCCTGATCCTGCGCATTGCGCCGGCAGTGGCAAAGGCTGCGGCAGAGAGCGGCGTCGCGGCCCGCCCGATCGCTGACTTCGATCACTACCTGGATCAGTTGAGCCGTTTTGTCTGGCGCTCCGGCTTCGTCATGAAGCCGATCTTCACCAGTGCGCGCGCTGCAGAAAAGAAGCGCGTGATCTTCTCCGAAGGCGAGGACGAGCGCGTGCTGCGTGCGGCGCAGGTGCTGCTTGAAGAAAAGACCGGCGTACCGGTTCTCATCGGTCGCCCATCGGTCATCGAGGCACGTCTGCAGCGTTTCGGCATTCGCATCAGGCCAAACGTAGACTTCGAGGTGGTCAACCCCGAGGATGATCCGCGCTACCGCGACTATGTCGATGAATATCTCTCGCTTGTCGGTCGTGCTGGCATCAACCCGGAAACGGCCCGCACCATTGTGCGTACGAACAACACCGTAATCGGCGCGCTTGCCGTCAAGCGTAGCGATGCGGATGCCCTGATCTGCGGCGTCGAAGGCGGCTTTGACCGTCACCTGCGTGATGTCAGCCAGATCATCGGCAAGCGGAAGGGCGTCTGCGCCTTCTCCAGCTTGAGCCTTCTGATCACGCAGAAGGGCCCGGTCTTCTTCACGGATACCTTCGTGAACGACAACCCGACGCATGAGGAGATTGCCGAGATCACCATTCTGGCGGCTCAGGAAATCCGCCGCTTCGGCATCGTGCCAAAGGCAGCCCTGCTGTCGCATTCCAACTTCGGCAGCCGTGATTCAGAAAGCGCACGCAAGATGCGCGCAGCACTGGAGATCATCCGCCAGCGTGCTCCCGACCTCGAAGTCGATGGTGAGATGCAGGCAGGTTCTGCCCTGTCGGAAAGTTTGCGCAAGCGCGCCATGCCCAACAGCGACCTTTCGGGCGAAGCGAATCTTCTCGTGTTTCCGAACCTCGATTCGTCGAACATCTCGCTGGGCCTTGTTCGCACCATGATGGACGCCCTGCATGTGGGGCCAATCCTTCTGGGTGCGGCCCAGCCGGCGCATATCCTGTCCACCTCGGTCACGTCCCGCGGTGTCGTCAACATGGCGGCGCTGGCAGTCGTGGAGGCATCCCATACGGATTTCGCCGCGATCTCTTAAGCCTCACACAGGCCGTTTATGATAATTTAAACCCGGAGGCCGGAAACTGCCTCCGGGTTTTCGTTTGTGTCGAAGCAGGGAAGCATCGTTCATGCCTCATCGCCAGCTATTCGCGGCTATTGTCCTGTGTCTGCCAGCAGTCGCATCTGCAGCGGATAATGCGGCACGTTGCGTGGCTCTCGGCAAGGAACTGTCAGGTGCGACGACTGTCATTGGCAGCACGCAGACGGCCAATTCCCACGCAAAGGCTTTGAGCGACATCACCGCAGCATCCCGCGAAATTCGCGGCGAAATGCAGCGACTTCGTTGCGGCACCGGCAGCATCGTCACCTTCGGGCGAAACGACCCCTGTCGGGATCTGGAGCAGCAACTTGCCGATACGGAGCGAGACAGGCAGGCCGTCCTTGCCTCTCGTACGGCACAGGGAAAGCTGGTGAATTCTCTCGGCAGGGATCCAGAGGTCATCCGCAAGGAAATGCTGCAGCTCAAATGCGGCGAGATCGACTATGCCAACGTGCCGGCCTCGATCAATCCCGATGCTCCGGGCGCAGCCTCATCGTCCATTCAGCGGACGGATACGCAGAAACCGGGTTCCTCGGTCATCACGCTTGGCAAAATGCGCCCCTCCACGCCAAAGGATCTCTCTCCGGTCCCGCCGGTCAGGGAATGGAAACCGGATCAGCCGGTTCGCACGGTTGGCCCGCAATTCTATCCGGACAGTCAGGACGCGGAGTTGAACCGGCCCGGCATAGAGCCGACTCAGTAATAAGCGGCCTAGACGTTACGACCTCTCTCGCCAGCGCTCCTCGCAAATGAGCTGGTCGAGATCGAGCCTTTGCCGCCAGCCTTTCACCGCCAGTTCTGGCTCCTGATAGAGTTCGCGCACGTAACCCAGGCAAAGCCATGCCACGATCTGGATCCGCTCAGGAATTCCGAGCAGCGCGCGAACATCGTCATCCTGGAAAATGCTGACCCAGCCAACACCTACCCCTTCGGCTCGTGCGGCAAGCCAGAGGTTCTGAACGGCGCAGACGGTGGAATAGACGTCCATGCGCGGATTATGGGTACGCCCCAGCACCACCGGCCCGGCGCGGTCCGGGTCGCAGGTCACGATAATGGACAGCGGCGCCTTGCGTATGCCCTCAAGCTTGAGGCTCCGATAGAGATCTCGCTTCTCGTCGGCGAACATCGCCTCTGCTTCTGCATTCGCCTTGCTGAAGGCCTTCCAGGCTGCTTGCTTCGTTTCCTCTGACCGCACCAGGATGAAGCTCCAGGGCTGCATGAAACCGACGGAGGGCGCGGCATGGGCAGCTTTCAGCAAGCGACGGACCAGATCATCCGGCAGAGGATCACTCAAGAATTGGTCGCGCACGTCCCGGCGCGTGTGAATGGCTCGGTATACGGCCTCCCGGGCGTCGGCTGCAAAGGCTTCACCATCGACCATACAGTCTCGCACGCCGACATACCTCTCAATTTCACATCGATGGCCGGAACAAACGGGAAGCCTTTCAGCCTGAAGACGCAGCCAGCGTCGACGGACAGAGAGAAAGACGAGATCAAGCTCCGCCCTACCTCACCGATCGCGAAAACGGTTGGTGATGGGATAGCGGCGATCCCGGCCAAAATTCTTCTTCGTGATCTTTACGCCGGGCGCAGACTGACGACGCTTGTATTCCGCCAGATAGAGAAGATGTTCCACGCGATGTACGGTTGCAATGTCATGGCCGCGTGCCACGATCTGGTCGACCCCCATTTCGCCCTCGACAAGGCATTCGAGAATGTCGTCGAGCACGGGGTAAGGCGGCAGCGAATCCTGGTCCGTCTGGTTGGGGCGCAGCTCTGCCGAGGGTGCCTTGGACAGAATATTGGCGGGAATGACTTCGCCACCCGGACCGAGCGCCCCTTGCGGCACATTCTGATTGCGCCAGGCTGCCAGCGCATAGACCTGCATCTTGTACAGGTCCTTGATAGGGTTGAAGCCGCCGTTCATATCGCCGTAAAGCGTCGCATAGCCAACCGACATTTCGGACTTGTTGCCGGTTGTCACCACCATGGCCCCGAACTTGTTCGAAATCGCCATCAGAATGGTGCCACGCGTCCTGCTTTGCAGATTCTCTTCCGTGATACCTTCCTCGGTCCCCTCGAACATTTCCGAAAGCGCCGACAGAAAGCCTTCAACCGGCTCAGAGATCGGCACGATATCGTAATGCGCACCAAGCGCCTTCGCGCATTCTGCCGCATCCTTGAAGCTTTCTTCGGATGTGTAGCGGTAAGGCAGCATGACTGTGCGCACCCGGTCGCTTCCGAGTGCATCCACGGCAATCGCAGCGCAGACGGCAGAATCGATGCCGCCGGACATGCCGAGGACGACAGATTTGAACCCGTTCTTGTTCACGTAATCGCGGAAGCCCAGAAGGCAGGCGCGATAGTCCGCCTCTTCCCGCTCAGGAATGGTGACAACGGGTCCATTATTGCAACGCCATCCATCGTCGGAACGAACCCAATCCGTCGTCTCCAGTCCGGTTTCGAATTCTGCCATCTGGAAAGCAAGCGTCTTGTCAGCATTCAGACCGAAGCTCGCACCATCGAAAACCAGTTCGTCCTGACCGCCCAGCTGGTTGACGAAAATCAGCGGCAAACCGCTCTCGATAACCTGCTTCAGCGCCACTTGATGGCGAACTTCCACCTTGCCGCGATAATAGGGCGAGCCATTCGGCACGATGAGGATCTCGGCACCGCTTTCCGCCAGTGTTTCGCACACACCAAGATCGTTCCAGATCTCTTCGCAGATCGGAACACCGATGCGCACACCGCGGAAATTCACCGGTCCCGGCATCTCGCCTTCAACGAACACGCGCTTCTCGTCGAACTCGCCATAGTTCGGCAGATCGATCTTGTCGCGCAGCGCCAGAATCCGACCGTTATCGACGATGGCAACGGAATTGTGGCGTCCCTTGTCGCTCTGGCGCGGAAGGCCGATCACGAAGCCCGGTCCACCATCCTTGCTGTCCTCGACCAGGTCTTCCAGCGCCTTCCAGCATGCTTTCAAGAAAGCAGGCTTCAGCACCAGATCCTCCGGGGGGTAGCCGCTCAGAAAGAGTTCGGTGAAGACCACGATATGCGCCCCGCTCTTGGCGGCATCGCGCCTGGCCTGGCGGGCGAGAGCAAGGTTTCCCGCGACGTCACCGACTGTCGGATTCAGTTGAGCGAGCGCGATATGGAAAGTCGAAGCGATATCCTGAGTCATGCCCCTGATTTAGCGTGCAGGACAAAGCTCCGCAACGCGCATGAGACAAATTTCGTCGGTAAACTTCAGCCGAAGCGGATGCGGCCGATGTCAGAAAGTTGAGCAACTTTCTCCCAAAATTCTGCGTGCAAAGCTTTGCAATCCCTCAACCATTAATGAATTGGTAAGAACACAACTATAACCTGAGCTACATCAGCAAGCAGTAATAAACCTTGGGTGAAAGTGCCCTTCCACTTTGATCCAAGACATGAGGCTTTGCCAGCACAGCCTCACAAAGAGAAAGGCCGGTTCCCCCCACCGGCCTTTCCTTTTTTCAAGCTTTCCTGAGAGACAGGATCAGGCGTTAACCGCCAAACGCTTTTCCTCACGTCCCGACTTCATGCGCTCTGCCAGCAGGAATGCCAGTTCAAGCGCCTGATCGGCGTTGAGGCGCGGATCGCAATGCGTGTGGTAGCGATCCTGAAGATCGCCAGCCGATACGGCACGCGCGCCGCCAGTGCATTCGGTCACGTCCTTGCCGGTCATCTCGATGTGGATACCACCCGGATGCGAGCCTTCCGAACGATGGATCTGGAAGAAGCTTTCCACTTCTGACAAGACGCGGTCAAACGGACGTGTCTTGTAGTTGTTCAACGTGATTGTGTTGCCGTGCATTGGATCACAGGACCAGACCACCTTGCGGCCTTCCCGCTCGACGGCGCGAATGAGGCGCGGCAGATGCTCGGCAACCTTGTCGTAGCCGAAACGGCAGATGAGCGTCAGACGGCCTGCTTCATTGGTCGGGTTCAGGATATCGATCAACTGAAGCAAACCATCGGCAGTCATGGATGGACCACACTTCAAACCGATCGGATTTTTGATGCCGCGGCAGAACTCGACATGAGCGTGATCGGGCTGACGCGTACGGTCACCGATCCAGATCATGTGGCCGGACGTGGCATACCAGTCGCCGGACGTCGAATCGACGCGCGTCAATGCCTCTTCGTAGCCCAGCAGCAGCGCCTCGTGGCTGGTGAAGAAATCCGTTTCACGCAGCGCAGGATTGTTTTCCGACGTAATGCCGACGGCCTTCATGAAGTCCATCGTTTCGGAGATGCGATCCGCCAGCTTCTTGTAGCGCTCACCCTGCGGGCTATCCTTGACGAAACCCAGCATCCACTGATGAACGTTTTCGAGGTTCGCATAACCACCCATGGCAAAGGCACGCAAAAGGTTCAGCGTGGCTGCCGACTGGCGATAGGCCTTGAGCTGACGCTCAGGCGCGGGAATGCGCGCCTCCGGCGTGAACTCGATGCCATTGATGATATCGCCGCGGTAGGACGGAAGCTCAATGTCGCCCTGCTTCTCGAAGTTCGAGGAGCGCGGCTTTGCGAACTGGCCAGCAATACGACCAACCTTGACCACTGGCTGCTGCGCGCCAAAAGTCAGAACGACAGCCATCTGCAGGAAGGCGCGGAAGAAGTCGCGAATATTGTCTGCGCCATGCTCCAGGAAGCTTTCCGCGCAATCGCCGCCCTGCAACAGGAAGCCATTGCCTTCGGCAACATTGGCGAGAGACTTCTTGAGACGACGCGCCTCACCTGCAAAGACGAGTGGCGGGAACGTGGAAAGCTGGGCTTCCGTCGCCTTCAGCGCGTCCGCATCCGGATAATCCGGAACCTGCTGGATCGGTTTTTGCCGCCATGTGCTTGGTGTCCAGGTTTCTGCCATTGTCTTTCGTCCGTTTTGATTACGCAGTGCCTCATCGCACCTCGTTTGAAGTTGGCGGCTTATAAACCTTTGAGGCAGCCTTGCATAGAGCGGAAAGGCGCATGTCTGGCCTGTATCGGGACCAATAAGAGACCACCTCATGCACAGCAGAGACCGAACCAGGCAATGCCTGCCAACGCTGCCTACTTCATCGTTCCAAAATATAAGTCAGCTCCGATGTAAATTAAATCTAATATAAGTTAAGCTATGTTAAACCAATCTCGTTTCGAAGATAGCAATACATAGTACTATATGGATAGACAAAGCTAATATTTTCGCCGCCGAGACGATTTAATGAAAAAATTTCGACTAAACAACTACAGGGCGATCAAGTCGGACCAGCAAGGAAACTTCGGTGTCATGACTGCCCTCCTCATTGTACCGCTCATCGCTGCGGCCGGTCTGGCTGTCGATTTTGGCATGGCCGTGGATGAGCGAACCGCGCTGATGAATGCCGCCGATGCGGCGGCGGTAGGAGCCCTGTCGGAAAAATCGACATCCGTGGCGCAAGCCATGACCATGCCCGCGAACGGCGAAATCCAGTTAGGCAACGATGATGCCAGACGGCTTTTCCTGGCGCAGTTGCCACAGACACTTCGCGACCGTCTCAAATCCGTCAGCGTGAGTATAAAGCGTGAGAATTCGGAACTGACTTCCAATGTCAGCTTCACGGCAGCAATACCCACAGCCTTCATGGGCGTCATTGGCAAGGAGAGCATCGGGGTAAGCGGCGCGGCCAAGGCGACATACCAGACCAACGCCTTCATCGATTTCTTCATGCTGCTGGACAATACCCCTTCCATGGGTCTGGGCGCGACGAATGCGGATATCGCTAAGTTGGAAGCAAACTTCGGTTGCGCTTTTGCCTGTCACGCGACCGGAAAAGCCGAGGACAACACCTTACAGGCTGCCCGTAACCTGAGCGTAAAGCTGCGTATTGATGTTGTGCGTGATGCAACGAAGAAGCTCACGGAAGACGTCGACCTATACAAACTGGTAAACAATCAATACCGCATGGCGGTTTATTCATTTGGCACAAACGCGGATAATCTCGGACTGAAGGAAATTGCCAAATTGACATCCAACATGGACGATGTCGATAAAGCCGTAACCAATCTTGATTTGATGTCCACGGTAAAGAACAACTATAACGACAATACACTGACAGACTTTGCCAGCACTTTCGCGAGCATCAAGCCGGTGGTCGGCACAGTTGGCACGGGCAACAGTACGACTGATCGGCAAAAGGTAGTCTTTCTTGTTTCAGATGGCATGACCGATGCAGAAAAGGCGGTCTGCTCCGGCAGCCAGAAGGATGACCGCTGCATGGAACCTATAGATCCAGCTGCATGCAAGGACCTGAAAGACAAAGGCATCAAGGTCGCCGTCGTCTACACCACCTACATTCCATTGCCGGACGACAAATTTTGGGTGAACAGAATCAAGCCCTTTGATTCGCGTCTGCGCCCGAGCATGGAAGCTTGCGCAACACCCGGTTACTTTATTGAAGCATCTCCGAACGAAGACATCGGCAAAGCCATGCAGACCCTGTTCCGCAAGCTGATGAACTCCCCTCGCCTGACAACCTAAGTGCCATATTGGGAATATCGAAGCGCGAGCCCTGGCTCGCGCTTCCTAAAAATCAAGCAAAGCGAACGCATCAACCGTTGATGCGCTCTCCACCCTTCACGCGGTAGCTCGGCTTGTACATGGTCACAAGCTCTTCGGCAGCGGTCGGATGAACCGCCATGGTGCGGTCGAAGTCGTCCTTGGTCACGCCGGCTTTGAGCGAAATGCCCAGCAGCTGCGCCATTTCACCCGCGTCGTGCCCCAGGATATGCGCTCCGACCACCTTCCGATCTGCCGCATTGACCACGAGCTTCATGATCATCTTTTCGGCGCGTCCGGAAAGTGTTGCTTTCATCGGACGGAACTCCGCGCGATACACTTCGATTTCGTCGAAGCGTTTGCACGCCTCTTCTTCGGAAAGCCCGACCGTGCCGATTTCCGGCTGGGAAAACACGGCGGTCGCGATCAGATCATGGTCCGGTGCGGTCGGATTGTTCTTGAACTCGGTCTCGATGAAGCACATCGCTTCGTGAATGGCGACTGGAGTGAGCTGTACCCGATCCGTCACATCACCCAGCGCGAAGATATGCGGCACATTCGTGCGTGAATAGGCATCCACGACAATGGCGCCCCGCGCATCAATTTCGACACCTGCGTTTTCAAGACCGAGGCCAGCAGTGTTCGGATCACGGCCGAGTGCGAGCATGATCTGATCGGCAGAAACGCTGGCGCCCGCCTTGGTGCGCGCTGTCAGCCCGCCCGCCGGAGATTTCGTGACCTCTTCGATGACGTCTGTCAGCATGATACGGATGCCCTTGTCGACCATCGCCTTATGAAGGCCCTCACGCATGTCGCGATCGAAGCGGGACAGGATTTCCTTTCCGCGATAGATCAACGTCGTGTCAACACCAAGCCCATGGAAGATGTTGGCGAATTCGACAGCGATATAGCCACCGCCCGCGATCAGGATGGATTTCGGCAGCTCCTCCAGATGGAAGGCTTCGTTGGAGGTGATGCAGAATTCGGAGCCCGGCAGCGATGCGTGCGGGTTTGCCGTGCCGCCGGTTGCAATCACGATGCGTTCTGCCGTCACGGTCGTGTCCGTCTTGACGAGACGGATCGTATGGGCATCCACAAGTTCTGCACGCGTATCCAGAATTTCAGCCCCGGCATTTTCGAGCCCGCGACGATAAAGCCCTTCAAGGCGGGCAATTTCCTTGTCCTTGGCTTCAATGAGCGCTTGCCAGTTGAAGCTGCTTTCACCGACAGTCCAGCCATATCCGGCCGCATCTTCGAAGTGCTCATGATATTGGGAAGCATAGACGAATAGTTTCTTCGGCACGCAGCCGCGGATGACACATGTGCCGCCGAAACGGTATTCTTCCGCAATCGCCACCTTCTTGCCCATCGAGGCCGCAAGCCGTCCGGATCTTACACCACCTGACCCGCCGCCGATAACAAAGAGGTCGTAATCATAGCTGGTCATGTGAGGCTCCTGTGGATTGTCCGGCGAATGGGATTGGCACTTCATATAGTGTGCGATGGCACACAAGGAAAAGCCCGGCAGAACCGGGCTCATCTTATAAACATCTGGAAGCGGTAGATCAGGGCTTCGGAGCGTTGCCCGTTGCGTCTGCCGTCGGAGCCTTCACCTTGTTGGCATCCATCACGGTGCGCAGCTTGGCGGTGCTGTTGGCAGTCAGATCACGCGAAATGCCATTCGCCCAGATTTCTGCGGCGCGCATCGTTTCGCGCTGCACGAGCGGGAGCGTCTGAAGATATTTCTTGCCAACTGGCGAGGAGTAGAAAGAAGCGATCTGCTTCAGCTCATCAACCGTGAAGGACTTCGCGAAGGTCACCGCGACTTCTTTTTCCAGGTCGGCACGACGCGGAGCCAAAGCCAAGGCCTCCGCCTCGACAGTCTTTGAAATCTGCGTCTGGAAGTTCGGCGAAGCAACCGTGTATTCGTTCTTCAGGCGCTCGGCGAGATTCGGAAGAATGGCATCGAAACGATCCGTGGCATTCAGGGCTGCAATCGCATCCCGTGCCGCCTTCAGATGATCGGCAGGAATTTCCTGGGCGCTGACGGGGGCGCTCAGCGCTACACCGGAAAGAAGAATGGCGAGCGCGGCGGTACGGCCGAAAACCGCTTGTCTGATCATGTGTCAATGCTCCTGTCTTATTTCGCCTGCATCGTTCGCGCACCCGCCGGTCCGGCAATGATCGCAAACGATGCCATATTGATGAACAGCCCGTGCTCTACGACGCCGGGTATTGAATTCAGCTGGGTAGCCAATGCCTCTGCATCAGGAATACGGCCAAAAAAAGCA